>NZ_JBWKWY010000035.1:0-60676 GCF_059422465.1 Pseudomonas sp. GW821-FHT01D09
CGATAGCGGTGGGCCAGTCAAATATCGGTTAACTGACCCACCGCTATCGCAGGCAAGCCAGCTCCCACACAAGCCACCTACATTTGGATTGCGGTGATATTTCGCTTTTCTATAGGCAAAAAAAACGGCGCACCGACCAAGTGCACCGTAAACATGCCGTGAAGCACAGCAACAACGATTCGGTAAATCAGATCAATCCAGCAGCGCCAGCGCCTGGGCGGTGACGTCCTGGATGCGCGCCCAGTCGCCGTTCCTGATCCACTCGGGGTCAAGCATCCAGCTACCGCCCACGCACATCACGTTTTTCAACGCCATGTAGTGTTTGATGTTGGCCGGGCCAACGCCGCCAGTGGGGCAGAATTTCACTTCGCCAAACGGGCCACCCAGGGCCTTGATGGCCGCCACGCCGCCGCTGACTTCCGCCGGGAACAGCTTGAAGCGGCGATAGCCCAGGCCATAGCCTTCCATGATGCCGGAGGCATTGCTGATGCCAGGCAACAGCGGGATCGGGCTGTCGACACTGGCTTGAAGCAGGTCGCGGGTAATGCCCGGGGTGACGATAAACTGCGAACCCGCCGCCTCGGCAGCCGCCAGCATGGTGCGATCGAGCACCGTGCCTGCACCGGTGACCAGCTCCGGGCGCTGCTCGCGCAAGACCTGGATGGCCTTGAGACCGAACGGCGAACGCAGGGTCACCTCCAACGCGGTCAAGCCCCCCGCCGCCAAGGCATCGGCCAGGGGCAGAATGTCCTGTTCGCGGGCAATGGTGATCACCGGCAGGATCCGCGCCTTGGCGCAGAGGCTGTCGATCAGGGCAACTTTATCCGCCATGGACACGGTCGGGTGAGGGCTTTTCATAGCGGCTGATCCTTGGCTCATGGGCACCAGTAAATCTCTAGAGTAGGTTGCAAAAACGCGCGAATCGGCATGCCGGCAACATCGTCGCCAGCCAGCGCTTCGCTCAGGGTGTGGAGTTTTGAATCGCCGGCAATCGACAACACGGTGTAGCGGGCACTGGCCAACAGCGCACGGCTCATAGTCAGGCGTTGATGGGGCACGCTGGGCGCCAGCATCGGCCAGCAACGGCGGGTGCCATCGGGCTGCAGCGCTTGGGCCAGGTTCGGGCTGTTGGGGAACAGCGATGCGGTGTGCCCGTCATCGCCCATGCCCAACACCAGCACATCGATCGCCGGCAGTTCGGCCAACAGGCGATCCGCCTGCTCGGCAGCACCGTCCAGGTTCGCGGCGGCACTGTAGAGGCTCAAGAATCTGGCCTTGGCCGCCGGGCCTTGCAGCAGGTATTTCTTCAACAGGCCGGCGTTGCTGTCGGCATGCTCCACCGGCACCCAGCGCTCGTCGGCCAGGGTGATGGTGACCTTGGACCAGTCCAGGCCCTGCCTGGCCAGGTTCTGGAAAAACGCCACGGGGCTGCGGCCACCGGACACCACCAGGGTCGCCTCGCCACGGGCACTGATGGCCGCGCGCAGTTGTTCGGCCACGTCGTTGGCCAAGCCTTCGGCCAGCAGTACCGGCGTGCGGTACTCATGGGGTGTTACACCCTGGGGCAGTTTCAAATCAGATATCGCCATACCACGACCTCCCATCCCGCGTGATCAGTGCAATGGAGCTCATCGGCCCCCAGGAACCCGCCGCGTACGGCTTGGGTGCATCGCCGGACTTCTTCCACCCGGCAATCAACTGGTCACACCACTTCCACGCGGCTTCGATTTCATCTTTACGGACAAACAGGTTCTGATTGCCGCGCATCACTTCCAGCAACAACCGCTCGTAGGCATCGGGAATCCGCGCGCTACGGTAGGTGTCGGAAAAATTCAATTGCAGTGGCCCGCTACGCAGTTGCATGCCCTTGTCCAGGCCCTGCTCCTTGGTCATCACGCGCAAGGAAATACCTTCGTCCGGTTGCAGGCGGATGATCAGCTTGTTGCTGATCTGCAGGCGCTGCTCGGGGGCGAAGATATAGTGGGACGGTTCCTTGAAATGGATGACGATCTGCGACAGCTTTTGCGGCATGCGCTTGCCGGTGCGCAAATAGAACGGCACCCCGGCCCAACGCCAGTTGCGGATATCGGCCCGCAGGGCGACGAAGGTTTCGGTGTCGCTCTGGGTGTTGGAGTTGTCTTCTTCCAGGTAACCCGGCACCGGCTTGCCGGCGCTGTAGCCAGCAATGTACTGGCCACGCACCACCTGGGTGGTCAGGCCTTCCGGGCTGATCGGCGCCAGGGCCCTGAGCACCTTGACCTTCTCGTCGCGGATGCTGTCGGCGGACAGGTCGGCCGGCGGGTCCATGGCGATCAGGCACAGCAGCTGCAACAGGTGATTCTGGATCATGTCCCGCAGTTGCCCGGCCTTGTCGAAATAACCCCAGCGGCCTTCGATCCCCACCTGCTCGGCCACGGTGATTTCCACGTGGGAGATGTAGTGCTGGTTCCACTGGGTTTCAAACAGGCTGTTGGCAAAGCGCAGGGCGATCAGGTTCTGCACCGTCTCCTTGCCCAGGTAGTGGTCGATGCGGTAGGTGCGGTTTTCCGGGAAAAACCGGGCCACGGCGTCGTTGACCTTGCGCGAGGACTCCAGGTCCGAGCCGATGGGTTTTTCCAGGACCACCCGGGTATTTTCCGCCAGGCCGACCTTGGACAGGTTCTCGCAAATCGCGCCATACACCGCCGCCGGGGTGGCGAAGTAGGCGATCAGGCGTTGTTCGGTGCCGGCCTTGGCGGCCAGGGCCACATAGTCATCGGCCTTCATGAAATCGACATGCACATAGGCCAGGCGCGCCAGGAAGCGCTCCGCCACGGCTTCATCCAGTTCCTGGCCGACGTATTTGCGCAGTTCGTGTTCGATGTGGTCCAGGTGCTGCTGCTCGGAACCGGCTTCGCGGGCCAGGGCCAGGATGCGCGTGTCGGCGTGCAAGAGCCCGGCGCCATCGAGTTGGTAGAGGGCAGGAAATAACTTGCGCAGCGCCAGATCACCCAAGGCGCCAAACAGGGCAAAGGTGCAGGGTTCCACGGTTATCGAAGGCATGATGTTTGTTCTTTTATCAAGTTAAGCTACAAATACCTTTTTTCAAGGCATCACTCAAGGAAAAATGTAGTAATAACCACAACATTTTCCCAAAATACGCATTGCGAGTGGTGGTGTTCAACTACCCTCAGTAGGATAGGCCACCGCCAAGGGCCGCTCGCCGACCTTTTACTGGCTTTTACTTGCATCGTCGCCCGAAGGAAAGACTGAATGGACCGCGTGCGAAATCTTCTGGAACAGATCCGGAACCGCCTCGAAGAATTGAACAAGGCCGAGAAAAAAGTCGCCGAGGTCATCCTGCTCAACCCGCAGCAGGCGACCCGCTTCTCGATCGCCGCCCTCGCCCAGGCCGCCTCGGTCAGTGAACCGACGGTCAACCGTTTCTGCCGTTCGTTCGGCGTCAGCGGTTACCCTGAACTGAAATTGCAACTGGCGCAAAGCCTGGCCAGTGGCGCCGCTTATGTCAGCCGCGCCGTGGAGGCCGATGATAACCCCGAGGCCTACACGCAAAAGATTTTTGGCAGCGCCATCGCCTCCCTGGACAGCGCCTGCCAGGCCCTGGACCCGGCCCTTATCAGCAAGGCCGTGGACCTGTTGATCCAGGCGCGGCAGATCCACTTCTTTGGCCTTGGCGCCTCGGCCCCGGTGGCCATGGATGCCTTGCACAAGTTCTTCCGCTTCAACCTGTCGGTCACGGCCCATGCCGATGTGCTGATGCAGCGCATGATCGCCTCGGTGGCGCATACCGGCGAGCTGTTCGTGATCATTTCCTACACCGGCCGCACCCGCGAACTGGTGGAAGTGGCGCGCATCGCCCGGGAAAACGGCGCCTCTGTGCTGGGTGTGACCGCCGAAAACTCGCCACTGGCCAAGGTCAGCACGGTGAGCCTGAACATCCCGCTGCCGGAAGACACCGACATCTATATGCCGATGACCTCGCGGATCATTCAGTTGACGGTGCTGGATGTGCTGGCGACCGGCATGACCTTGCGCCGTGGTGTGGATTTCCAGCCGCATTTGCGCAAGATCAAGGAGAGCTTGAATGACAGCCGGTATCCGGTGGGGGATGAGTTCAACTAAAGCTGGAATCGCCCCCATCAGGGCCGGCCCTATCGCAGGCAAGCCAGTTCCCACAGGCTGACCGAGTTCTACCTTGTGGGAGCGGGCTTGCCCGCGATGAGGCCCTGGGCAACACCACTAAACCCCCGCCCGGGCCTGCAAACTCAAATACGCCCGCTCCCCCGGCGCCAGGCTGGCCCCGGCCATGGCCGACTCGACACACACAAACCCCGCCGCCTCGTTGAAGCTCACCCCCAGCAACGGCCGGCTCCCCGGGTGCCAGACCACCGTATCGGCACTGTCGCCGGTATCAATGCACAGTTCGCGCTGCCAGGCGTGGTCCTTGAGCTGCAATTCGCCCTCATGCTGGAACACGCGCTGGCAGCCGCCATCGACACGCAGTTCACCTTCCTGCTGGCAAACCTGGCGACTCAATTGGTCGTAACCCTGCGCCCCATCGAGCCCAGACAGCGCTATCTCACCCACGTTGCCAATCCGCCAGTAGGCGTGCAAAGCATGGCTCAATTGGCACGGCAGCTCATCCTGATGCTCGGTGCTCAAGCGCAGTTCGAGGGTTTCGCCCAAGTGTGCGTGCAAGTCCACCTGCCAGTCGCACAGTTGCAATTGCCAGTGCAGGCGCACGCCGTCATCGGCGGTGCTGCTGCCCAGCAGCTTCCAGTCAATCAAGCGCGCCCAACCATGGGATGGCCAGGCGTTTTCGCTGGGATGGCGGCCATACCACGGCCAGCATACGGGCACGCCGCCACGGATCGTCCCGACTTGCGGCCACCTGGCCGCGCACCACAACCAGGGTTTCTGGCCACGGGGCTGAAAATGCAGTAACTGCGCGCCCTGGCGACTGAACACCGCCTGGCACAGCGGGTGGTCGATCACCAATACGTCGCGCATCTGGAAGCGCTCCCAGGCAAACACCGGTCGCTCGCGCAGGGATTTGAAAAAGCGTTGCAGCGGTTGCTCATGCATGTGCCACGGTCCTGAATATCTTTACAGCGCAACCCAAAAAAAAGCGGATAGCCATGGCTACCCGCAAATGCGCACAGAGAGAAGGAGCTTATCGCAACAGCCTTAGAACACCGACTGAATTTTCAGGCCGGCCACCAGCGCGTTATCGACTTTATCCACGCCGCCCGGTTGCACGACGTATTGCAGGTTGGGACGCACGGTCAACCAGTTGGTGACGTGGAAGCCGTAGTTGATTTCAAAGTTGTACTCGGTTTCGCGGATCGGCGAGAACAACGCGTTGTCGTAGTCGCTCACGCCATTGGCAATGTTGCGCAGCTCGGCGTTTTTCTTCACGTCTTCGTTGACGTGCAGGCGAGCGGCACCAATGCCCACGTCATCTTTTGGACGCGCATTGAATGGGCCTTTGTATACCAACATGATCGACTGGTAGTTATCGACGGTGTTGGTTTCTTTGTCGTGGAACGTGGCGTTGGCCGCGATGTTCAGGCCGCGGGAAGCGTCGCCGTTATGGGTGGTGAGTTGCTGCTGGGCAACGAACCAGTAGCCCTTCTTGCTGCTGCGGGTACGGTAGTCGGCGCCAGTGGTGGCCGCGTCATTGCCGTTGACGTCTTCACGCACATCAGGAGCATCGGCTGCGCTCTTGTAGTAGCCCACACGGTATTCGCCCGGCAGGTTATTGACCTTCGGCGACCAGACCAACTCCACCGGGATCACGGTGCCCTTGGTGCCACTGCCGCTGAGCTTGAAGCCGTTGCCGTGCTCCAGCTGCGAGGGGTTCTGGTTGTACGCACCGATCTGCGCATACAGTTCCGGTGTGATGTGGTACTTCACGCGGATCGCGGCCTGGCTGACCGGCCAGTTGTACCAGGTGTTGACGTAGTTACCCACCTGAGAGCCGCAGAACGACAGGTTCTGGAAGTCGCACGGGAAGGTGTTGAAGTCTTCGCCTTCACCGAAGTAACCGAGTTTCACATCCAGCTTGTTGTCGAACATCTGGTGCTGGATCCAGAACTGGGTCAGGCGCACCATATGGCCACGGCCATACACTTCCTGAGACGAACTCAGGGTGCCGGCACGCGGGTCGCCGATACGGTCATTGGAAATGTTGCGGCCATTACGGCTGGTCATCTGGATCTTGGCCTGGGTGTTGTCCCAGCCCCAGAGCTTTTGCAGGTCCAGCGCAACGCCCAGACCGAACTGGTCGGCGTAACGCCCGGTCTTGTCATCGTTGTAGCCGCCACGGGCGTTGTAACCCGCTTCCCCCACGTAGTCGGCCTTGATGTCGATACCCTGCTCGATCAGCTTGGTCCGCTCGCCGCCCCAGTCGCCGGTCATCCACTTGGAATCGGCACTGAAGGCTTCGTCCGCCATCGCATTGGCAGACAAAACCAGCGCTGCCACTGCTGACAACTGGCAGATCAAGCGAGTGTTGTTGTGTTGCTTTTTCATCCCTACATCCTCGTCTTTATTGTTATTAACTGTTTTTATCTAACGCGGTTTACATCTAGTTGCGAAACACCAACATCGAATGTGGGAGCGGGCTTGTTCGCGATAGCCTCACTGCGGTGTGCCTGGTAGACCGCGTCGCCTGTATCGCGGGCAAGCCCGCTCCCACATTTTGATTTTCAGCGGCCCTTGAATTGGGTGACGTTGTCGGCGTGTTGCACTGGCACTGACGCGGCGGTACCCAGGCGTTCGCCGGTCTTGGCGTCGAACAGCAGCACCTTGGCCGGATCGAACTGCAAGGTCAGGCTCTCGCCCACTTGCGGCGCCACGTCCGGGGCCAGGCGGCAGCAGACCTTGGTGTCATTGAGCTGGACAAACACCAGGGTGTCCGGCCCCGTGGGCTCGGTCACCTGGACTTCGGCACGAATGCTCGGCAGGCCATTGCCCTCGGGGCTGGCCAGGACAATCTGCTCCGGGCGCAGGCCAAGGATCACGTCGCGGTCTTCCAGGCCGGCGTCGCTCATGCCCAATGGCAATTCGCAGCGCGCCTGGCCGCTGTCGAGCAGGGCCAGCAGGCGGCCCTCCTTGCGTTGCAGGCGCAAGGGGATGAAGTTCATCGGCGGCGAACCGATAAAGCTCGCCACGAACAGGTTGGCCGGATCGTTGTAGATCTCTTTCGGCGTGCCGAACTGCTGGATGATGCCGTCCTTCATCACTGCCACTTTGTCGCCCAGGGTCATCGCTTCGATCTGGTCGTGGGTCACGTAGACCGTGGTGGTTTTCAGGCGCTGGTGCATCAGTTTCATTTCGGTACGCATCTCGACCCGCAGCTTGGCGTCGAGGTTGGACAGCGGTTCGTCGAACAAGTAGATCTTCGGCCGCCGCGCCAGCGCCCGCCCCATGGCCACGCGCTGTTGCTGGCCACCGGAGAGCTGGCCCGGCTTGCGGTTGAGCAGGTGTTCGATCTGCAACAGCTTGGCCACCCGCGCCACTTCCTCGTCGATGGCCGCCTGGCTCATCTTGCGGATTTTCAGGCCGAATTCGATGTTCTCGCGCACGCTCATGGTTGGGTACAGCGCGTAGGACTGGAACACCATGGCGATGTCCCGGTCCTTGGGGCTCATGCCGCTGACGTCCTGGTCACCGATCATGATCGCGCCGCCGCTGATGTTTTCCAGGCCGGCGATGCAGTTCATCAAGGTCGATTTGCCGCAGCCCGAAGGCCCGACAAGAATCAGGAACTCGCCATCCTGGATCGACAGTTCGATGTTCTTCAGGGTGTCCGGCAGGCCGGCACCATAGGTCTTGTTCACGTTGCGAAGTTCGAGCGTAGCCATGATTACCCCTTGACCGCGCCGGCCGTGAGGCCGCGCACGAAATACTTGCCTGCGACCACATAGACCAGCAGGGTCGGCAGCCCGGCGATCATCGCCGCCGCCATATCCACGTTATATTCCTTGGCCCCGGTGCTGGTGTTGACCAGGTTGTTCAGCGCCACCGTGATGGGCTGCGAATCACCACTGGAGAACACTACGCCAAACAGGAAGTCGTTCCAGATCTGGGTGAACTGCCAGATCAGGCAGACCATGATGATCGGCGTGGACATCGGCAGAATGATCCGACGAAAGATGGTGAAAAACCCTGCACCATCCAGGCGTGCCGCCTTGACCAGCGCATCGGGAATGCTCACGTAGTAGTTACGGAAGAACAGCGTGGTAAACGCCAGGCCGTAGACCACATGCACAAACACCAGGCCAGTGGTGGTGCTGGCCAGGCCCATCTTGCCGAGGGTAAACGAGGCCGGCAGCAAGACGGTCTGGAACGGCAGGAAGCAGCCGAACAGCAACAGGCCGAAGAACAACTGCGAACCGCGAAAACGCCACATCGACAGCACGTAGCCATTCAATGCGCCGATGGTGGTGGAGATCAGCACCGCCGGGATGGTGATCATGAACGAGTTCCAGAAGTACCCGTTGACTGTGGCCCAGGCCTTGACCCAGCCGATCCCGGTGATCACCGTCGGCCAGCTCAGCAGGTTGCCGGTGCTGATATCTTCCGGGGTCTTGAAGCTGGTCAGCAGCATCACCACCAGCGGCACCAGGTACAGCACCACGGCCAGGATCAGCACCCCATGGATCGCCAGGCGGCTAAAGCTGATGGCAGGTTTGGCGAGACTAGTCATGGCGCTTGGTCCTCAGCTCGGAGTACAGGTAAGGCACGATGATTGCGAGGATCGCGCCGAGCATCAGGATCGCACTGGCCGAGCCCATGCCCATCTGGCCGCGACTGAAGGTGAAGGAATACATGAACATCGCCGGCAGGTCGGACGAGTAGCCAGGGCCACCGGCCGTCATTGCCGCCACCAGGTCGAAGCTCTTGATGGCGATGTGCGCGAGGATCATCACTGCGCTGAAGAACACCGGGCGCAGGCTGGGCAGCACCACGCTCCAGTAGATACGCGGCAGGCTCGCGCCGTCGATCTGCGCGGCACGGATGATCGACTGATCAACCCCACGCAGGCCGGCGAGGAACATCGCCATGATAAAACCCGAGGCTTGCCATACCGCCGCGATCACCAGGCAATACACCACGCGGTCCGGGTCGATCAGCCAGTCCAGGCGAAAGCCTTCCCAGCCCCAGTCGCGCAGCAGTTTGTCCAGGCCCATGCCGGGGTTGAGCAGCCATTTCCAGGCGGTACCGGTGACGATCATCGAGAGCGCCATCGGGTACAGGTAGATGGTGCGGATAAAGCCTTCGCGACGGATGCGCTGGTCGAGGAAAACCGCCAGCAGCACGCCAATCACCAGGGTGATGCCAATAAACATGCCGCCGAACAGCGCCAGGTTTTTGCTCGCCACCCACCAGCGATCGTTATCGAACAACCGCGCGTATTGCGCCAGGCCCACCCATTTGTAGGTGGGCAGGAAGGTGGAGTTGGTGAACGACAGCACGAACGTCCACAGGATGTAGCCATAGAAGCCCACCAGGACGATGAACATGCTCGGCGCCAGCACCAGTTTGGGGAGCCAGCGCTGCAATGCATCGAACGGCGAGACCTTGCTGAACACAGCAACAGAACTCATGGGAAAATCCAGGGCAGGGAGTAAGGGGCTAACGGATAACCTTGAGGGGGCCGGCTTCATGTGGGAGCTGGCTTGCCTGCGATGGCATCACCTGGGTGTCATTGATACACCGAGGCGCCTGCATCGCGGGCAAGCCCGCTCCCACACTCAAGCCCAGCCTTCCAAGGGTTACTTGGCAGACTTGACCGCCGCACCCAGTTTCTTGGCGGTGTCGGCCGGGTCGGCTTTCGGGTCGTTGATAAAGTTGGTCACCACATCAAAGAACGCGCCCTGTACCGCCAGCGTGGTCGCCATGTTGTGCGCCATGCTCGGCTGCAGGCCACCGGACTTGGCATCCGCGAGGAAATCCTTGGCCGCCGTCTGGGCACAGGCGTCGAAGCCGTACTTGCCCATGTCGGCCAGCATGTCGTTGCGCACCGGGATCGAGCCTTTGTTGATGCTGAAGACCTTTTGGAAGTTCTCGCCCAACACCACCTTGGCGATGTCCTGCTGACCGGCCGAGGTGCCGGCATTTTTCTGCTTGAACACCGCCAGGGAGTCGATGTTGTAGGTGAAAGCCTTGTCGGTGCCCGGGAAGGCGACGCACTCGTAGTCCTTGCCGGCGACTTTCTTGGCGGCAGTCCACTCGGACTTGGCCCAGTCACCCATGATCTGCATGCCGGCCTTGCCGTTGATGACTTTGGCGGCTTCCAGGTTCCAGTCCTGGCCCTTGCCGTCGACATCCATATAGGTCGCGACCTTTTTCAGCTCGGTCAGCGCCTTGACCATCTGCGGGCCGGTCAGGGCCGCGTTGTCGAGGTCGACCAGGGCTTTTTTGTAACCGTCCACGCCCATGACCGAGAGCACCACGGCTTCAAACACCGTGCTGTCCTGCCAAGGCTGGCCACCGTGGGCGAGCGCAATGAAGCCGGCGGCCTTGAGCTTGTCACCGGCGGCATAGAATTCTTCAAGGGTCGTAGGATTTTTGCTGATGCCGGCTTTCTTGAACACTTGCGGGTTGATCCACAGCCAGTTGACGCGGTGGATGTTCACCGGCACGGCGACGTAATCACCTTCGTACTTCACCGTGTCGGAGACTTTCTTGTCGAGCAGCTCGTCCCACTTTTCAGCCTTGGCCACGTCTTTCAGGACGTCGGTATCGAGCAGCCCGGTGGACGCCCATTCCTGGATGTCGGGGCCCTTGATCTGGGCCACGCCTGGCGGGTTGCCGGCGACCGCGCGGCTTTTCAGCACGGTCATGGCCGTGGCGCCACCGCCACCGGCGACGGCCCCGTCTTTCCAGGTGAAGCCGTCTTGCTCAACTTGGGCCTTCAGGACATCCACCGCCGCCTTCTCACCGCCCGAGGTCCACCAATGCACCACTTCAACCGTCCCTTTGGAGTCGGCGGCAAATGCACTGAGGGGCAACAACGAGGCCATGGAAATAGCGACGGCGAGGCGATTAATCGCGTTCATCTGAGTACCTTTTCTTGTTGTTATGCATGCAAGTCTGGCGCTTGCGCTGCATAGGATTCTAAACAGGGATTTTTGCCAGGCACGTAACAAAGGGATGGGTAAATGTCACCATTTGGTGACATAACAACCGGCCCCCAGCGCACTGGCCATGCTTGGCGATAACGGCAGGCCCGGCAGCAATACCGCCTGCCAGACATGGTACAGGTCCGGCTTGCCACCCCAGATTCTGCTGGCGGGCTCGTTCTGCGGGTCGAGTTCGTGGTGCCAACTGCCCTGGACCCGATCAATGAAGCGGGTTTCGCAGAACTCCCAGAAGCGCCGGTACCAGAGTTCGTAATGCCACTCGCCGGTGCGTTTGAGCAGGGCCTGGGCGGCGGCGCTGGCTTCGGCGTGGGTCCAGTGCAGGCGCTCGCGCACCACCGGGCGGTAGTGCCAGTCCAGGGTGTAGACCAGGCCAGGCGCGCCATCCACCGACCAGCCGTATTCGCAGGCACTGGCGAACAACCCCCGGGCCGCCTCCAGCAGCCACTCGGGGGTGATGAGCCCCGCCTGCTGGCGCGCGGCTTCAAGGTGCAGCACCAGGCGCGCCCATTCAAAACCGTGGCCCGGGGTGATGCCATAGGGGCGAAAGCCATCGGCCGGGTTGTCTTCGTTGTAACGGTGCACGGGCTGCCAGTAGCGGTCGAAATGCTCGATTACCATAAATTCATTGGCGCCGGCGTGCTGATGGATCACCCGCTCGACAATGCGCAGCGCCCGGCCCAGCCAGCGTGTGTCACCGGTGACATCGGCCAGAGCGAGAAAAGCCTCAGTGGCGTGCATGTTGCTGTTGGCACCGCGATAGGCTTCTTCGCCGCTCCAGTCCCGGGCGAAGGATTCAAGCATGGCACCCTCCTCCTCGCTCCAGAAATACTGGTCGATGATCTGGATGGCGTCCGCCAGCAAGGCTTGTGCCCCAGGGGCCCCCGCCACCACCGCCGAACTGGCGGCCAGGGCGACAAAGGCATGCAGGTAGGCGGCCTTGCCCGTGTTGCCGTCACGCGCACCAGGGGCGGCAAACCAACCGCCATGCTCGGCGTCGCGCAGCGGGCCACTGAGGCTGGCCACACCGTGCTCGACGAGCCCGGCATACCCCGGCAGGCCTTGGGCGTGGGCCATGGCGAAGCTGTGGGTCATGCGCGCGGTGTTCATGGTTTCGGCGTGGGTATCGCTGGGCAGGTAGCCCTGGTCGTCGAGGTTGCCGAAGCCTTCAGGCAGCCGGGAGGCCTTGGCAAAGCCCAGCAGGCGCTGGCCTTCGGCGGCGAGCCAGGCATGATGGGCAGGTGCGTTCAGCCAACTGCTGGCAGGCAGTGGTTGCATGGTCATGGGTGGCCCTTTTTGTTTTTGTGGGATGACCGCAGTCTAAACAAGGGCCGGGAACGGGCAGGTAACGAAAGGGCGAGGAAATGTCACCAGGTTGTGACATTTGTCGGCGCCGGTTTGCCGGCGCCGACCATCACAATGGGGTTACTGGCCCAGGGGCGCGACCCTGGCCGGCGCGCTCACTTCCCGTTGCAGGTTCTGCATCTGGGTCTGCAAGGTCGTGATGTTGCGGGTGGTCTGGATGCGGAACACGTCGAACTCTTTATTCGACGGCCCTTCGGTGGCGGTGCGGTTGTCCAGCTCGCTCTTGATCACCAGCAAGTCCTGCTCCAGGCGGGCAATGGCCGTGGCCGGATTGCCCTGCTTCTTCAAGGCGGCTACCTCCGTGCCCAGCTCCTTGACGTCGGCATTCAACTTGGCGGCTTCGGCCTGCGCGGCCTTGAGGGCCGTCAGTTCGGTGGCCAACGTTTGCACTTGGGCCTGCAACCGGGTATTGGCGGTGGTCAGGTCCGTGGTACTGGCACTCATCTGCGCCAGGCGCTTGTCCAGGTCGGTGGCCTGGCCCGCCACGCCCAATTGCTGCTTGCCCTGCTCCAGCAATTGGCTTTCCAGCTGCTTGATCTGCAGCTTCAGCGCTTCACTGCCGGTATTGACGTTGGCCTCACTGGCCACCACCTTGCCGGAAATGTCCTGCAAGCGGCCGGCGGCCTCCTCGCTGATGCGCGCAAAGCTTTCCTGGGTCGCCACCAGTTGCTGCCCCATCAGGGAGATCTGCTGGAAACTCCACCAGGCCAGCCCCACGAAGGCAAACAGCAGCGCGCCGACCAGGGCCCACAACGGCCCGGTACTGGCACTCTTGACCTTGACCACCGGCGCCGGGCGCGAGCGTATGGACGTGGCCGCTGTCGGCACAAAATCATCGTCGTCGCCAACATCGGCCCGCAGGCTCGGTACATTGTCGAAGTCGTCTTTACTGTCGTTACGCATGAATCAACCTTGAAATAGCCACATAAAAAGCCAAGCTGCGGGAGTATAAACCTCTGGCCCGGAGCCTTGGTCGACCTGCAATCTAAAAATCGCGTCCCGGTGTTACCGACGCTACTGGGCACCCGACGCCTGAACTTTCCACCAATGGCAAAACTCATCGAGGGCCGTCCACAGGCTGACCTTGGGCTGGTAGTCGAGGTAGTGCCGTGCGCGACTGATATCCAGGGTGAAGTCCTTGTTCATCACCTGCATCCCCAGGCGTGACAGCGACGGTTCCGGGCGCCCCGGCCACATCGCGCAACAGGCTTCATTGAGTGCCGCGATGCTGTAGGACAAACCGTAGGAACGGTAACGCGTGACCTGGGGCATTTCCATCTGGCGCATCACGTAGTTGACCACGTCCCACACTGGCACCGGCGTGCCGTTACTGATGTTATAGGCCTTGCCCAGCGCCGAGCCGGTGGCCAGCAGGCTGCTGAGCAGGACCTCGTTGAGGTTGTGCACGCTGGTGAAATCGACCTTGTTCAGGCCATCACCGACGATGGCCAGGCGCTTCTTGCGCTGCATGTTCAACAGGCGCGGGAAGATGCTCATATCCCCGGCACCGGTGACAAAGCGCGGGCGCAGGGCCAGCACTTCAAGGCCGAACTCCTGGGCGCCGAAAACTTTTTGCTCAGCCAGGTACTTGGTGGCCGCATAGGGGTGCTTGAAACGCTTGGGCACTTGCTCTTCGGTCAGCCCCAGGTGATCGCGGCCATCGAAATAGATCGACGGTGACGACAAGTGCACCAGGCGCCCGACCCGTTGCTTGAGGCAGGCTTCGACCACGTTTTCGGTGACCTGCACATTGCCCTGGTAGAAGTCCTGGTAACGCCCCCACACCCCTACGGCGCCGGCACAATGGACCACGGCTTCGACGTCGCGGCACAGGTCGCGCACCAGGTCTGGGTCATTCAAGTCACCCTGGATAAATTCAGCGCCACGCCGTACCAGGTGCTCGACGCCCTCGGCCCGCCGCCCGTTGACCCGCACGTCCAGGCCCTGCTCCAGGGCGAAACGCGCAAAGCGCCCGCCAATAAAGCCGCTTGCGCCGGTGACCAGAATTTTCATGTGTTACCCCGTGTTCTTTCATTTTTCATCGCAGTTGCGTTGACGCCGACAGTCACTCCAACGGCACCAGCCATTGGCCGGTTGCCCGTGCCAGATGCTCGGTCAGCAAGCCGAGCAATTGCCCACCACTGCGCCAATGATGCCAGTACAACGGCACATCAATGGGTTTATCTGGCAATAACTCCACCAGCACGCCCCGTTGCAATTGCTCACGCACCTGCAACTCCGGCACCAGCCCCCACCCCAGGCCGGCCTCGGTCAGGCGGATAAAACCTTCGGAAGACGGGCATAAATGGTGCTCGAAACCGCCGTCCACACCCAGGGAGGCGAGGTAGCGATGTTGCAAAAAATCATCCGGGCCAAATACCAGCGCCGGGGTCCGTGCCAGTTGATCGGCACGCACCCCGCCGGGAAAGTGCCGGGCGATAAACGCCGGGCTGGCCAGCGCCCGATAGCGCATGGCCCCCAGCAGCAGGCTGCGGGCACCGGCCACCGGACGCTCGCTGGCGCAGACGCAGGCCGCCACTTCGCCGGCGCGCATGCGCTTGAGGCCGACGGTCTGGTCTTCCACCACCAGGTCCAGCAACAAATGTTGCTCGGCGCAAAAGTCCCCCACCGCCTGCGCCCACCACGTAGCCAGGCTGTCGGCATTGATGGCAATCCGCAGGCGTTCGGGCATGCCCTCTTCGTCCAGGGCTGGCACCTGGCTTTGCAGATCGCGCTCCAGCAGGCGCACCTGTTGCACATGGTTGAGCAGGCGCCGGCCGATTTCCGTGGGGGTCGGCGGCGTCGCGCGTACCAGTACCGGCTGGCCGATGCGCGCTTCAAGCAACTTGATGCGCTGGGAGATGGCCGATTGCGACACCCCCAGCACCTGGGCGCCGCGCTCGAAACCGGCCTGTTCCACCACCGCCGCCAGGGCAGAGAGCAATTTATAGTCGAACATCAGTTTTCCTAATGAGCGATGAGCAATATTGGTTTTTCTTATACAGCGCCAGACCGGAGAATGGCCAGCATCCCGCGCCTCTCTTCTTTCAAGGATCCCCCAATGGCTGGCGAAACCGCCCTGGCAACCCTGCTGCGCAGCATGAGCCCACAGCTCAATACCGGCGACTATGTGTTCTGCACCCTGGCCGACAACCGCCTGCCCGATTGCGAGGTGATCGGCAGTTTTCGCGAACAGGAAGGGCTGACGGTGATTGTCGAGCGCCAACAGGCCGAGCAGGCCGGTCTGGCCTTCGAGTATGTGGCGGCGTGGATCACCTTGAATGTGCATTCGGCCCTGGAAGCCGTCGGCCTGACCGCCGCCTTCGCCAGCGCCCTGGGACGTGCCGGGATCAGTTGCAATGTGGTCGCCGGCTACTACCACGACCACCTGTTTGTCGGCCGTAACGATGCGCAGCGTGCAATGCACGTGTTGCAACAACTGGCAGCGGGCGCGGAGTAAATCCTATGTGGCAGAGTTATGTAAACGGCCTGCTGGTGGCCCTGGGGCTGATCATGGCCATCGGTACGCAAAACGCATTTGTATTGGCACAGAGCTTGCGCCGCGAACATCACCTGCCGGTGGCGGCCCTGTGCGTGGTGTGCGATGCGCTGCTGGTGGCCGCCGGGGTGTTTGGCCTGGCGACGGTGCTGGCGCATAACCCTGTGCTGCTGGCGATTGCACGTTGGGGCGGGGCGGCGTTCCTGCTGTGGTACGGCGCCCTGGCCCTGCGCCGGGCCTGTTCGCGGCAAAGCCTGGGGCAAGGCGCAGGGCAAAAGGTCCGTTCCTTACGCGCGGTGATGCTCAGCGCCCTGGCCGTGACCCTGCTCAACCCCCACGTGTACCTGGACACCGTCTTGCTGATCGGCTCCCTGGGCGCCCAGCAAACCGAACCGGGGGCCTATGTGGCAGGCGCCGCCAGCGCTTCGTTGCTGTGGTTTTCCGCCCTGGCCCTGGGCGCGGCATGGCTGGCCCCGTGGCTGGCACGCCCGGCCACCTGGCGCCTGCTGGACCTGCTGGTGGCGGTGATGATGTTCAGTGTGGCCTATCAATTGATCAGCGCCTGAGGATTATTCCAAAACGCTCTGGAACCTCTATTCCACACAGTTGTTGCGTGGTTTTGCCGCACCCCCGGTGCTATGATCCAGACCCTGCGCCGCAAAGAGTACAAACTCCCCGGCGCTTGTTTGGCCGCCCGTGATCGGCCTTGCGCTCACCGCAACTGACCTGATTAGGAGAATTATCATGGCTTTCGAATTGCCGCCGCTGCCGTATGCACACGATGCCCTGCAGCCGCACATTTCCAAGGAAACCTTGGAATACCACCACGACAAGCACCACAACACCTATGTCGTGAACCTGAACAACCTGGTGCCTGGCACCGAGTTTGAAGGCAAGACCCTGGAAGAGATCGTCAAGTCCTCTTCGGGTGGCATCTTCAACAACGCTGCCCAGGTCTGGAACCACACCTTCTACTGGAACTGCCTGGCGCCAAACGCCGGCGGTCAACCGACCGGCGCACTGGCTGAAGCCATCAATGCCGCGTTCGGTTCGTTCGACAAGTTCAAGGAAGAGTTCACCAAGACGTCGGTCGGCACCTTCGGTTCCGGTTGGGGCTGGCTGGTGAAAAAGGCTGACGGTTCCCTGGCCCTGGCCAGCACCATCGGCGCCGGCAACCCGCTGACCAGCGGCGACACCCCGCTGCTGACCTGCGACGTCTGGGAACACGCCTACTACATCGACTACCGCAACGTGCGTCCAAAGTATGTGGAAGCGTTCTGGAACCTGGTCAACTGGAAGTTCGTTGCCGAGCAGTTTGAAGGCAAGACCTTCACTGCGTAAGTAACCCTTGCAGTAAAAAGAGCCCGGCGATTGCCGGGCTTTTTTGATTGTTTGACAATAAAAACGCCCCAGCAACAACGGAACTCATAGACAAGAGTTGACCACGAAACATAGGAGCGGAAATAACTCCCTCATATTTTTTTCAGGAGTATCAACTATGCTCAGCATGATCACTGGGATGATGGGGATGGCCACAAGCGCCTTGCCAGGGATAGGACAACTTGTGGGCGCGGTAGCGGGAGCAGTGGCGGATAAGATAAAGGGTGATGGATCAGATGAGTCAGACGAGTGCAAGAATCACCAGCACGAAAAAGTAGCCGCACAGGTCCACCAGCAAACAACGACGAGCTTTACTTATAATCACTAGAACAATCGATGCCCCCACCCGGGAGGCTGAAAAGTCATACGGCCGCGCTCCCGCCAACACTGTAAAAGGGCGGCGGAATGATCCGCCTCCCGCCCTATCCGGCTCCATCCGACAGCCTCCAGACGCCACAAGCCGCAATGTTCCTTTGACTGCCACCACGGGATTGCCAATACTCATGGCATATTGAGGCTACCCGCATGGAACAAGGAATGACCCTTTGAAGCTGGAACTCAAAAACAGCTTGTCGGTGAAGTTGCTCCGGGTGGTGCTGCTGTCGGCACTGATAGTGGGCGTGGCACTGAGCGTGGCGCAGATCGTCTTTGATGCCTACAAGACACGCCAGGCGGTGGCCGGCGATGCCCAGCGCATCCTCGATATGTTTCGCGACCCCTCGACCCAGGCCGTCTATAGCCTGGATCGCGAAATGGGCATGCAGGTCATCGAGGGCCTGTTTCAGGATGATGCGGTACGCATGGCCTCCATTGGCCATCCCAACGAGCCGATGCTCGCCGAGAAGAGCCGGGATTTGCAGCACTCCCCCAGCCGCTGGCTGACGGACGTCATCCTGGGCCGGGAACGCACCTTCACCATCCCGCTGGTAGGGCGCGGGCCTTATAGCGAGTATTACGGCGACCTGAGCATCACCCTCGACACCGCCACCTATGGCCAGGGTTTTATCGTCAACTCGGTGATCATCTTTATCTCCGGGGTGCTGCGCGCCCTGGCCATGGGCCTGGTGTTGTACCTGGTCTATCACTGGCTGCTGACCAAGCCGCTGTCGCGGATCATCAGCCACCTGAGCTCGATCAACCCCGACCGTCCCAGCGAGCACAAGATCCCGCAACTCAAGGGCCACGAAAAAAACGAACTGGGGCTGTGGATCAACACCGCCAACCAGCTGCTGGCCTCGATCGAACGCAACACCCACCTGCGCCATGAAGCGGAAAACAGCCTGCTGCGCATGGCCCAGTACGACTTTCTCACCGGCCTGCCCAACCGCCAGAAACTGCAGGAGCAACTGGACAAGATCCTGACCGACGCCGGGCGCCGTCAACGCCGGGTCGCGGTGTTGTGCGTGGGGCTGGATGACTTCAAGAGCGTCAACGAGCAATTCACTTACCAGGCCGGCGACCAATTGCTGCTGGCCCTGGCCGACCGCCTGCGGGCCCACAGTGGCCGGCTCGGGGCCCTGGCGCGCCTGGGCGGCGACCAGTTCGCCCTGGTCCAGGCCGATATCGAGCAACCCTACGAAGCCGCCGAGTTGGCCCAAAGCATCCTCGATGACCTGGAAGCCGAGTTCGCCCTCGACCACGAACAGATCCGCCTGCGCGCCACCATCGGTATCACCTTGTTCCCCGAAGACGGCGACAGCACCGAGAAGCTGCTGCAAAAGGCCGAGCAGACCATGACCCTGGCCAAGAGCCGCTCGCGCAATCGCTACCAGTTCTATATCGCCAGTGTCGACAGCGAGATGCGCCGCCGCCGCGAGCTGGAAAAAGACCTGCGCGACGCCTTGAGCCGCAACCAGTTTCACTTGGTGTACCAACCGCAGATCAGCTATCTCGATCATCGCGTGGTCGGTGTCGAGGCGCTGATCCGCTGGCAACACCCGGAACACGGCCTGGTGCCGCCCGATCTGTTTATCCCCCTGGCAGAACAGAACGGCACCATCATCCCCATTGGCGAATGGGTGCTGGACCAGGCCTGCCGGCAACTGCGCGAATGGCATGACCTGGGGTTTACCGAGCTGCGCATGGCGGTCAACCTGTCCACGGTGCAACTGCACCACGCCGAGCTGCCGCGGGTGGTCAACAACCTGCTGCAGATCTATCGCCTGCCGCCGCGCAGCCTGGAGCTGGAAGTGACCGAGACCGGCCTGATGGAAGACATCAGCACCGCCGCCCAGCACCTGTTGAGCCTGCGCCGCTCCGGCGCGCTGATTGCCATCGATGACTTCGGTACCGGCTACTCCTCCCTGAGCTATCTGAAAAGCCTGCCCCTGGACAAAATCAAGATCGACAAGAGCTTTGTCCAGGACCTACTGGATGACGATGACGATGCCACCATCGTGCGGGCGATCATCCAGCTGGGCAAAAGCCTGGGCATGCAAGTGATCGCCGAAGGCGTGGAGACGCCTGAGCAGGAGGCCTACATCATCAGCGAAGGCTGCCACGAAGGTCAGGGCTACCACTACAGCAAACCCCTGCCGGCGCGCGAGCTGGCGGCCTACCTCAAGCAGGCCGAACGCAATAACGCGGCGATCCTCTAGGCCCATGCTGGCCACCCAGGGCGCGGCCTTGGGCGGCCGGGGCTGGCCTATTAAATTTTTACGGCGTTAACCCTTTACAGAAAATGCAAATCTTTCGCATTATGTTGCAGTTTTGCGCGCCGCATTGCGCCCCGATCCACTACCGAAGCAGGATGTTCGCCATGATTCGTATGCCCCTGGCCACCGCCAGTCTGCTGGCCATTGCCATTTCTCTCGCCGGCTGCGGCGAGGGTAAAGACAAGGCCGCCGCTCCCCAGGCGCCGACGCCAGCTGCCAGCACGGCCGCTCCAGCGGCTGGCGCTACCGCCGGCCAGGTTGACGAGGCGGCCGCCAAGGCGGTCGTCGCGCATTACGCAGACCTCGTGTACGCGGTGTACAGCGACGCCGAGGCCACCGCAAAAACCCTGCAGACCGCGATCGACACCTTCCTCGCCAACCCCAACGACCAGACCCTGAAGGCCGCCCGTACCGCCTGGATCGCCGCGCGCGTACCGTACCTGCAGAGCGAAGTGTTCCGCTTCGGCAACACCATCATTGACGATTGGGAAGGTCAGGTGAACGCCTGGCCACTGGACGAAGGCCTGATCGACTATGTCGACAAATCCTACGAACACGCCCTCGGCAACCCGGGCGCCACCGCCAATATCATCGCCAACACCCAGATCCAGGTCGGCGAAGACAAGATCGACGTCAAGGAAATCACCCCGGAAAAACTCGCCAGCCTCAATGAGCTGGGCGGCTCCGAGGCCAACGTCGCCACCGGCTACCACGCCATCGAATTTTTGCTGTGGGGCCAGGACCTGAACGGCACCGGCCCTGGCGCCGGCAACCGTCCAGCGTCGGACTACCTGCAGGGCGACGGCGCCACCGGCGGGCATAACGAGCGTCGCCGCACCTACCTGCGCGCCGTGACCCAACTGCTGGTCAGCGACCTTGAGGAAATGGTCGGCAACTGGAAACCCAACGTCGAAGACAACTACCGCGCCACCCTGCAAGCAGAACCAGCGACCGACGGCTTGCGCAAGATGCTGTTCGGCATGGGCAGCCTGTCCCTGGGTGAACTGGCGGGCGAGCGCATGAAGGTGTCCCTGGAAGCCAACTCGCCGGAAGACGAGCACGACTGCTTCAGCGACAACACCCACAACTCGCAGTTCTACGACGCCAAGGGCATCCGCAACGTCTACCTGGGCCAATACACCCGCACCGATGGCACCCAGCTGACCGGCGCCAGCTTGTCGTCCCTGGTGGCCAAGGTCGACCCGGCTGCCGATGAAGCCCTCAAGGCTGACCTGGCGGCTACCGAAGCGAAGATCCAGGTCATGGTCGACCACGCCAACAAGGGTGAGCACTACGACCAGTTGATCGCCGCCGGCAACACCGCCGGCAACCAGATCGTGCGCGACGCCATCGCCGCCCTGGTCAAGCAGACCGGCTCCATCGAGCAAGCGGCCGGCAAGCTGGGCATCGGCAACCTGAACCCGGACAGCGCTGATCACGAGTTCTGATCCGCACGGTTTGAATGAGGCGGCCTTCGGGTCGCCTTTTTTGTACTCACCACAAAACCCATGTGGGAGCTGGCTCCCCATTAAGCCAAGTCCTACATCAGATCCGCACGCCCTTTGCAGCCCCCGGTTTACAAGCCCTGCCCCGTAGGTAGAATGGCGCCTCCGACTATCACCCGAGCGCAATACATGGCAATGCCGACCCTGCGGATCATTGGTTTCATCATCGGCATCTTCCTGATTACCCTCGCGGTCGCCATGGTCGTGCCCATGGCCACCCTGGTGTTTTACGAACGCACCAGCGACCTGCCGTCCTTTCTCTGGGCGAGCCTGATCACTTTTATTGCCGGCCTGGCCCTGGTGATTCCCGGGCGCCCGGCACAGGTGCAACTGCGCCCCCGGGACATGTACCTGCTGACCGTCAGCAGTTGGGTGGTGGTGTGTATCTTTGCCGCACTGCCGTTTCTGCTGACCCAGCACATCAGCTATACCGACTCGTTCTTTGAAAGCATGTCCGGCATCACCGCCACTGGCGCCACCGTGCTCAGTGGCCTGGACACCATGTCCCCGGGCATCCTGATGTGGCGCTCAATGCTGCACTGGCTCGGCGGCATCGGTTTTATCGGCATGGCGGTGGCGATCCTGCCGCTGCTGCGCATCGGTGGCATGCGCCTGTTCCAGACCGAATCCTCGGATCGCTCCGAGAAGGTCATGCCGCGCTCGCACATGGTGGCGCGCCTGATCGTGGCGGCCTATGTCGGCATCACCATCCTCGGCAGCCTGGGGTTCTGGTGGGCCGGCATGGGCCTGTTCGATGCGATCAACCACGCGATGTCGGCCATTTCCACCGGGGGGTTCTCCACTTCCGATGAGTCCCTGGCCCACTGGAAACAACCGGCGGTGCACTGGGTAGCCGTGGTGGTGATGATCCTCGGCAGCCTGCCGTTTGCCCTGTATGTCGCCACGATGCGCGGCAACCGCAAGGCGCTGATCAAGGACCAGCAGGTACAAGGCCTGCTCGGAATGCTGCTGGTGACCTGGATCGTACTCGGCACCTGGTACTGGTGGACCACCAACCTGCACTGGCTGGATGCGCTGCGCCATGTGGCGCTGAACGTCACGTCCGTGGTGACCACCACCGGCTTTGCCCTGGGCGACTACAGCCTGTGGGGCAATTTCTCGCTGATGCTGTTCTTCTACCTGGGCTTTGTCGGCGGTTGCTCGGGCTCCACCGCCGGCGGGATCAAGATCTTTCGCTTCCAGGTCGCCTATATCCTGCTCAAGGCCAACTTGAACCAGTTGATTCACCCCAGGGCGGTGATCAAGCAGAAATACAACGGTCATCGCCTGGACGAAGAGATCGTACGCTCGATCCTGACGTTCTCATTCTTCTTTGCCATCACCATCTGCACCATCGCCCTGGCCCTGTCACTGCTGGGCGTGGACTGGATGACCGCCTTGACCGGCGCGGCCAGTACCGTCTCCGGCGTGGGCCCGGGGCTGGGCGAGACCATCGGCCCGGCCGGCAACTTCGCGACCCTGCCGGACGCCGCCAAGTGGATCCTGTCCCTGGGCATGCTGCTGGGCCGGCTGGAGATCATTACGGTGTTTGTGCTGTGCATTCCGGCGTTCTGGCGGCACTGACACTCGCCGACGCCTCCAGCAACCGCGCCCGGTATTCGCCGGGCGTGGCATCGAACCAGCGGCGAAAGGCGCGGAAGAAGTTGCTCGGGTCGGCAAACCCCAACAGGTAGGCAATTTCCAACAGGGTCATGCTCGGCTGCGCCAGGTACTGTTCGGCCAGTTCGCGGCGGGTGTCGTCGAGCAAGGTCTGGAAGCTGGTGCCCTCCTCCTGCAAGCGGCGCTGCAAGGTGCGCTGGGACAAGTGCAACGTCTGCGCCACCACCTCACGCTTGGGCTCGCCCTGGGGCAACAGCCGGCACAGCACCTGGCGGGCCTTGTGGGTCACCCGGCTCTCGGAGAACCTGGCCAGGTATTCCCCGGCAAACCGATCGTGCAGCAGCGCCATCGCTTCATTGGCGGTGGGCAGCGGCGCTTCCATATCGGCGCGCTCGAAGATCAGCGCGTCATACGGCGCATTGAACACCAGCGGCGCATGAAAGGCCTGCTTATAGGGTTCCAGGTCCACCGGCTGATCCCCCTGCACCAACACCTTGCGCGGCTGCAACGTGCGTCCGGTCAGCCAGCCACATAACGCCAGGGCACAGGCCAGCGAGGCCTCGGCGCTTTGCCGGGTCGGCGGCAAGTGGTCGCCGTGGACCGTGAGGATCAGGGCGTAGCCTTCGGGCAGCAGGCAAAAACTCAGGTCGGCACTTTCGGCGATGATCCGCTGGTAGCGCACCAGCCGGGCAAAGCCTTCGGCCAGGGTGCTGCTGGACATCAAGGCATACCCGGCCACATGGAACGACGCCGGGCGCACCACCTTGCCCATGTTCAGGCCGATGGCCGGATTGCCCGACACCTCCACCGCCCGCTGCCAGAGCCGGGTCATGGCGTCCTGGGGGAAACGCGCATCGGGGTCATCCAGGGCGCTGTAATCCAGGCCCAACTGTTTGAACAGGGCGCGGCAATCCAGGCCATCGAGCTCCAGCGCCTTGACTATCCCCATCGCCCAGCTTGCAGAAGTCGTTCGTTCGTTCATGGCGTTTTCTTGCACGCTGTCTATGAAGGGACGGCTGAAACCGCAGCCTGGAACCCAAGGATACTAAAGTGGCGTCTATTGTCACTGGCCCTTGCCAGTGATGACTCTAGACTCAAATAAGCTCCCCGCCGAACACCCGCCGGGCACCACCACCACCAGAGGGCCAGCCGCCATGGAAAATACCAGGCAATTCAATAGCTTCGCCGAGTTCTATCCGTATTACCTGAGCGAGCACGGCAACAGTACCTGCCGACGGTTGCATTTTATCGGCACCAGCCTGGTGATTTTTATTCTCGCGTTCGCCATCGGCAAGGGCGCCTGGTGGCTACTGTGGGTCCTGCCGGTGGCCGGCTACAGCTTTGCCTGGGTCGGGCACTTCTTCTTTGAAAAGAACCGCCCGGCAACATTCCAGCATCCGTTCTACAGCCTGCTGGGGGATTTCGTGATGTACCGCGACATGATTCTGGGCAAGGTGCCGTTCTGACCCCAGCGACAAGCCAGGCCGGCGTGTGACCTCTTGTCACTTGCGCCTTGCCGAGAAAGGTTCAGGCATTTGGCGAGATAAAAGTCTTTTTGTCATTTGCAGTGCTGTATCCTGCCCAGGCTTTGTGAAAAGCGCGGCACACCTGCAATTGCACAACAGACCTTGCGAGGAGCGACGACGATGCACGAGATCCCTAATCTCCCCTTCCCAAGCCTGCACGAGACCGAGCAGCCAACCCCGCAACAGGCCAGCAGCGACAAGCCAGCACCGGCACAGGCAACACCGGTCGAGAGCGATAGCGAAGACTGACCGCAACACCCAGACCGTGTGGAAAGCGTGACATTGCGCGCTTTCCACACCGCCTGAATCACGAGACACGCAACATGCCCGATACCCCCCGCAATCCCCCCGACGAAGCGTTACTCGGCGCCGCCCTGCAAATGGTCGACGTGTGGAGCCGCCTCAGCCCGGAAAAACAGGCGCTGCTGCTCAAGCGCTTCGGCACCCAGGAAAATGCCCTGGCCGCGCTGGTGACCACGCGCATGCTTAACCCAGCCCCACTGTAGAGGCCGGCTCGCCGGCGATGGCGTCAGGTTTTAGGCCCTGCGCGCACCAAAGCACCGGTATCATAAGCAGCCTATCTTTTCCTGCCGCGCCAGTGGACCTTTCCCATGCCAGATACCCAGCGCCCCATGGCGGTCACGCTGCAAGTCGTCTCCATCGTGCTGTTTACCTTTATCGGCTACCTGAATATCGGCATTCCCCTGGCCGTCTTGCCGGGCTATGTCCACAGCGACCTGGGCTTTGGCGCCGTGATCGCGGGCCTGGTGATCAGCGTGCAGTACCTGGCCACCCTGCTGAGCCGGCCCTATGCCGGGCGCATCATCGATAACCGCGGCAGCAAGCGCGCGGTGATGTACGGCCTGGCCGGTTGCGGCTTGAGCGGGGTGTTCATGCTGGCATCCGCCGCCCTGACCCATCTGCCGGCTCTGAGCCTGGCCAGCCTGCTGATTGGCCGGCTGGTGCTGGGCAGTGCCGAAAGCCTGGTGGGATCGGGCTCCATTGGCTGGGGCATTGGCCGGGTCGGCGCGGCGAATACCGCCAAGGTCATCTCCTGGAACGGTATCGCCAGCTACGGTGCCCTGGCGATTGGCGCACCGCTGGGGGTGCTGCTGGTCAGCCGGTTCGGGCTGTGGAGCATGGGTGTAAGCATCATTGCCCTGGCAGTACTGGGCTTGCTGCTGGCCTGGCCCAAAGTCGCGGCGCCCATCGTGGTCGGCGAGCGCCTGCCCTTCATGCATGTGCTCGGCCGCGTGCTGCCCCACGGCTGTGGGCTGGCCCTGGGCTCCATTGGCTTTGGCACCATCGCCACGTTTATCACCCTGTATTACGCGACCCAGCACTGGGATAACGCGGTGCTGTGCCTGAGCCTGTTCGGCGCCAGCTTTATCGGGGCGCGGTTGCTGTTCGGCAACCTGATCAACCGCATCGGCGGGTTTCGCGTGGCGATTGCCTGCCTGTCGGTGGAAACCCTTGGCCTGTTGCTGTTGTGGATGGCGCCAAGTGCCGAGCTGGCCCTGGCGGGCGCGGCCTTGAGCGGCTTCGGGTTTTCCCTGGTGTTTCCGGCGCTGGGGGTTGAAGCGGTCAACCTGGTGCCCGCCTCCAGCCGTGGCGCGGCGGTGGGGGCCTATTCGTTGTTTATCGACTTGTCATTGGGGATCACCGGGCCATTGGCAGGGGCGATTGCGGCGGGTTTCGGCTTTGCCTCGATCTTTCTGTTTGCCGCGCTGGCGGCCTGCGCCGGGCTGCTGCTGAGCCTGTACCTGTACCGCCAGGCGCCCAAGTACCGCGACGCCCGTAACGCCGGCTAGAAATCCACCTTGCCGCGCCCGGCCTTGATGCTGCCGCGCTTGGTCTTGGATTCCAGGCGCCGCTTTTTCGAGCCCAGGGTGGGTTTGGTGGGGCGGCGTTTTTTCTCGACCTTGGTCGCACTGAGGATCAACTCCACCAGGCGCTCCAGGGCATCGGCGCGGTTCTGTTCCTGGGTCCGATATTGCTGGGCCTTGAGGATCAGCACGCCTTCGCTGGTAATGCGGCTGTCACGCAGTGCCAGCAAGCGTTCCTTGTAGAACGGCGGCAACGACGAAGCGCCGATATCAAAGCGCAAGTGCACGGCGCTGGAGACCTTGTTGACGTTCTGCCCGCCTGCGCCCTGGGCGCGGATGGCCGTCAACTCGATTTCGGCATCGGGCAGGTGCACGTTACTGGAGATCACCAACATGGAAAGCGGGTCCGTGGGTTGCAGGGGCCGGCAAGCCGGCTCCTACAGTGTGGGCTAGTTGTTCAGCGAGGATACAGCACTCACGTCGGCCAGCGCCTTGCGCTTGTTCTTGAGCACATAGCACACCCACATAAAGACCACCCAGACCGGAATCGCGTACACCGAGACCTGGATCCCCGGAATCAGCAACATGACCCCCAGGATAAACACCACGAACGCCAGACACACGTAATTGCCGTAGGGGTACCACAGCGCCTTGAACAACGGCACCTGGCCGGTGCGGTTCATGTGCTGGCGGAACTTGAAATGCGAGAAGCTGATCATCGCCCAGTTGATCACCAACGTGGCCACCACCAGGGACATCAGCAGTTCCAGGGCGTGCTGCGGGATCCAGTAGTTCATCAACACCGCCACCAGGGTGACGGCCGCCGAGGCCAGGATCGAGCGCACGGGCACGCCGCGCTTGTCGATCTTCGCCAAGGCCGCCGGCGCGTCGCCCTGCTCGGCCATGCCCAGCAGCATGCGGCTGTTGCAGTAGGTGCCGCTGTTGTACACCGACAGCGCCGCCGTCAGCACCACGAAGTTGAGGATATGCGCGGCAGTGTTGCTGCCCAGCATCGAGAACACCTGCACGAACGGGCTACCGCTGTAGGCATCGCCCGAGGCGTTCAAGGTCACCAGCAGGCTGTCCCATGGCGTCAGCGACAGCAACACCACCAAGGCGCCGATGTAGAAAATCAGGATGCGGTAGATCACCTGATTGATCGCCTTGGGGATCACGGTGCGTGGCTGGTCCGCCTCGGCGGCGGTAAAACCGAGCATTTCCAGGCCGCCAAACGAGAACATGATGATCGCCATGGCCATCACCAGGCCGCCGACGCCATGGGGGAAGAACCCGCCGTGTTCCCACAGGTTGCTCACCGACGCCTGTGGCCCGCCGGTGCCGCTGACCAGCAGGTAGCTGCCCAGGGCGATCATGCCGACAATCGCCACCACCTTGATAATTGCAAACCAGAACTCGGCCTCGCCAAACACTTTGACGTTGGCCAGGTTGATCACATTGATCAGCACAAAAAACGCTGCCGCCGAGACCCAGGTCGGAATCTCCGGCCACCAGTAGTGCACGTACTTGCCGACGGCGGTCAGCTCCGACATGCCCACCAGAATATAGAGGATCCAGCAGTTCCAACCCGACAAAAAGCCCGCGAAACCGCCCCAGTACTTGTGGGCAAAGTGGCTGAAGGAACCGGCCACTGGCTCTTCGACGATCATTTCGCCCAATTGGCGCATGATCATAAAGGCAATGAAACCGCAGATGGCATAGCCGAGGATCATCGACGGGCCAGCTGACTTCAGCACCCCCGCCGAGCCCAGGAACAGGCCGGTACCGATCGCGCCACCGAGGGCGATCAATTGAATATGACGATTTTTCAGGCCGCGCTTCAGTTCGCCTGAATGCGAGTTGGGTCCACTCATGAAAAGGGTCTCACGCAAGGTTTGATGATGTTCACTACACGATGCTGCTTTGAAACCGGCTCAAGCAGCGCCGATCAAACCCCAGCGCAAACACCAGGAGTCCAGCGTCTTTCTAACGGTCATGCGTCACCTGTTTGTTTTTATCTGTGACGAAATCGAACCCGTCCGGCTTATGGCCAGGCGGAATTAACAAGGCAGCGAGCCTTGAAGGCCTTTTGCGTGGATACGCAAGGGGGGTCACAGTAAAACGCGGCGCATTGTACACCGCCCGATCCGTTCGCGAGGGTCGCGGGGGAGATTGTTCGCCAAGTGGAAGATATTCCTTACAGAAAGCTTCCACAGAGAGCATGCCCTGCGTAGGCTCGACTCAATCGTAAAACAATCGTTACACCACGGAAGCCATTCCTGACACTCCACCCCACAGCCTGCAAGCAAAAAAAAACGCCAACCCGAGGGTTGGCGCTTTTTCTTACCGCTTGAAGCTTAAAGCTTGCCGCTGCTCTTAAGGCTTCTTACGCCCAAACCCCGGACGCTGGCCGGAACCCGCCGGTGCGCCACGGCGCTTGCCCGATGGCTCGTCCGCGACCAGCTTCAGCCCTGGGCGCTTTTTCGGCGCGGGCTTGGCTGGGCGCTTGGCGCCTTCGGCTGGACGATCGGTCTGCGGAGCCCCACGGCCCGTCTCGCCACGGTTGCTGCGACCACCGGTGGGTGCCTCGCCACGACCGGCCGGACGCGGGGTGCGCGGTGCACGTTCGCCATCCTGACGGGCCGGCGCCGACGGACGACGATCGCCCTCGATCTGCGGCTGGCGGGAAATGCGACCGCCCGTGGCCGGTGCATCCAGCGCCGGGCGCAAGGTGCGGGCAACGCGTTCGGTGCGTGCCACCGGGCGCGACGATTTACGCTGCATGCGCTCCAGCTTGTCCTTGCTCTTGGCGTTCATCTGCGGCATGGCCACAGGGGTCAGGCCTACTTCAGCACTGAGGATGTCGACTTCGTACTGGCTCATTTCGCGCCAGCGGCCCATCGGCAGGTCGGAGTTGAGGAACACCGGGCCGAAACGCACGCGCTTCAGGCGGCTGACCACCAGGCCCTGGGATTCCCACAGGCGACGCACTTCACGGTTACGCCCTTCCATCACCACACAGTGGTACCAGTGGTTGAACCCTTCGCCACCGGGCGCCTGCTTGATATCGGTGAACTTGGCCGGGCCGTCTTCCAGCACCACGCCGGCCTTGAGGCGTTCGATCATCTCGTCATCGACTTCGCCCCGTACACGCACGGCGTATTCGCGGTCCATCTCGTAGGACGGGTGCATCAGGCGGTTGGCCAGTTCACCGTCGGTGGTGAACATCAGCAGGCCTGTGGTGTTGATGTCCAGGCGGCCGATATTGATCCAACGGCCTTCTTTAGGCTTGGGCATCTTGTCGAACACGGTTGGACGGCCTTCCGGGTCGTCACGGGTGCAGATCTCGCCATCGGGCTTGTTGTACATGATCACGCGGCGCACCGACTCGGCGGCCTCTTCACGCTTGATGACCTTGCCATCAATGGTGATCGCGTCATGCAGGTCGACGCGCTGGCCAAGGGTGGCTTCGACGCCATTGACCTTGATGCGCTTCTGGGTGATCCAGGCTTCTACGTCGCGGCGCGAGCCGACGCCGATACGGGCGAGGACTTTTTGCAGTTTCTCGCCGGCTGGGCCGATTTCCTGGCTGTCGTTCTGGTCTTGGTCTTTCATCTTAAGCACCTCCCGGTGTGTCGCTTCAGGCGTGGCCTGAAGAGTATGCAAATCTGGAGCTTGGGCGAACGCATCGCCAAAGGGTCGCGAATCATACGCGCATGGCGCGCATTGCGCATCAGAGACTAGTCGATATGTGCCGGCTCATTTGCTTTTCCGCCGACCGGTGGCCCCCAGGGCGATCAACCGTAGCTCGGCTTCGGCCAGCACTGCGCGCTTGTCGACCTTGTCGAGCTTCTTCCAGGCCCGGATCTCGCGCTTGCTGCGCCCGCAGCCGACACAGATATCGTCGCTGAATTTACAGATGTTGATGCAGGGGTCTTTAGTGGAGCTCATATACATTCTCCCTGGTGCAGAAGATCCAATGTGGGAGCGGGCTTGCTCGCGATTGCGGTAGGTCAGTCATATATCCAGTGGCTGACACTCCGCAATCGCGAGCAAGCCCGCTCCCACATTTGCTTCTGGGTCAGTCTTCGAATTCGCGGCGTTCGTTTTCGATGGCTTCGGCCAGTGCCCGGGCTTCGGCTTCTTCTTCGCTCAACTCGGGTTGTTCCAGGGCGGCGACGGCGGCCAGCAGTTTTTCGCGGGCCGCGGCCACGCCGAGGATATCCTCCTCGGGGGCCGCTTCCACGTTTACCTCAAGCTCAGGCTCAGACTCAGGCGCCACCGCCCCATCACGCAGCAAATCATCAAAGTCGGTCTTGATCCCCTGCTCCATATCGTCCAGCTCCAGCAGCAAGGTATGGAAACTGGTCTCGTCCTTCGGCTCCTCCGGTTCGGTGCTGGCATCGGCCAGTTCCTGCAAGCCGGCGGGCACCGGGGCATCGTCGAAGTCGAGCACCGGTTCGGCCTCGATCTCGCGCAGCTCGGCCAGTGGCGGCAAGTCGTCGAGGTTTTTCAGGTTGAAGTGGTCGAGAAACACCTTGGTGGTAGCAAACATCGCCGGTTTGCCGGGCACGTCGCGGTAGCCGACGATGCGGATCCACTCGCGCTCCAACAGCGTCTTGACGATATGACTGTTGACCGCCACGCCGCGCACATCCTCGATTTCGCCACGGGTGATGGGCTGGCGATAGGCAATCAGCGCCATGGTCTCCAGCATCGCCCGGGAATAGCGTTGCGGGCGCTCTTCCCACAAGCGCCCGACCCACGGCGAAAACTTCTCGCGGATTTGCAGGCGGTAGCCCGAGGCCACTTCCCGCAGTTCAAAGGCCCGGCCGTCACAGGATTTGCGCAGGATTTCCAGGGCCTTCTTGAAGACCGGCGGTTCCGGGCGTTCGGCCTCTTCAAACAGTTCAAACAGGCGTTCCAGCGATTGCGGCTTGCCCGAGGCCAAGAGGAAGGCTTCCAACAAGGGCGCCAGTTCGCGGGGTTCAGTCAGATTCATCGATTCAGCTCGTTATTCGGCTCGCGCCCGCACGTGGATAGCCGCAAAAGGCTCATTCTGTACCAGCTCGACCAAGGACTCCTTGACCAGTTCGAGGACCGCCATAAAGGTCACCACCACGCCCAGGCGCCCCTCCTCGGCGGTAAACAGCTCGACAAACGGCACAAACCCACCAACCTTGAGGCGCTCCAGCACATCGCTCATGCGCTCGCGGGTGGACAAGGCTTCGCGGCTGACCTGGTGGCTTTCAAACATATCGCCACGGCGCAGCACCTCGGCCATGGACATCAGCAATTCTTCCAGGCTTACATCTGGCAATAATTTGCGCGCCCGGGCTTCCGGCGCATCCAGCCTGGGCACCACCACGTCGCGCCCCACGCGGCTCAGGCCGTCGATACCTTCGGCGGCGGCCTTGAAACGCTCGTACTCCTGCAGGCGGCGGATCAGTTCAGCGCGGGGGTCATCCTCTTCCGCCTCGATCGTCTCCGAGCGTGGCAGCAGCATCCGTGACTTGATCTCCGCCAGCATCGCGGCCATCACCAGGTATTCGGCGGCCAGCTCCAGGCGCACCGACTGCATCAACTCGACATAGCCCATGTACTGGCGGGTGATTTCCGCCACCGGGATGTCGAGGATATTGATGTTCTGCTTGCGGATCAGGTACAGCAGCAAGTCCAGCGGGCCTTCAAAGGCCTCAAGGAACACTTCCAGGGCATCCGGCGGGATATACAGGTCCAGGGGCATTTCCATGACCGCCTGGCCATAGACCATGGCAAAGGGCAGCTCCTGCTGCGCGCCGGCCTGGCTGTCGACGGTTTCCACGGCCGACATTCAGGCCTCGACCCTGAACGGCGCCGGGTCGCCACAGCCCACGCGGATCACTTCAGGCTCGCCGTCGGCCAGGTTGATCACCGTGGACGCCTTGTTGCCGCCGTAGCCGCCGTCGATGATCAGGTCAACGTGCTTTTCCAGGAGTTGGCGCATTTCATAGGGATCTTCCAGTGGCTCAGTGTCGCCGGGCATGATCAGCGATACGCTCATCAGCGGCTCACCCAGCTCGGCCAGCAGCGCCAGGGCGATGGGGTGTTCCGGCACCCGCAGGCCGATCGTGCGCTTCTTGGGGTGCAGCAGCAGGCGCGGCACCTCGCGGGTGGCATTCAGAATAAAGGTGTAGGGCCCCGGCGTATGGGCCTTGAGCAGGCGGAAGGTGCCGGTATCGACCTTGGCGAACAGCCCCAGTTGCGACAAGTCGCTGCAGATCAGCGCGAAGTTGTGGTTCTTGTCCAGTTCGCGCAGGCGTCTTACCCGCTCCACGGCGTTCTTGTCGCCGATCTGGCAACCGATGGCATAGGAAGAGTCCGTGGGGTAGATCACCACCCCGCCGCCACGAATGATCTCCACCGCCTGCTTGATCAGCCGCGCTTGCGGGTTTTCCGGATGAATCTGGAAAAATTGACTCACGTTCTCTACCTGTTCAGACGGTGGCGGTAATGGGGTCATGCTTGAATCGCCCCCACAAAAGCGGCAGATCTTCCGGGACCGGGCGGTATTCGCCGATCTCCGACCAGCCGCCTGGGCCATGGAAATCACTGCCGGCACTGACCAGCAGACCAAATTCACGGGCAAGAATCGCCAGGCTGCCAACCTGTTCGGCGGGTTGATGCCCATTGACCACTTCGATGGCGTGGCCACCGGCTTGAATATAGTCGCCGATCAGCTTGCGACGCTTGCTGCGGGTAAAGTCGTAATGCCAGGGATGCGCCAGGCTGACCCAGGCCCCGGAGGCGCGCAGGGTTGCCACGGTGTCTTCCAGGGTCGGCCAGTGCAGCTTGACATCCCCCAGCTTGCCGGCGCCCAGCCATTTGCGAAAGGCTTCGGCGCGATCCTTGACGAACCCTTCGCGCACCATCCAGTCGGCAAAATGCGGACGGGCCGGCGCATTGCCGCTGTCGCCCAGCGCCTGCTGGATGGCACGGGCGCCCTCCAGGGCACCGGGCATGCCCTTGAGCGCCAGTTTGCGGCTTATTTCTTCGGACCGCAGCCAGCGGCCATCGTGCAAACTGGCAATGGCCGCCACCAACGGCGGGGCGGTGACATCAAAACCGTAGCCCAGTACATGAATGGTTGCGCCGCCCCAGGTGCAGGACAATTCGACGCCATTGACCAGGTGCATGCCCAGCGCCGTGGCGGCAAGCCGCGCCTCATCCAGGCCTTCAAGGGTGTCGTGGTCGGTCAACGACAGGACTCGCACGCCTTTTTCAAACGCACGCGCAACCAGTACCGCGGGCGCCAGGGCGCCGTCGGAGGCCGTGCTGTGGCAGTGCAAATCAACATTCACGGGAGTGTGTAACCTCAAGTCAGCTGGCGCTTACGCTACCAAGGATGTTTGTTATTATGCCGCCACATCCAGCTTCTGGCTCTTACTGTGAAACAATTCATCGACTTCATCCCGCTGTTGCTGTTCTTCATCGTGTTCAAAACCGACCCACGGGTCCTCGAGATGGGTGGCCATGAGCTGTCGTTCGGCGGCATCTACAGTGCCACGGCGGTGCTGATCATCAGCTCCCTGGTGGTCTACGGGGCGATCTTCATCTCCCAGCGCAAGCTGGAAAAAAGCCAATGGCTGACCCTGGTCGCCTGCCTGGTCTTTGGCGGCCTGACCCTGGCCTTCCACAGCGAAACCTTCCTTAAATGGAAAGCCCCGGTGGTCAACTGGCTGTTCGCCCTGGCCTTTCTCGGCAGCCACTTCATAGGTGACCGCCTGTTGATCAAGCGCATCATGGGCCACGCCTTGAACCTGCCGGAGCCGATCTGGACCCGCCTGAACATCGCCTGGATCGGGTTTTTCCTGTTCTGCGGCGCAGCCAACCTGTTCGTGGCCTTTACCTTCCAGAACTACTGGGTCGACTTCAAGGTGTTCGGCAGCCTGGGCCTGACCGTGGTGTTCCTGGTTGCCCAGGGTATCTACCTGTCGCGCCACCTGCATGACACCGACCCCACCACGCCAAAAACCGAGGACTGACATGCTCTACGCCATCATTGCCACCGACGTCGCCAACTCCCTGGAAAAACGCCTGGCCGCGCGTCCGGCCCATGTGGAGCGCCTCAAGGGGCTGCAGGCCGAAGGCCGCATCGTGCTCGCTGGCCCGCACCCGGCGGTCGACAGCAATGATCCGGGAGAGGCCGGCTTCACCGGCAGCCTGATCGTGGCCGAGTTTGCCTCCCTGGCCGACGCCCAGGCCTGGGCCAAGGCCGACCCGTATGTGGCGGCCGGGGTGTATGCCGATGTCGTGATCAAACCCTTCAAGCAAGTCCTGCCTTGATCCGGGTGGCGCTGAACCTATTGGGTTCGGCGTACTCCTAATCGCTCATTATTCTCGGCAACCTGCCGACAACGTTCTGAATATTCGTGTGGAATCAGGAGTTCCGATGCGCTTACGTCAGTTGTGTCTGTTGGCAGTGTTAATGATCGGGGCTACGGCCCAGGCTGAAGAAACCTCGAACACCGGCAGTTCAACGCCCCTGTCCTTGAGTGCCGGCAGCCAGATCACCGAGTTGCAGCAACGCTTGAAAGAAAGCGAACGCCTGCGCGAAGAACTGGGCAAACAATTGCAAACTGCCGATGCCGCCCGCGAGAGTGCGCAACTGAGCCGGCTGCGCCAGGACAATCAGCGCCTGGCCCAGCAACTCAAGGACGCGCAAGGTAGCGCCCTGCCACGCTGGCTGACCGACCAGCAGCAATGGTTCGTGATTGGTGCGGGAGTTGCGTTGGTTTCCCTGCTGTGCGGTATCTTCGCCAGTGGTGGGCATCGACGCCGTCGACAATGGCTAAATTGAGTGAGTCATGAGCGAGCTGTTACTGATAGATGATGACCAGGAGCTCTGTGAGCTGCTGACCAGTTGGTTGAACCAGGAAGGTTTCCAGGTGCGCGCTTGCCATGACGGCGTGAGCGCGCGCAAGGTCCTGGCCGAATCCGCTCCGGCGGCCGTGGTGCTGGACGTGATGCTGCCCGATGGCAGCGGCCTGGAGTTGCTCAAGCAATTGCGCGCCGACCACCCGGAACTGCCGGTACTGATGCTCTCGGCCCGGGGCGAGCCCCTGGACCGGATCCTTGGCCTGGAACTGGGCGCCGATGACTACCTGGCCAAGCCCTGCGACCCCCGCGAACTGACTGCCCGCCTGCGGGCGGTGTTGCGCCGCAGCCACCCGACGGCCGTGTCGACCCAGCTCGAACTGGGCGACCTGTGCTTCAGCCCGGTGCGTGGCGTCGTGATCATCGACCATCAGGAACTGACCCTCACCCTGTCCGAAAGCCGCCTGCTGGAAGCCTTGCTGCGCCAACCGGGCGAGCCCCTGGACAAGCAGGAACTGGCGCAAATCGCCCTGGGCCGCAAGCTGACCCTGTATGACCGCAGCCTGGACATGCACGTCAGCAACCTGCGCAAAAAAATCGGCCCCCATGCCGATGGCCGCCCGCGGATCGTGGCCCTGCGCAGCCGCGGCTACTACTACAGCCTCTGACATCTCCTGTAGGAGCCGGCAAGCCGGCGCCTACAGGTTTTGTAAGCCCCCGCCCAATCTGTCTTTACTCAAGCTTTACCCTCCCCTGACCGCCGCTGACCTTGATCTTCGTAATCTACTCACATCCGGACTCACCGGAACCGAGACAAGGAGAAACACCATGCGCAAGACCCTTATCGCTCTGATGTTCGCCGCTGCCCTGCCTACCGTCGCCATGGCCATGCCAGAAGGCCAAGGCCCGATGGGCGGCCCGCAAGGCCACATGATGGGTGGCCCGGACCACGGCGGTGAACACGGCATGCGCGGCAAAGGCGGCCCCTTCAGCCAACTGGACCTGACCCGCGAACAGCGCCAGCAGATCGGCAAGCTGATGGGCGAACAACGGGAAGGCCGCCAGCAACTAGTCAAGAAGTACCTGGATAAACTCCCGGCCGCTGAGCAAAAAGCCATGAACGACGAAATGGCCGCCGCCAAGCAGAAAACCCAAGCCGATATCCGCGCCCTGCTCAAGCCCGAGCAGCAGAAGAAGTTCGACGACATGGCGAAGAAACGCGCCGAGCGCCAAGCCGAGTGGCAGCAGTTCCAGGCCTGGAAAGCGCAACAACCGCAAAAAGCGCAATAATGCGCTAGCGACCTCCCAGCCCAGCGGCCCGTGCCGCTGGGCTTTTCCTGTTTGAGGGTTTCCTGTGCGTTCACTCTTCTGGCGCATCTTTGCCAGTTTCTGGCTGGCCATCGCCCTGGTTGCCGGGCTGTCGATCCTGCTTGGGCATATGCTCAACCAGGATGCCTGGATTCTCAGCCGCCATCCCGGCCTCAAGAACCTGGCCGAAGAATGGACCCAGCGCTATGAAACCCAGGGCGAGGACGCCGCCCAGGATTTGTTGCAACAGCGCAAACGCCAGTACCACGTCGATGTGCAGGTGCTCAATGAGAGTGGCGACCCGATGGTACGTGGCACCTTCCCGCGCCGCGCCGCCGCCTTTGAAGCCCGCCAGCATGAGAGCCACGAGGGCCGGCTACCGTGGCGCCGCCTGACGGCCGAGTACACCAGCGAAAAAACCGGCGATACCTACCTGCTGATCTACCGCATCGCCCTGCCGGAGTTGGACGCCTGGCATCGCAGCAGCCTGCTCTGGCCGCTGAGCGCCCTAGCGATTGCGTTGGTGGTGCTGACCCTGTTCAGCCTGTTGGTGACCCTATCCATCACCCGTCCCCTCAGCCGCCTGCGCGGTGCGGTCCACGACCTGGGCCAGGCCACGTACCAGCAAAACAGCCTGGCGCGCCTGGCCAACCGGCGTGATGAGTTCGGCGTGCTGGCCACCGACTTCAATCGCATGGGCGCACGCCTGCAAAGCCTGATCGGCAGCCAGCGGCAACTGCTCAGGGATGTGTCCCACGAACTGCGCTCGCCCCTGGCGCGCCTGCGGATCGCCCTGGCCCTGGCGGAACGGGCCACGCCCGAGGCACGGGAAAAACTCTGGCCGCGCCTGACCCTCGAATGTGATCGCCTCGAAGCCCTGATCAGCGAGATCCTGGTACTGGCGCGGGTCGACGCCGACAACGCCAGCGCCGAAGACATCGACCTCAACCCCCTGCTCAAGACCCTGCAAAAAGACGCCCAACTCAGCGCCCCGGACCAGCACGTGCAGTTGCACACCGACCCTGTGCTCAAGCTCAAGGGCTGGCCACATATGGTCGAACGGGCGGTGGACAACCTGCTGCGCAATGCGCTGCGCTTCAACCCACCCGCCCAGCCCATTGAAATGCACGCCCAGCGCGACGGCGAGCGCATCGTCATCAGCGTGCGCGACCATGGCCCGGGCGTCGACACCGAGCACCTGCAGTCATTGGGCGAACCGTTTTACCGCGCTCCCGGGCAAACCGCCCAGGGTCACGGCCTGGGCCTGGCCATCGCCCGCCGGGCCGCCGAACGGCACGGCGGCAGCCTGACCCTGGCCAATCATCCCGAAGGCGGATTTATCGCCACCCTGGACTTGCCCTTGCAGCCGGGGATTGCAGCACACCCCTGAAGATCTTCTATGATGGCCCTTCTCTTATGGAGGGCCTTTGATGACTGATCTGCTCACCTCGATCCAGCGTGCACTCGATCTGCCGCCCACACCGCTGGCGTGCACTGAAGCCGGCGCCCTGCCGTCAACCTTCGCCGTCACTGAGCTGGCCTGCGCCAGCCTGGGGGCTGCAGCTCAGGCCCTGGCCCGCCTGCTGGCACAACAGACCGGGCGCCTGCCCCTGGTCAGTGTTGACCGGCGCCTGGCCTCATTCTGGTTCTCCAGCTCCCTGCGCCCACAGGGCTGGAGCGTGCCGCCGTTGTGGGACCCGATTGCCGGCGACTATGCCTGCGCCGACGGCTGGATCCGCCTGCACACCAATGCCCCCCACCATCGCGCAGCCGCCGAACGGGTGCTGGGGCCGGTCGCGGACCGGGCGGCGATGACGCTCAAGGTCGCCCCGTGGAGCGCTGCCGAACTGGAGCAGGCGATTATCGATGAGGCTGGCTGCGCCGCGCAGATGCGCACCTGGCAGGAGTGGCAGGCCCATCCGCAAGGGTTGGCGGTCAATCAGGAACCGTTGGTTGCGCGCGAGCGCTTCGACACAGCCGGCAACACCCGCTGGCTCGGCAACGTGGCGCGCCCGCTGGCGGGGGTCAAGGTCCTGGACCTGACCCGCGTCCTGGCCGGCCCCGTGGCCAGTCGTTTTCTCGCGGGGCTTGGCGCCGACGTCTTGCGCATCGATGCCCCCGCCTGGAACGAACCTGGGGTCGTACCGGAAATGACCCTGGGCAAGCGCTGCGCACGCCTTGACCTTAAAACCGCCAACGGCCGGCAATTATTCGAAAACTTACTCAAGGATGCCGACATTCTGTTTCACGGTTATCGGGCAGATGCCTTGGAGCAACTGGGTTACAACGCCACTGCACGCCAGCAACTGGCCCCCGGCCTGATCGACGTCAGCCTCAACGCCTACGGCTGGAGCGGCCCGTGGCGCAATCGCCGGGGCTTCGACAGCCTGGTGCAGATGAGCAGCGGCATCGCCCACGCCGGCATGCAGTGCAAGCAGGCAGATAAACCCGTGCCGCTGCCGGTGCAGGCCCTGGACCACGCCACCGGCTACCTGATGGCGGCCGGTGCGATACAGGCCTTGGCCGAGCGCTTAAGCAGCGGGCACGGCGGTTCGGCACGCCTGTCACTGGCGCGTACGGCGAAGCTGTTGGTCGAGGCGGGACAAGGCGTGAAGCAGCCCGCCTTGCGTGAGGAAGAGCCCGGTGATCAGGGGCTGCTGGTGGAGCAGACGGCCTGGGGGCCGGCGCATCGGCTGCTGGCGCCGGTCACTGTTACCGGGACCCCGTTGCAGTGGGATTTGCCGGCGGGGGAATTGGGGGCGCATCGGGCACAGTGGTGACCTTGAAAGGGTCATCGCGGCGATGCGGCGACCCGACAAGCCCGCTCCCACAGTTGACCGTGTACAACTTATGTGGGAGCGGGCTTGCCCGCGATAAGGTCCACCCAGGCACAACAATTTCACAAGGTCAGCACACCACTGTACAACCCATACGCCGCCAGGCTGGCGCCAGCGATCACGCAGCTGAAAATGCCCTTTTCCAACAAGGTAAACAGCGGCTGGCCCTGTTCGCGCTTGGCCTGGGCAAACAGGATCACCCCCGGGGCATACAGCAGTGCCGACAGCAGCAGGTATTTCAAGCCTCCGGCATACAACAGCCACACCGCATAGCCCAGGGCAATCACCCCCACCAGCAGGTCCTTGAGCCGCTGGCCATGGGCCCCCTCGTAGGTTTCCCCCCTCCCGCACAGCAGCACGGCATAGGCCGCCGACCATAAATACGGCACCAGGATCATCGACGACGCCAGGTAGATCAGCGTGGTGTAGGTGCTGGCCGAAAACAGGGTGATCACGAGGAACAGCTGGATCATCACATTGGTCAGCCACAGCGCATTGACCGGCACACGGTTGGCATTTTCCTTTTTCAGGAAGGCCGGCATGGTCTTGTCATGGGCGGTGGCGTAGAGAATCTCGGCGCACAGCAAGGCCCATGACAGCAACGCGCCCAGCAGCGACACCGCCAGGCCGATGCTGATCAACATCGCGCCCCAGGGGCCGACGATATGTTCCAGCACGCCCGCCAGGGACGGGTTCTGCAAGTTGGCCAGGTCGGGCTGGCTCATGATCCCCAAAGACAGCACATTGACCAGCACCAGCAGGGCCAACACCCCGACAAACCCGATCACTGTGGCACGGCCCACGTCTGAGCGTTTTTCCGCGCGGGCCGAGTACACGCTGGCGCCTTCGATGCCGATAAACACAAACACGGTGACCAGCATCATGTTGCGCACCTGGTCCATCACCCCACCGAATTGCGGGTTACCCAGGCCCCAGATATCCCGGGTGAAAATGTCCGCCTTGAACGCCACGGCGGCGATCACGATAAACATCAGCAGCGGCACGATCTTGGCCACGGTGGTGACCTGGTTGATAAACGCGGCCTCCTTGATCCCGCGCATCACCAGAAAATGCACGGCCCACAGCAGCAGCGACGCGCAGCCGATCGCCACCGGCGTGTTGCCTTGGCCGAATACCGGAAAAAAATAACCCAGGGTGCTGAACAGCAATACGAAATAGCCGACGTTGCCCATCCAGGCACTGATCCAGTAGCCCCAGGCCGACGAGAAACCCATGTAGTCGCCAAACCCGGCCTTGGCGTAGGCATACACCCCCGAATCCAGGTTGGGCTTGCGGTTGGCCAGGGTCTGGAACACAAACGCCAGGGTCAGCATGCCAATGGCGGTGATGCCCCAACCGATCAGGATCGCCCCCACCTCGGCCCGCGCCGCCATGTTCTGCGGCAACGAGAAGATCCCGCCGCCAATCATCGAGCCCACTACCAATGCCACGAGGGCGCTGAGGCGCAGCTTTTGTGCCGGTTGCGACATAGGAACTCCTGTTGATCAAACAGTCGTCAAGCTAACAACTGCACACACGGCTAATTTATCGAAAACAGGCAACGTTTATTAGCTATAGCGAATAAAACTGCTCGTCTCATAACTTAATGACATTTCTGTTAGGCGAGTTTAGGCAAATTTAGAATTTAAATACCACTTGTGTTTATCCATGAGAGGTATTCGGCAAAGCCTTTTGAAAAAGTTTGCACATCCGCGAAAACGGGCTAGCTTCAAACATCCACGCCTTGCGTCTATAGGCTGAACCCAAACGGGCCAAAGCTCTGGGACATGCTTATCCGGGCGATTATACGCCTGTGGCATTTATTCATAAGTCTTTAATTCACAATGGAATGTGCCAATGAAGTGATCTGAGTCAGTTGTTTGAATAGCGCACAGTTTTATTCTGTGATCTCTCTTCTCCTGCATTGGAGTCACGCAATGTCTGAATCTCCCGGAAAACTTCGATTAGGCGCCCTTGTTGCTCTTGTTGTGGGCTCAATGATTGGCGGCGGGATCTTCTCGTTGCCGCAAAACATGGCCGCCAGCGCCGATGTCGGTGCGGTACTGATTGGTTGGGTCATCACGGCCGTCGGTATGTTGACCCTGGCGTTTGTGTTCCAGACCCTGGCCAATCGCAAACCTGACCTGGACGGCGGTGTCTATGCCTACGCCAAGGCCGGTTTTGGCGACTACATGGGCTTCTCGTCCGCCTGGGGCTACTGGATCAGTGCCTGGCTGGGCAACGTCGGCTACTTCGTGCTGCTGTTCAGCACCCTCGGTTACTTCTTCCCCATCTTCGGCGAAGGCAATACCCCGGCGGCGGTGATTGGTGCCTCGGTGCTGTTGTGGGCCGTGCATTTTTTGGTGCTGCGCGGGATCAAGGAAGCGGCGTTTATCAACCTGGTGACCACCGTCGCCAAGGTCGTGCCGCTGGTGCTGTTTGTGCTGATTGCGCTGTTCGCCTTCAAACTGGACATCTTCACCGCTGATATCTGGGGCGTGAAAAACCCCGACCTGGGCAGTGTGATGAACCAGGTGCGCAACATGATGCTGGTCACCGTCTGGGTGTTTATCGGCATCGAAGGCGCGAGCATCTTCTCGTCCCGTGCCGAAAAACGCTCGGACGTGGGCAAGGCTACCGTCATCGGCTTTATCACCGTGCTGTTGTTCCTGATGCTGGTGAACGTGCTGTCCCTGGGGATCATGACCCAACCGGAACTGGCCAAGCTGCAGAACCCGTCGATGGCGGCCGTACTGGAGCATGTGGTCGGCCACTGGGGCGCGGTGCTGATCAGCGTCGGCCTGATCATCTCCCTGCTGGGCGCGCTGCTGTCGTGGGTGCTGCTGTGTGCAGAGATCATGTTCGCCGCCGCCAAAGACCACACCATGCCGGAGTTCCTGCGTAAGGAAAACGCCAACCATGTGCCGGTCAACGCCCTGTGGCTGACCAATGCCATGGTGCAGATCTTCCTGGTGATCACGCTGTTTTCCGCCAGTACCTACCTGTCGCTGATCTACCTCGCCACCTCGATGATCCTCGTGCCCTACCTGTGGTCGGCGGCCTACGCGCTGCTGCTGGCGGTACGCGGCGAGACCTACGAGGCGGCCCTGGCCGAACGCAAGAAAGACCTGTTTATCGGCGCCATCGCCCTGATCTACGCGGTCTGGCTGCTGTATGCCGGCGGCACCAAGTACCTGCTGCTCTCCGCCCTGCTCTACGCCCCTGGCGCGATCCTGTTCGCCAAGGCCAAGCGTGAACTGGGCAAACCGATTTTCACCAACGTCGAGAAGCTGATTTTCGCCGCAGTGGTCATTGGCGCCCTGGTGGCGGCCTATGGGCTCTACGACGGCTTCCTGACCCTGTAACACCCTTATTGTTTATGTTCACTGGAGGATCTGTAATGACCACGGAAAAAGTTAAGTACGGCGTACATTCCGAAGCCGGCAAACTGCGCAAAGTCATGGTGTGTTCCCCAGGTCTGGCCCATCAGCGGCTGACCCCCAATAATTGCGACGAGCTGTTGTTCGATGACGTGCTCTGGGTTGCCCAGGCCAAGCGGGACCATTTCGACTTCGTCACCAAGATGCGCGAGCGCGATATCGATGTGCTGGAAATGCACAACCTGCTGACTGACATTGTCGCCATCCCTGAAGCCCTGGACTGGATCCTGGAGCGCAAGATCACCGCTGATACGGTTGGCCTGGGCCTGGCCGATGAAGTCGGCTCCTGGCTGCGCAGCCTGGAGCCGCGCAAGGTCGCCGAGTTCCTGATCGGCGGCGTGTCGGCCGATGACCTGCCGAGCAGCTTCGGTGGCAAGACCATCGAGATGTTCCGCGACTTCCTCGGCCACTCAAGCTTTATCCTGCCGCCGCTGCCCAACACCCAGTTCACCCGCGACACCACGTGCTGGATCTACGGTGGCGTGACGCTCAACCCGATGTACTGGCCGGCGCGACGTCAGGAAACCCTGCTGACCACCGCCATCTACAAGTTCCACCCCGAGTTCACCAACGCCGACTTCCAGATCTGGTACGGCGACCCTGACCTGCAACACGGTGCCGCCACCCTGGAAGGCGGCGACGTGATGCCGATTGGCAACGGCGTGGTGTTGATCGGGATGGGCGAGCGCTCGTCTCACCAGGCCATCGGCCAACTGGCGCGCAACCTGTTCAAGAACAAGGCGGTGGAAAAGGTGATCGTGGCCGGCCTGCCGAAGTCCCGTGCGGCGATGCACCTGGACACCGTGTTCAGCTTCTGCGACCGCGACCTGGTGACCATCTTCCCCGAAGTGGTCAACCAGATCGTCCCATTCACCCTGCGCCCTGACGAGAGCAAGCCCCACGGTATCGATATCCAACGGGAGAAAACCAACTTCCTCGACACCGTGGCCGCCGCCCTTGGCCTCAAGGCCCTGCGCGTGGTGGAAACCGGCGGCAACAGCTTCGCCGCCGAACGCGAACAGTGGGACGACGGCAACAACGTGGTCGCGGTAGAGCCTGGCGTGGTGATCGGTTACGACCGCAACACCTACACCAACACCCTGCTGCGCAAGGCCGGTGTGGAAGTCATCACCATCAGCGCCGGCGAACTGGGCCGGGGCCGTGGCGGCGGCCACTGCATGACCTGCCCGATCATCCGCGACCCTATCGACTACTAAACGACCATCTCCCCGGCGGCATCCACCCGATGCCGCACGGGCCGATTACCGAATCCAAGGAGAATCATCATGGCGTTCAACATCCACAACCGTAACCTGCTGAGCCTGGAACACCACACCCCGCGCGAACTGCGCTACCTGCTGGACCTGTCCCGCGACCTCAAGCGCGCCAAGTACACCGGCACCGAGCAGCAGCACCTCAAGGGCAACAACATCGCGCTGATCTTCGAGAAAACCTCGACCCGCACCCGATGTGCCTTTGAAGTCGCGGCCTATGACCAGGGCGCCAACGTTACCTATATCGACCCGAACTCATCGCAGATCGGCCATAAAGAAAGCATGAAAGACACCGCCCGCGTACTCGGGCGCATGTACGACGCCATTGAATACCGTGGCTTCAAGCAGGAAATCGTCGAAGAACTGGCGAAATTCGCCGGGGTCCCGGTGTTCAACGGCCTGACCGACGAGTACCACCCGACCCAGATGATCGCCGACGTGCTGACCATGCGTGAACACGCAGACAAGCCGATCCACGACATCAGCTACGCCTACCTGGGCGACGCCCGCAACAACATGGGCAACTCGCTGCTGCTGGTCGGCGCCAAGCTGGGCATGGACGTGCGCATCTGCGCGCCCAAGGCCCTGTGGCCTCACGATGACCTGGTGGGCCGCTGCAAAAAATACGCCGAAGAAAGCGGCGCCCGCATCACCCTCACCGAAGACCCGAAAGCGGCAGTCAAGGGCGTGGACTTTATCCACACCGACGTCTGGGTCTCCATGGGCGAGCCAGTGGAAGCCTGGGCCGAGCGTATCGAGCAACTGCTGCCCTACCAGGTCAACAGCCAGCTGATGAAAGCCACCGGCAACCCACGCACCAAGTTCATGCACTGCCTGCCGGCGTTCCATAACAGCGATACCAAGATCGGCAAACAGATTGCCGAGCAGTATCCGCACCTGGCCAATGGCATCGAAGTGACCGACGACGTGTTCGAGTCCCCGGCCTGCATCGCCTTCGAGCAAGCGGAAAACCGCATGCACACCATCAAGGCGATCCTGGTTTCGACGCTGGCTGACCTGTAACCCAACACCGCTCCCACTGATGTAACACGGTCAATGTGGGAGCCGGGCTTACCCGCGATGCCGTCACCTCGGTCTGCCAGACATAGTGAGGTGATGCCATCGCAGGCAAGCCAGCTCCCACAGTTCACAAGCAGAATTCTAGAAGGATTGCATTATGCGTATCGTCGTTGCTCTGGGCGGTAACGCCCTGCTCCGCCGTGGTGAACCCATGACTGCGGACAACCAACGCGCCAATATCCGGGTCGCCACCGAACAGATTGCCAAGATCCATCCCGGCAATGAGCTGGTGATCGCCCACGGCAATGGGCCGCAAGTCGGCCTGCTGTCATTGCAGGCCGCCGCCTACACCCAGGTTTCGCCGTACCCGCTGGACGTGCTGGGCGCGGAAACCGAAGGCATGATCGGCTATATCATCGAACAGGAACTGGGCAACCTGCTGGACTTCGAGGTGCCGTTCGCCACCCTGCTGACCCAGGTTGAAGTGGACGCCAACGACCCGGCCTTCCAGAACCCGACCAAGCCGATCGGCCCGGTCTATTCCAAGGCCGAAGCGGAAAAACTGGCCGCCGAAAAAGGCTGGGCGATTGCCCCCGATGGCGACAAATATCGCCGGGTGGTGGCCAGCCCTCGGCCCAAGCGCATCTTTGAGATCCGCCCGATCAAGTGGCTGCTGGAAAAGAGCAGCATCGTGATCTGCGCCGGCGGCGGCGGCATCCCGACCATGTACGACGAAAACGGCAAGCTCAAGGGCATCGAGGCCGTGATCGACAAAGACCTGTGTTCCTCGCTGCTGGCCCAGCAACTGGAGGCCGACCTGCTGGTGATCGCCACCGACGTCAACGCGGCCTTTATCGACTTCGGCAAGCCAACGCAAAAGGCCATCGGCCAGGCGCACCCCGACGACATGGAAAAACTCGGCTTCGCCGCCGGCTCCATGGGGCCCAAGGTCCAGGCCGCCTGCGAGTTCGCCCGCAACACTGGCAAAACCGCAGTGATCGGTTCACTCTCGGACATCGAAGCCATTGTCCAGGGCACCGCCGGCACCCGTATCAGCACGGCAAAACCTGGCATCACCTACTTATAAATACACCCCGGGCGGCTGTTTGCAGCCGCCCTTCTCCAATGCCTTGTTAAGGAGAAACGCCTATGGCCATTTTTGAACCCGGTCACTTGCATGTTGAACGCCACGCGTTGAATGCCCAGGATCACAGCTACGACCTGTGCATCGACTATGAAATCAGCCAGGATCCAAAGGAAGGCAAGGGAATGCTCTTCAAGATGCACGGTTCGGTGCAGGGCAAAGAGCTCAAGGAAGAATTCTTCCTGCCCAAGGACCAGGCCTTCGACTTTGCCCGCCATGCCATGAACATCGCGCAGAAATACGGCATGCCGAAAACCGCAGTGCTCAACGGGAGCATGCATAAACAGTACGACCTGATGTTCGAGGATGTGCGCCACCAGTTGGATGTAAAGCCGGGCGACCCGATCAAGCCTGAACACCTGGAATAACCAAAACAGCTCAAATGTGGGAGCTGGCTTGTGTGGGAGCTGGCTTGCCTGCGATGCAGGCACCTCGGTGTGTCAGTCACCCCTCGATGATGCTATCGCAGGCAAGCCAACTCCCACATTTTTGATCTCCACCCCCGCTCAGGCATACTGGCCACCCTCCGCATTGCAGAATCAACCGCCACCCCATGCGTATCCACGTCAGCTTCATCGACCGCGTCGGCATCACCCAGGAAGTCCTGGCCCTGCTCGGTGGGCGCAATCTCAACCTGGATGCGGTGGAGATGATCCCGCCCAACGTGTATATCGACGCGCCAACCCTGAGCGTGCAAGTGCTGGAAGAGTTGCGCGATGCGCTGTTCAGCGTGCAGGGCGTACAGGCGGTGACGGTGGTGGATATCCTTCCCGGCCAGCGCCGCCACTTGCAACTCGACGCCCTGTTGGCGGCCATGACCGACCCGGTCCTGGCCCTGGACAGTGCCGGCAAGGTGCTGCTGGCCAACCCGGCGCTGATTGCCCTGTATGGTCGCGAACCGGCGGGCGAAAGCATCGCCGAGCTGTTTGACGACCCGGCACTGCTGGTGGCCTTGCTCGAACATGGCTTTCGCCTGCCCCTGCGCGAAATCAGTGTCAACGGCCAGACCTTGCTGCTGGACGCCACGCCGATTACCGATGCCGGTGCGCTGCTGACTTTGTACCAACCCAACCGCATCGGCGAACGGCTGTCGGCCCTGCACCATGACCATGCCGAAGGTTTCGACGCACTTTTGGGCGAGTCCCCGGCGATACGCACCCTCAAGACCCGTGCGCAACGGGTGGCGGCCCTCGATGCCCCGCTGTTGATCCAGGGCGAGACCGGCACCGGCAAAGAGTTGGTGGCCCGCGCCTGCCATGCCATCAGCGCGCGCCACAGCTCACCGTTCCTGGCGCTGAACTGCGCAGCCCTCCCGGAAAACCTCGCCGAGAGCGAGCTGTTCGGCTACGCCCCCGGCGCCTTCACCGGTGCCCAGCGCGGCGGCAAGCCGGGGCTGATGGAGCTGGCCAACCAGGGCACGGTATTTCTCGATGAGATTGGCGAGATGTCGCCGTACTTGCAGGCCAAGCTGTTGCGTTTTCTCAATGACGGCAGCTTTCGCCGGGTCGGCGGCGACCGCGAGGTCAAGGTCAATGTGCGCATCCTCAGCGCCACCCACCGCGACCTGGAGAAAATGGTCAGCGAAGGCACCTTCCGCGAAGACCTGTTCTACCGCCTCAATGTGCTGAATGTGGAAGTGCCGCCCCTGCGCGAGCGCGGCCAGGACATCCTGCTGCTGGCCCGCTACTTCATGCAGCAGGCCTGCGCGCAGATCCAGCGCCCGGTCTGCCGCCTGGCACCGGGCACCTACCCGGCGCTGCTGGGCAACCGCTGGCCGGGCAATGTGCGCCAGTTGCAGAACGTGATTTTCCGCGCCGCCGCCATTTGCGAAAGCAACCTGGTGGACATTGGCGACCTGGATATCGCCGGCACCTCGGTCGCGCGCCAGAGCGACGGCGAAGTGGCCAGCCTGGAGCAGGCGGTGGAGGACTTTGAACGCAGCCTGCTGGAAAAGCTCTACACCACCTACCCCTCGACACGTCAGTTGGCCAACCGCTTGCAAACGTCTCACACCGCTATCGCCCATCGATTGCGCAAGTACGGTATTCCCGGCAAACCCTGATCACCAGAAAACCCGGCGCCCACGCTGCATCACCGCCCCTGTCGCGCTGAAAAACAGCTGCTGGGCCATGCCGGCGCTGATCCGTGAGTAGTAGATCGCGATCACATCGCTGTCGGTCTTGTCGGCCAGGCTGCGAAAGCTCATGAAGCGTTGTTCCGGTCTTTTCAAATGGCCGGCGCTGTATTCGGCGTTGGGAGCCCCTGGCGTGCGGTAATGGAAATGGGCGTAGGCCAAGACCTTGCCCTGCGTGTCCTTGACCACATACTCCTGGAGGAAGTCATTCTCCCGCTTGAGCGCAATGCGCCCCTCTATCGGCAGGATTTGCACCTCATTCTGGCGCTTGAGGTAGGCAATCCCTTCTTCATCAGGCGCCAGGCGCTTGACCATCTCGATGCGGATCAGACGGCCATGCTCCACCAGGCGGCTGGAGGCCTGCGCCAGCTCCTTGAGCAGGGGCAGCGTGGCGTCGGACGCTTTATCTTGCCCCAGAGCCTTGCGGATCTTGTCAGCCACCGCGTCGATTTTCCCGGCGTGGCGCAACACTCGGGCCTCGACACTGGCGGGTAGGTGGGAGAGGCGTGCTTCGTTGCGGGCTTGCCCAAGGACCGTTGACTGTCGATCCAGCAGCTTGCGCCCATCCTCCTTGAGCTTTTCCAGGGGGCGCACCGGGCGCACGGGCGGCGGACTGGCCTCGGTGATCGCCTCGAACTCATCACTGCCAGGAGCCTGCCGAAAGCTCGCCACCACGCTCTGATCGACCGGGTTGATGACATCGACGATGTCCTCGTTCAATTCCGGCGTACGCGCCCGGACCTGGCCCACCAGATAGCGGTTCTTGCGGTCACGGATCAAGCGTTTGCCAGAGGCCAGCGAGGGTCCGGGTGTACGCACAACCGTGCGCTCACGCTCGCGCAGCAACGCCGCCAGGGAGCCTTGCGCCTCATGCTCCAAGGCGTTGAGCATCCGACTCAAGCGTTCGACGCTGCCCTCATAAAGCAAGTCAGAAGCCATGTCGCCATACTCGCGCAGGGACGCTTGGGTAGTGTCGTAGTCGAGCAGGATGGCGCTATACCCGTCGATGCGCTGTTGCACTGTCAGCGGGCCTGGGTCCTGCAAGTCTTTTTGTGACTGGAGCGACTGAATGGCTTCGTCGATCAGCGACCCGATACGGATGAAATCGTCATACTCCTCAGGCAACGGCGGCCTGCGTACGATCACCCCACCCAATGCCTTCACCTGCAGGGATTTCCAGTCCAGCGGCGTGCCAAGCGTAGAAGGGAGCAGTGCTTGCGCCCGTGACTCATACCCTGGCACTTGGGCCAGCCTGGCATAGTTGTTTCGCTCCAGGATGCTCAATTCGATCAGTTTTTCGTTGTAGCCAATGATCGTCTGCATGGACTGGACCAGCGTGTTGTGGGCCGCCTGGACAACGGCCACGTCTTCATGCCCCAACTGCTCATGCAACTGGTTGCGACGCTCACTGGGAAACACCTCGGTCGAGCGTTTGGTAATCAGCATCGCCATTTGCACCCGCAGGTTTTCGACAAGATCCTCCAATTGCTGGATCTTCTCCTGCTCGAACCGCTCCACGGGTTTGTTGGCATGCTTTGCAATCAACGCATCGAGCTTGTCGAACTGCGCCCGGTTTTGTTGCTCCAGCGCAGTTAAATAACGGTCCCGCAGGCCTTGCAGGGAGGGGTCAAAGAGCTTTTCCGGGTCTGCCCCGTGGGCCTCTTCAAAACGCTCTTCGCTGGCCGCCACCTCACGCTCAGCCGCCATCAGCCGCTGCGTTGCCTCCTGATAATGACGTTCAAACATCTGGTTCTGACGCTGGATATTTGCGCGGCGACTGGCCGCCGACAGCTTGGGGTGCCCACCGCGCAATTGCAGGCCCAGGTCGACTTTCCAGACTCCATGCGCATCCTTCCCGAGCCAGGGGCCCATGTGCAGGGGGTTTCTCAAGTCCACTACCCGCCAACGCCCCTCAACCTGCTTGACCCCGTACAAGTGGCTGTCAATCAACAGGTAATCTTCCTGGCTGACGGCCCCACTGGCGTGCCGCACCATGACCCGGCCGCGTACGGGGCTGTCTGGCGAACTGATCGCCGGGGTTGCCGGCCATTGCTCGCCAGGCCCCGGCGACCAGCGCAAGCTCTCAAGCTGTGCCCGCTGCGCGGGGTCGAGGCGTAACCGTGAGTTGGCCCAGGAAAAGTCCATGCCCGTCACATCCGCCAGTGAGCGCTGCCAGGCAAACGTCGACGGCGTCTGCTGCACATGCCTGAGCGCAGGGGTTGCCAGCGAGCCGGTAAGGCGTGGTTGGGTCTCGCTCAGGCGCAAGCGCTGATCAAGGCTGACGACCGGGCTCAACAACAGGCCCGCCAGACTGCCGAGCAACTCGGCCAGGGCATTGGCCGACGCTTCCTGGCTGGCTCCGGCCGGCAGCGCCAGCACCGCGCGAAAACCGCCATACACCTGGGACAACCACCCGGCCACGGCCACCGGCCCCCGCAGCATGGGCAGCAAGGCATTGAAAATCTGCCAGAGATTATTTTTGAACAGCGTCCAGCGCAGTGCCTCGACGGAGGTGGAGCACTGTTCGGCGGCCTGCCAAAGCCCCCTGGCGTTTTCATCGAATACGGCCTCCAGAAATACCCCCGGCACGGGCTCGTCACTGAGCAATGCCGGGCTGGAAACCGCCTGCTCGCTGTATTCATCCCCCTGTAGAAAACGCTGGACATGGGGGTTTAGAAACCCGCCATTGCCAAACAAGGCCCGACTGCTTTCACTCAGGCGCTCAAGCACCAGCGCCTGTAGCTCGCTGCCCATCCGGGCGATCTCGTCAAGCAGCGCCTGGCGGCTGGAAAACTGTTGGAGCGCCGCCTCGTCCTGATCGGGCCGGTACAGGATATGGGGCAGCTCACTGTGGTCCCTCGGGCCGATGACAAACAGGTTATCAGCCTTATGCACAACCCCACCGGCATGGGCGAGAAACGCCAGGGGCCGGGCCACGATCACATGGTTGCCGACGGTACGCTTGAGGGGGTCGCGCTGCAGCACCGCTTGCACCACCGCGACGCCTGACGGGGTCCACCCATGGCGTTGGCGCAGGCTGTTCTCCAGGGCACGCAAAGGCAGCTGGAGTGCCATTTGCTCGACAAACAATTGCCGTCGGCGCGCCGACTCGGCCGGGTCCGACAGCAACGCCTGCTTGAGCAGCGCCGGGTAATGCCGGCCCACATCGACCGTGTCGATAAGCCGCTTGAGGTATCCCGGCTGAAGCCACCTGGCCGGCAAGTGCCCCGGCGCGGCCTGATGGCTGATCTGCACATTGGCGTAGGGCGTGGCGAAGGGGTTTTCCAGCGCCCAGAGGGTCAGGGTCTTGGTGGTACGCTCCGTCCAGCCCACCGTGGCGCCTTGGGTGCGTTCAAATGTCAGCAGGCAATCATCCGGGTCGATCGGGACGGCTTGCGGGTAATCCAGGCGCATCTGACGTTGCAGCGCCTTGCGGGCATACACGTCAATCGGCTCCAGGCCGTCGAGGAACGACGCACCGCCCGTGCGTTTGTGCAAGTGCGCCAGGCGCTCAAGCCATTGGCCGTAGGTTTGCCGGTCGGCCTCGCTGGCGGCCTGCAACCATACCGGCAGCTGTTCTTCGTGGGGTTGCTGGACATAGTCGGCCTCGAACCAGACCTCTGGCGCAGTGAGTTTGCGCAGCAGGCGCTTGTAGCTGTCGACCTCGGGCAGTGCCGACCAGTCGATTTGCCTGAGCGCCCTTAGCTGTCGCTCCAGCAAGGCCTGGGCCTGGGCATCGAAGACATCGCCCTGGGGCTCCCTGAGCAGCCATTTGACGAGCAGGCCGGGGATATAGTTGCTCATGTAGCGTGGCAGCAGGTTACCCAACTCATCCAGCGTGGTGAGCTTGAGCACGCTCATCGCAGGAACATAGACCAGATTGACCTGTTGCTGCGCCACCTGGCGCTGCAGGACCAGCAGCGGCAGCCATTCGCCCGGTTGTCCCTCGTGGCCGGCATAGACCTGGTAAATCCGCAGCACATGCTCCCCACCCAGCACTTGGCGATCCACCTGGTAGGCCCAGAGTTCCTGTGGCCCGTCCCCCAGGCCCAGCAGTTTTTTGCCTTCTAGCGGCGTCAGCGCCGGGTTCTGCCGGGCGGTGAGCAGGCACTCGCGCAGTTGCCTGCCAACGGCGCCCCAGCGACTCAACGTCGTGTCGTCGGGAACAGGCGCGTTCCAATAAGCCACCAGCCGTGCGGTAAAACCATCGAGCAGCTCGGGCGCCAGGGTGTTGAGCATGAACGCAATATCATGGACCGCAACCGCACCGGTGAACGGTACGAGGCCCAGGGTGAGCGAGTTGACCAACACGCAATGATGACCGGCCACGTAATTGAGCACGTCGCGGCTCATGCAGCGCTTGATCAGGGCGTCACTCAAGGTCGTGAGTTGGGTATAGCCGAGGCCATCCGCCCGAGCGGGCGGGTGCACGCCGATCCAGGTGATGTCGGCCTGCAAACCGGAAGCCGGGAACCACGCAGTGATCCACTCCTGGATCATGGACTCGGCCACCTGCGTCAACGTTGGCCGCTGGGCAAACAGGCGCCTCAGGTAGTCGCGGGATGCATCGACCTGTGAACGGCCCTGAAGTGCCCCGATTGGATTGCTCATGCCACGTGTCCTTAACATTCGATCACGGCAAAATAAGCCGTCACCTGCCACAGCGTGCGCTACATAAATCCACCCTTTCCCGTATCGAAAACGCTACAGCGGAACGTTTTCAATACACACCTGATCCCCCTTCGCTACGCAAGGCTTTGATCCAAATAGGCTTTTTTTGCACCGCCGATCCGTAGCGATTTCGCTACAGCCCCTTGCATTGCACTACCGCCCATTCTTCGCAACCTATTGATCTGTAACAACAAATTTATATTGGCCGCATTTTTGCTATGGACTTCCCCATTCCAATCCCGTCCACCAGACGATTCTGGCCCTGAGGAGTTTCCATGAGCGAATTGCGTTTTACTGAAGATCACGAATGGCTGCGTGTCGAAGCCGACGGCAGCGTCACCGTGGGTATTACCGCGTTCGCACAGAATGCGCTGGGTGATGTGGTGTTTGTGCAACTGCCAGAGTTGCAGGCCTACGACCAGGGCGCAGAAGCCTCCACCGTGGAGTCGGTCAAGGCCGCCAGCGGCGTGTACATGCCCCTGACCGGCAAAGTGCTGGAAGTCAACGACCAGCTCAGCGACAGCCCGGAGCTGGTCAACGAGGACCCGATGGGCGAAGGCTGGTTCTTCCGCTTTGAACCGGCGGATGCCGGGGCGGTAGCTAAGCTGTTGGATCAGGATGCCTACGACCGTCTGATCAAAGCCAACGCCCAAGCCTGAGGAGCGCGCCATGACTGTTAATTTGAGCACCGCCAACGAATTTGTCGCCCGCCACATCGGCCCGCGCTCGGACGACGAGCAACAGATGCTCGCGACCCTGGGCTTTGATTCCCTCGAAGCCCTGAGCGCCAGCGTGATCCCGGAAAGCATCAAGGGCTCCGCCGTGATGGGCCTGAGCGACGGCCTGAGCGAGGCTGATGCCCTGGCCTCGATCAAGGCCATCGCCGCCAAGAACCAACTGTTCAAGACCTATATCGGCCAGGGCTACTACAACTGCCATACGCCATCGCCGATCCTGCGCAACCTCCTGGAAAACCCGGCCTGGTACACCGCCTACACCCCGTACCAGCCCGAGATCTCCCAAGGCCGCCTGGAAGCGCTGCTGAACTTCCAGACCCTGATCAGCGACCTCACCGGCCTGCCGATCGCCAACGCCTCCCTGCTCGACGAGGCCACCGCCGCCGCCGAGGCCATGACGTTCTGCAAACGCCTGGGCAAGAACAAGGCCAGCAACCAGTTCTTTGCCTCCGTGCACAGCCACCCGCAGACCCTCGATGTGTTGCGCACCCGTGCCGAGCCGCTGGGCATCGAGGTGGTAGTGGGCGATGAGCACACACTGACCGACGTCAGCGCCTTCTTCGGCGCCCTGCTGCAATACCCGGCCAGCAACGGTGACGTGTTCGACTACCGCGAACTGACCGAGCGCTTCCATGCCGCCAACGTCCTGGTGGCTGTGTCCGCCGACCTGCTGGCCCTGACCCTGCTGACCCCACCGGGTGAGTTCGGTGCCGACGTGGCCATCGGCAGTGCGCAGCGCTTCGGCGTGCCGCTGGGCTTCGGTGGCCCGCACGCCGCTTACTTCTCCACCAGGGACGCGTTCAAGCGCGATATGCCGGGGCGTCTGGTCGGTGTGTCCGTGGACCGTTTCGGCAAGCCGGCCCTGCGCCTGGCCATGCAGACCCGCGAGCAACATATCCGCCGCGAGAAGGCCACCAGCAACATCTGTACTGCCCAGGTACTGCTGGCCAATATCGCCAGCATGTACGCCGTGTACCACGGTCCCAAAGGCCTGGTGCAGATCGCCACGCGCATTCATCACCTGGCCGCGATCCTCGCCAAAGGCCTGGGCGCCCTGGGCCTCAAGGTTGAACAAGCCACGTTCTTCGACACCCTGACCCTGGCCACTGGCGCCCACACCGCCGCCCTGCACGACCAGGCCCGCGCCCAGCGCATCAACCTGCGCGTCGTGGACGCGGCACGCCTGGGCCTGTCGGTGGACGAAACCACCACCCAGGCCGATATCGAAACCCTGTGGCGCGTATTGGCAGGCGATAAGGCCCTGCCGGACTTCGCCGCCCTGGCCGCCAGCGTCGACAGCACCCTGCCCGCCGCGCTGCTGCGCCAGTCGCCGATCCTCAGCCACCCGGTATTCAACCGTTATCACTCGGAAACCGAGTTGATGCGCTACCTGCGCAAGCTGGCCGACAAGGACCTGGCGCTGGACCGCACCATGATCCCGCTGGGCTCGTGCACCATGAAGCTCAACGCCGCCAGTGAAATGATCCCGGTGACCTGGGCCGAGTTCGGTGCCCTGCACCCGTTCGCCCCGGCCGCACAAAGCGCCGGCTACCTGCAACTGACCCGCGAACTGGAAGCCATGCTCTGCGCGGCCACCGGCTACGACGCCATCTCCCTGCAACCGAACTCCGGCGCCCAGGGCGAGTACGCAGGCCTGCTGGCCATCCGTGCCTATCACCAGAGCCGTGGCGAAGAGCGCCGCGATATCTGCCTGATTCCGTCGTCGGCCCACGGCACCAACCCGGCCACCGCCAACATGGCCGGCATGCGCGTGGTCGTCACCGCGTGCGATGCCCGGGGCAACGTGGACATCGAAGACCTGCGCGCCAAGGCCATCGAGCACCGCGAGCACCTCGCCGCGCTGATGATCACCTACCCGTCGACCCACGGCGTGTTCGAGGAAGGCATCCGCGAAATCTGCGGGATCATCCATGACAACGGCGGCCAGGTGTATATCGACGGCGCCAACATGAACGCCATGGTCGGCCTGTGCGCCCCGGGCAAGTTCGGCGGCGATGTGTCGCACCTGAACCTGCACAAGACCTTCTGCATCCCCCACGGCGGTGGCGGCCCGGGTGTTGGCCCGATTGGCGTCAAGTCGCACCTCACGCCCTTCCTGCCCGGCCATGCAGCCATGGCACGCAAGGAAGGTGCGGTGTGTGCCGCGCCGTTTGGTAGCGCGAGCATCCTGCCGATCACCTGGATGTACATCAGCATGATGGGCGGCGCGGGCCTCAAGCGCGCCTCGCAGCTGGCGATCCTCAATGCCAACTACATTTCCCGGCGCCTGGAAGAGCACTACCCGGTGCTGTACACCGGCAGCAATGGCCTGGTGGCCCATGAGTGCATCCTGGACTTGCGCCCGCTCAAGGACAGCAGCGGCATCAGCGTGGATGACGTGGCCAAGCGCCTGATCGACTTTGGCTTCCACGCACCGACCATGTCGTTCCCGGTGGCGGGCACGCTGATGATCGAGCCGACCGAAAGCGAATCCAAGGTAGAACTGGACCGCTTCTGCGACGCCATGATCGCCATCCGCGAAGAGATCCGCGCGGTGGAAAACGGCACCCTGGACAAGGACGACAACCCACTGAAGAACGCCCCGCATACGGCGGCTGAAATCGTCGGTGAATGGAGCCACCCGTACAGCCGCGAGCAGGCGGTGTACCCGGTAGCCTCGTTGATCGACGGCAAGTACTGGCCGCCGGTGGGCCGGGTCGACAACGTGTTTGGCGATCGCAACCTGGTGTGTGCGTGCCCGTCGATCGAGAGCTACGCGTAACCTGAGCGGTAGAACGCGGTCAATGTGGGAGCTGGCTTTGTGTGGGAGCTGGCTTGCCTGCTCCCACACAAAGCCCGGCTCCCACAGGGATCGGGTACAACCGAAAATCTGCGCCCAATAATAAGAAACCGGAGAACCACTCATGTCTTTAAGCGTGTTCGACCTGTTCAAGATTGGCATCGGCCCCTCCAGTTCCCATACCGTTGGCCCGATGCGTGCCGCCGCCCGCTTCGCCGAGGGCCTCAAGCGTGACCACCTGCTGCACACCACCACCGGCATCAAGGTGGAACTCTATGGCTCACTGGGCGCCACCGGCAAAGGCCACGGCAGCGACAAGGCCGTGTTGCTGGGCCTGGAAGGCGAACACCCGGACACCGTCGACACCGAAACCGTGGCCGCGCGCCTGGCGCAGATGCGCAGCGACGCGCGCTTGAACCTGCTCGGTGAACACAGCATTGCGTTCAACGAAAAAGAACACCTGGCGATGATTCGCAAACCCCTCGCCTATCACCCCAACGGCATGATCTTTCGTGCGTTTGACGCTGCCGGCCTGCAGATTCGCAGCCGCGAGTACTACTCGGTGGGCGGTGGTTTTGTGGTGGATGAAGACGCTGCCGGTGCCGACCGGATCGTCGAAGACACCACGCCCCTGACCTTCCCGTTCAAGCACGCCAAGGATTTGCTTGGCCATTGCACCACCTATGGGCTGCCCATCAGCCAGGTGATGCTGACCAACGAAAGCGCCTGGCGCCCGGAAGCCGAGACCCGCAGCGGCCTGCTGAAAATCTGGCAGGTCATGCAGGACTGCGTGGCCGCCGGCTGTCGCAACGAAGGCATCCTGCCTGGCGGCCTGAAGGTCAAGCGGCGGGCAGCGGCGTTGCATCGCCAGCTGTGCAAGAACCCGGAATCGGCGCTGCGCGACCCGCTGTCGGTACTCGATTGGGTCAACCTGTATGCCCTGGCGGTCAATGAAGAAAACGCCAACGGCGGGCGCGTGGTCACCGCTCCCACCAACGGTGCCGCCGGGATCGTGCCGGCGGTATTGCATTACTACATGCGCTTTATCCCCGGGGCCAATGAAGACGGCGTGGTGCGTTTCCTGCTCACCGCCGCCGCCATCGGCATCCTCTACAAGGAAAATGCCTCGATCTCCGGGGCCGAGGTCGGCTGCCAGGGCGAAGTGGGCGTGGCCTGCTCCATGGCCGCCGGAGCCTTGTGCGAAGTGCTGGGCGGCACGGTCTCCCAGGTGGAGAACGCCGCCGAAATCGGCATGGAACACAACCTCGGCCTGACCTGCGACCCGATTGGCGGCCTGGTGCAGGTGCCCTGCATCGAGCGCAACGCCATGGGCTCGGTGAAGGCGATCAATGCGGTGCGCATGGCCTTGCGTGGCGATGGGCAGCACTTCGTGTCCCTCGACAAGGTGATCCGTACCATGCGCCAGACCGGCGCCGACATGAAAAGCAAATACAAGGAAACCGCCCGTGGCGGTTTGGCCGTCAACATTATCGAGTGCTGATGCTTATAAACGCGCCAGCACGTTTTTCAGGAGCTGAATATGTCCACCGAAACCCTGTTGAAAACCCCGCTGCACGCCCTGCACCTTGAACTGGGCGCACGCATGGTGCCGTTCGCCGGTTATGACATGCCGGTGCAATACCCCCTGGGCGTGATGAAAGAACACCAGCACACCCGTGAACAGGCCGGGTTGTTCGATGTGTCGCACATGGGCCAGATCCGCCTGACCGGTGCCAACGCCGCCAAGGCCCTGGAGACCCTGGTGCCGGTGGACATCATCGACCTGCCCGTGGGCATGCAGCGCTACGCCATGTTCACCAATGACCAGGGCGGCATCCTCGATGACCTGATGGTCGCCAACCTGGGTAACGACGAGCTGTTTCTGGTGGTCAACGCCGCCTGCAAGGAGCAGGACCTGGCACACCTGCGCCAGCATCTGGGCGGGCAATGCCAGATCGAGCCACTGTTTGAAGAACGCGCCCTGCTGGCCCTGCAAGGCCCGGCGGCGGTGAAGGTGCTGGCGCGCCTGGCGCCGGAAGTGACCAAGATGACCTTTATGCAGTTCGCGCCCCTGCGCCTGCTGGGGGTGGAGTGCTATGTCAGCCGCTCCGGCTATACCGGCGAAGACGGTTTTGAAATCTCGGTGCCCGCGGCCAGTGCCGAAAGCCTGGCCCGCAGCCTGCTGGCCGAAACCGAAGTAGAAGCCATTGGCCTGGGCGCCCGCGACTCCCTGCGCCTGGAAGCCGGCCTGTGCCTCTATGGCCACGATATGAACAGCGAGACCACGCCGATTGAAGCCAGCCTGTTGTGGGCGATTTCCAAGGTCCGTCGCGCTGACGGTGCGCGTGCCGGTGGTTTCCCGGGCGCAGACCGGATCTTCACCCAACAGCAAACCGGTGTCAGCCGCAAACGCGTCGGCCTGCTGCCCCAGGAACGTACCCCGGTGCGTGAAGGAGCAGAGATTGTCGACGAACACGGCAGCGTGATCGGCCGCGTGTGCAGCGGTGGCTTTGGCCCTAGCCTCGGCGGCCCGCTCGCCATGGGCTACCTCGACACGGCATTTACTGTGTTGGATAGCGAAGTCAGCGCCTTGGTACGTGGGAAAAAGGTGCCTCTTCGCGTAAGTAAAATGCCATTCGTGCCACAACGTTACTACCGTGGCTGATTGACTGTTCCTATAAGTAACGCGGTTGTGTTCATTTGCACTAATCTGTAACACGACCGCCATTAAAAAGTGCACTGACGATAGTCAATGTTATATCGATCAACCTATAACAAGTGACCCACACTATCGAATATGACAGCGTGACAATTCTGACCGAAGTGTCATAAAGGCGAGTAAATACGTGGCTTGCAGAGGGCTTGTTTTTTCCTTGTTAGTTGTCGTAGAGTTTGCCCACTGTGTTTGCATGGGTCGCTTGAAACCTGGACCTGGGCAGTAGCCAAAGTCTGCTACAACCCGTTCGACGTCTCTTACTTTCCTGCAATCCAGCCCAGTACTCTTTCAGGTGAAAGGGGCTGTCATTAATTTTTAGCGTCAAGGAAATAAGAAAATGGCTGATCGTCAGAGCGGTACCGTCAAGTGGTTTAACGACGAAAAAGGGTTTGGTTTTATCACTCCAGAAAGCGGTCCGGATCTGTTCGTCCACTTCCGCGCTATCCAGGGCAATGGTTTCAAGAGCCTGAAAGAAGGCCAGAAAGTGACTTTCGTTGCAGTGCAGGGCCAAAAAGGCATGCAGGCGGACGAAGTACTCGCGGAAGGCTGACCCTTACTGCGACAAAAAGCCTCTGGTGATGACATCAGGGGCTTTTTTATGTGCGTTTGTCCGTAAAATGGCTTTTTTCCTCCAGAGAGCCGAGCCATGTCGAAACACCTGCTAAGCCCCCAAGGCGAATTCCCCGCCGTTGGCCTGGGCCGTCGTCTGGCAGCGATGTTCTATGACTTCCTGTTGTGTACCGCCCTGCTGATCGTCACCGCCCTCCTCTATAAGCTGGTGTGGATCGCCTTTGTGGGTGAAGCAAAGATGCGCACACTCTCGGAGTCCGGCGCCCTGGACGGTGATCCGTTGCTGTCGACAATTCTGTTTTTTGTGCTGTTTGGCTTCTTTGCCAAGTTCTGGACCCATTCCGGGCAGACCCTGGGCATGCAGGTATGGGGCGTGCGCGTGCAGAACGCCGACGGCTCGCGCATCAGCCTGTGGCAGGCGCTGTTGCGTTTTGTGGTGTCGATTGCATCGTGGTTATGCGCGGGGCTGGGGTTTATCTGGTCGCTGGTGGACAAGAAAAAACGCGCCTGGCATGACATCTATTCCGACACGCAGCTGGTGCGAATCCCAAAGAAAAAGAAATAACCCCAGGCCAATGAGATCTAAATGTGGGAGCGGGCTTGCTCGCGATGGCGGTGTGTCAGTCAGTACATGTGCTGACTGACAC
>NZ_JBWKWY010000036.1:0-58690 GCF_059422465.1 Pseudomonas sp. GW821-FHT01D09
CTTGCCTGCGATAGCGGTGTATCAGTGCCATATTTGCTGGCTGACCCAGCGCCATCGCAGGCAAGCCAGCTCCCACAGTTGGATTGTGGTGTGCCTGGGATATTTTTTGCTTATGAATGTGATCGCCACGCTTGCCGTAGCGTCATTACTGGCTCAATTTAGCGGCATCGTCCCGGAAGACCCCAGCCTTCATGTCCTCGACCTCGTTCAAGCAGTCCATGCGGCGCCTTTGGGCACTGGATAAGTTCAGTTACAGCGTACGGGTGTTTATCGCCCTCACCGGCAGTATGGCGCTGTGCTGGTATCAGGATGAAATGTCGCTGCTGATCCCGCTGTTCCTGGGGATTATCGCCAGCGCCCTGGCCGAGACCGATGACAGCTGGCAAGGCCGCCTCAATGCACTGGCGGTAACGCTGGTGTGTTTCAGCGTGGCGGCGCTGTCGGTGGAGTTGCTGTTTCCCTACCCGTGGATCTTTGCCATCGCCATTGCCCTGGCGAGTTTCTGCCTGACCATGCTCGGCGCCCTGGGCGAGCGCTATGGCGCGATTGCCTCGGCCACCTTGATCCTGTCGGTCTACACCATGATCGGCGTGGACCAGCGCGGTGGCGCCCTCACCGACTTCTGGCACGAGCCTTTGCTGCTGGTGGCCGGCGCCGCCTGGTATGGCGTGCTGTCGGTGCTGTGGCAGGCGCTGTTTTCCAACCAGCCGGTGCAACAGAGCCTGGCCCGGCTGTTTCGCGAGCTGGGGCGTTACCTCAAGCTCAAGTCGTCGCTGTTCGAGCCCATTCGCCAACTGGACGTCGAAGCCCGCCGCCTGGAACTGGCGCAACAAAATGGCCGGGTGGTGGCGGCGCTCAATGCGGCCAAGGAAATCATCCTGCACCGTGTCGGCAATGGCCGGCCGGGCTCCAAGGTCAGTCGCTACCTCAAGCTGTATTTCCTGGCCCAGGACATCCACGAACGCGCCAGTTCCTCCCACTACCCCTACAACGCCCTGGCCGAGGCGTTCTTCCACAGTGACGTGCTGTTCCGCTGCCAGCGCCTCTTGCGCCAGCAAGGCAAGGCCTGCCAGGCCCTCGCCGAGTCGATCCAGTTGCGCCAGCCGTTTGTCTATGACGCCAGCTTCGCCGAGGCCCTGGGCGACCTGAATGCCTCCCTCGAACACCTGCGCATCCAGAGCAACCCGGCCTGGCGCGGGCTGCTGCGTTCGTTGCGTGCGCTGGCGGCCAACCTGTCGACCCTCGACCGCCTGCTCAGTGACGCCAGCAACCCCGACAGCCTGGCCGATGCCAGCGACAGCAGCCTGCTGGACCGTTCGCCGCGCAACCTCAAGGAAATGTGGACGCGCCTGCGTACCCAACTGACCCCGACTTCGCTGCTGTTCCGTCACGCCCTGCGCCTGCCCCTGGCGCTGAGTGTCGGCTACGGCATGGTGCATTTGATCCACCCGTCCCAGGGCTACTGGATCATCCTCACCACTCTGTTTGTCTGCCAGCCCAACTACGGCGCCACGCGGCGCAAGCTCGGCCAGCGGATCGTCGGCACAGCCATTGGCCTGACGGTGGCCTGGGCGCTGTTCGACCTGTTCCCCAGCCCCCTGGTGCAGTCGATGTTCGCCATCGCCGCCGGGCTGGTGTTCTTTATCAACCGCACCACCCGCTACACCCTGGCCACCGCCGCCATTACCCTGATGGTGCTGTTCTGCTTCAACCAGGTGGGCGATGGCTACGGGCTGTTCCTGCCGCGCCTGTTCGATACCTTGCTCGGCAGCCTGATCGCCGGGCTCGCGGTGTTCCTGTTCCTGCCAGACTGGCAAGGCCGGCGCCTGAACAAAGTGCTGGCCAACACCCTGACCTGCAACAGCATCTATTTGCGCCAGATCATGCAGCAATATGCCGCCGGCAAGAGCGACGACCTGGCCTACCGCCTGGCCCGGCGCAATGCGCACAACGCCGACGCCGCGCTGTCCACCACCCTGGCCAATATGCTGATGGAGCCTGGGCACTTCCGTAAGGAAGCCGATGTGGGTTTCCGCTTCCTGGTGCTGTCCCACACCTTGCTCAGCTACCTGTCGGGGCTGGGTGCACACCGCGATACCCAACTGCCGACGGACGTGCGCGAGCACCTGATCGAAGGCGCGGGCAAGACCCTGGCCAGCAGCATCGACGAAATCGCCACGGGGCTGGCGAACAAACAGCCGATTGCGGTGCAGAGCGATGCCGAGGAAGCGCTGGCGGTGGAGCTGGAGCAGATGCCGGATGAGATCGATGAGGCGCAAAGGCTGGTGCAGACGCAACTGGCGTTGATCTGTCGGCAGTTGGGGCCGCTGCGTACGCTGGCGGCGCATTTGATCAAGGAAACCAGTGCGGCCTAGGGCCCTATCGCGAGCAAGCCCGCTCCCACACTTGAAAGTATTCGCAGATCAAAATGTGGGAGCGGGCTTGCTCGCGATGGCGGCCTTAAGAACACTACATCCCATGTTGCTTAAGAAGACGCGCATAACTGCCATCCGCCTTCATCTTGCTGATCTCCCGATCAAACCCGGCAACAATCTGCTCATGCTTGGGGTTTTTCAGGCTGACCAGAATATGCAGGCTGTTCTCGCTCAAGGCCTTGGGCAAAAACTCCACCGCATTGCGTACCCTGGGTGACTCCCGTGCCAGGTAAAAACGCGCGACATACTCGTCCTCCACCGTCAGCCGCACCCGCTGGGCCGCCAGCATGCGCACGGCCATGGCGAAGTTATGCACCGGGACTTTGTGCAAATGGGGATCGGCATCAAAGTCTGCCGAATAGGCGTAGCCACGCACCACGGCGACAGGGTAGTCGTGCAATTGCTGCAGGTTCTGGAACTCGATGGGGTCATTGCGGCGCTTGATAAAACGCACGCGGTTGAGCAGGTACTCGGCGGAAAACTGCCCCAAGTGCGTGCGCGCCTCGTCGTACCAGGCATTGATCAGCACGTCATAACGCCCGTCACCCACCCCCATCAATGCCCGCGCCCACGGCACCTGCTCGAAATCACTGGCATAGCCGGCACGCGCCAGGGCGGTGCTGACAATATCAGTGGCCAGGCCACCATTGACCAGGCTCGCATCGGTAAACGGCGGCCACGCATCCGCCACCAGGCGCAAGCGTTCTGCGGCCACCGTCGGGACCAACAACAGCAATACGATCAAAGCAACGGCACGAGACAATCGCAGCATGCTTAATGTCCTTGCACAACGGGCAGTTCCTTGCGGGCGATGGCACCTGGCGGGAGGTCTTCCAGGTTCTGACTGTAGCTTATCGCTCGCGGTGTACCGCAGATTACACAAAGAACCCCACGGCGAAAGCACTCAATGATGGCAAATTGACGCCACTCACAAAAAACGCGGTTTTACCGGTGTTTGCACCGTCGCCCAAGACAGTCGCCGGCCAGGGCATTACTATCCGGGTCAGGTCTTTATGCGAGATGGAACAATGACTGTCGATTGGGTTTGCAAGCACCACAATGATCTGGGCAAGGAACAGCTCTACGCCATTTTGCGTCTGCGGGCAGCGGTGTTTGTGGTCGAGCAGAAATGCATCTACCAGGATATCGATGACCAGGACCTGGAAGGCGATACCCACCACCTGATGGCCTGGCAGGACAACCAACTGGTGGCCTACCTGCGCCTGCTGGACCCGGAGCTGCATGGCGGTGACGTGGTTATCGGCCGTGTGCTGGTGGCCGAGGTGGCCCGGGGCACCGGCCTGGGCCACCAGATGCTGGAGGAAACCCTCAAGCAGATCGACGATATCTGGCCGCAGACGCCGATCTTTCTCTCAGCCCAGGCGCATTTGCAGGGGTACTACGCCAGATATGGGTTCAAGGTCGAGGGGGAGGTGTATCTGGAGGATGATATTCCGCATATTGGGATGCGGCGCGCCTGAGGACGCCATCGCGGGCAAGCCCGCTCCCACATGTGGCCGCAATCAACCTGTGGGAGCGGGCTTGCCCGCGATAGCGCCAGGCCTGTCACCGCGAACTCAGGGATAACCCAACACCTGCTTGACCTGCATCAGGTTGCGCTCAATCCAGCTGCGGTCAATCACCCCCCAGTCGCGAATCCGATAGCGCCCGGCATGATTGCGGGCGCCCTCTTCCTGCTCGAATTCACAGACGATATCCAGGTCCGCCAACGCGGCGATGGTGTCCTGGGCCGTGCGCCGGGGCATGCCGGTCGCTTCGGTCAATGCCGGGACGCTGCTGGCCAATTGGCTATCGATCAGATACGCCACATACAGGCGGCGGTAGAAACTGCTCTTGGTCTTGCTCACATCCATGCTCGCTTCCTCTTGGTTCAATCCCGCGCCGCACCCTGCAAGTCGCGGTAGGTCAGGTACACCCGCAGGTCGAACTCCACCTGGTGGTAGCCGGGCAACATGTATTCGCAGAGTTTATAGAACGCTTTGTTGTGGTCCGATTCCTTGAAGTGCGCCAGTTCGTGGACGACGATCATCTTCAGGAACTGCGGCGCCGCCTCCTTGAACAACGCCGCGATGCGGATCTCTTTCTTGGCCTTGAGATTGCCACCCTGTACCCGCGAGATCGTGGTGTGCAGGCCCAGGGCGCGGTGGGTCAGGTCCAGGCGGTTGTCGAACAGCACTTTGTCGATGGCCGGCGCATTGCGCAGGTGCTCCTGCTTCAAGGCCAGGGCGTAGCTGTACAACGCCTTGTCACTCTGCACCCCATGGCGCTCGGGGTAACGCTGGTGCAGGTAGTCGCCCAGTCGATCCTTGGCGATCAATTGGCGCACTTGCTCTTGCAGGGCGGCGGGATAGGCCTGGAGGTATTTCAGCGCAGTCATGGGTTCAAACGGCAGGGGCGTGAGGCCGCCAGTGTAGCGAATTCAGCAGGGGCCTGCGCGCAGGGCAAACGACTGTGGCCAGTGGGCAATGTCCTCGGCGGTCAGGGACAGGGCCACCAGCGGCCCCTGGATGAATTGGCAGCCATTGGCCTGCAGCCAGTGGCATTGCTCAAGGGTTTCTACCCCTTCGGCAATCACCAGCAAACCGAAGTGCCCGCACAGCTCGATAATGCTGCGGGCCAGCGCCGCCTCCCGGGGCGAGCCGAGCACGCGGGCGACCAGGCCCGGGTCGAGCTTGAGTGTGTCGAACTCCAGGTCACGCAGGTGCGCCAGGGAGCAGTGGCCCGAGCCAAAGTCATCCAGGGCAATCCGCACGCCCAGGCGCCGTAGCTGCTTGAGCTGCTTGGTGGACTCTTCAATATTGTGCATCAGGCTTTCTTCGCCGATTGCCACTTCCAGTTGCCGCCCCTGCAGCCCATGTCGCTCCAGTGCCTGCTGCAGTTGGGTCGCCAGGTTGGGCATATTGAACTGGCTGCTGCTCAGGCTCACGCTCAGCACCCAGTCGTCGTGCATGACCGGTGCCCAGGCCTGTCGCGCCAGTGCCACCTGGTGGTAGATCCAACTGCTGAGTTGGCTGATCAGGCGCGTCTCTTCCAGCAAGGGCAGGAACAACCCAGGCGGCACATCGCCAACACTCGGGTGCTGCCAGCGCAACAAGGCCTCGACCCCGCGCAGGTGCCCATCCACCAGGGACACCTGGGGCTGGTACACCAACGTCACCTGCTTGTTGTCGATGGCCTCGCGCACACTGCTTTCAAGCAGCAGGCGCGAGCGGGCGCGGCCGTTCATTTCCTGATCGTAATAGCGATATTGCTGACGCCCCGCCCGCTTGGCTTCGTACATGGCGATATCGGCGGCGCGCAGCAGGCCCGTGAGGTCGCGACCGCAATCGGGGAAGGTGGCAATGCCGATACTGACCCCCAGCATCACCTCCAGGCCATCCACTTGCTGGCAAATCGACACCCGCTCGATCAACTGCTCGGCGAGCTTGGCGGCCTGTTCCGGGTATTGCAGTTCCAGCAACGCGACGAACTCATCCCCCCCAAGGCGGCCAAGAATGTCACAACTGCGCAGGCACAGCTCCAATTGCTCCGAGACCCAGCGCAACACCCGGTCGCCGGCGTCGTGCCCCACGCAATCGTTGACCCGCTTGAAGCCGTCCAGGTCCATGTACAGCAGCACCGTGGCCTGCTCGCTGCGCTCGTGGCGCAACAGGCTCGTTTCTACGGCCTGGTAGAACCCCCGCCGGTTGAGCAGGCCGGTGAGCGGGTCGGTGACGGCCTGGGATTCGAGTTGTTGATGCAGGTGCCGCACTTGCGACATGTCCTGCACGGTCACCACCATGGCCTTCTGCTCCCGGGGCAGCGGCGCACAGGACATCGCCACCGGCAGCTGCTGGCCGGGCGCGGTGCGCAGGATCGCGTCATGCAGGCGCCAGGTTTCGCCGCGGCGGTAAGCGGCGTACAGCTCGCAGCCGAACCAGTCAGGCATATGGGGCTTTTGCAGGAAGCCCAGGAGCGCCTGGCCTTGCAACTCGCCCACCGTGGCATTGAGCAAGCGCGAAATGGCAGGGTTGGCATAGCTGATCACCCCGTCTTCGCCCACCACCAGGATGCCCTCGGCGGCGTTGTCGAGCACCGAGGCATTAAAGGCCCGGGCCAGTTCCAGGTCATGACTCAAACGCTGCAAGGCCCGCCGGTTGCGCTGATGCTCCAGCAAGGCCTGGACCTTGGGCTTGAGGATATGCGGGTCGAAGGGCTTGAACAGGTAGTCGATGGCGCCGCTGGCATAGCCTTCCAGCACCGCGGCGGGCGATTGCTCATTGGCACTCAGGAAGATGATCGGGGTCATGCGGGTACGCTGGCTGCCGCGCATCAAGCGCGCCACTTCAAAGCCGTCCATGCCCGGCATCCGCACATCCAGCAGCACCAGGTCGACGTCACGTTCGAGCAACAGCCCCAGGGCTTCCTCGCCAGAGGCCGCCGTCACCACCTGCCAGTCGTCGCGCTGCAGGAGCGCACGCATGCTGATCAGGTTTTCCGGGTAGTCATCGACCACCAGGAGCACTGAACAGCCTTCGGCTGGGGTTGGAGCACCTTCCATGCGGACTCTCTTCCTTGAGGATTCATTCCGGTCATTTTTGTGACAAAACCGGACATTCTATGTGGAGTCACTCTAGCCCTGGATCCCATAAAGCAGAAGGCGCGACAGTGCCATCATTGCGCCAAAGACCACACAACCGACTAACGGTCAGCACCTACAGCCCACGGATTACGGGAAAGATGGCTTTTTGACAGACTATTGGCGCCAATAAATCGCCATAAAGTCATTAACAAACAGTGACCAGCCGCTTATAAAGAACGCGGCAACCCTTGGGCCAAAGCCTTTTGACCCCCTCTTTACGTACAGCAAAGGCGCACTCAATGATTGATCTGTCCACCTGGAACCTGAGCATCCCTGTCGGCACCCCGCCCGCCACCATCGACACGCCCAAACTGCTCAGTGGTTTCAATGGCAAATACTTCCAGGCCGAAGGCAGCAGCGTGCAATTCTGGTCTCCCGTCACCGGCACCCGTACCGAAAACGCCATCTACCCGCGCAGCGAACTGCGGGAAACCTATGCCGACGGCCGACTGCGCAACTGGACCTACCCCGAAGCCGACAACTACCTGCGTGCCACCCTGGCCATCAACCAGGTGCCCTCCTCGGGCAAGATCGTGATCGGTCAGATTCACGCCTATGACAGCCAGAAACCGCTGCTCAAAGTCGAATACCAGTACAAGGAAAAAACCCGGACCGGCAACATCGTCGCCAAGGTGCGCATGCGCCCGGATGACAGCAAGGGCCGGGTGATTATCGTGGCCGAGAATGTGCCCCTGGAGCGCAACTTCACCTACGTCATCCACCTGAACAAGGCCGGGCTGCTGAGCATCGAGGCCGCCAACGGGCAATGGAACGAACGCCTCGGCGCGGCCTGGGGCAAGAAGCCGCTGTACTTCAAGGCCGGTGTGTATGTGCAAGACAACAGGGGCGATAGCCAGGAAGGCGGCAAGGTGACGTTTGCCAAGCTGGATATCGATCACCACTGAATTGGCAGGCCTGGATCAACGGGTTAGTGAATGTTGATACAGGCCTTCGGACCACTATGGCTCAAAGCCACAGTCCTCCACCGAGGAAGCGCTGCACAGGTTTTCCTGCCAGTGAGTGCCCACTGCCTTGGGCAGTGCCGTAAAACGGCGCGACATACGCAAATAGTCGTTCATGTCTGTCCCTCCGTAATCGCAACTCACATAGTAGATAGTCTCCTTGGTCTCCGAGTCTTTTCCCGTTTTGATGGCTGCTCTCTCAAACTTCAACTTTTCTACCAGTGACGCCTCCGCTGTCGAGCCTTCCCCTTCCCAATTTCCACCCACCGCCATAGCGCTGTAGCTGGAACCGTCCCCGGCATTCTTTTGGAGGTTTTCAACCGGAGGGCACGTCCATTGCGCAGCATAGCTATTGCTCATCAGGGCTAGCAGCCCGATTGCCGTCAGCGAATAAAACTTCAAAATGCTTACGCCAGGAAAAGCCTTTGCTGTGTTGGCAGTGATCATTTTGCGTACTCCTTTACTGGGTTCGAGCCTTGATAGTGCAAGACTCAATCAAGTGGGAGCTACTGTGAGTTCTGACAGTTTTTTAGAAGGTTTCGGTATAGCTTCTATTCCATTGCACGACGCTTTAGGACAGAACCGCGACCCAGGGTCTCGACTTTTTTGTAGGACAATTCGAGTATGGCGCCGCGCACGCGCAATGCTTCCCTATAAGAAAGTCATGGAGACTCACAATGCCCTTCACTCGCACCCTACTCGCCCTGTCCATGGGCATGGTTCTGCTGCAAAACCCGGCCCTCGCTGCCCCGCCGCTGTCGATGACCGACGGGGTGGCCCAGGTCACTATCCAGGACAGCAACGCCTGGGTTGAGATCAGCAAAGCCGCGTTTGAACACAACATCCGCACCCTGCAAACCAGCCTCGCCGACAAATCGAAAATCTGCGCGGTGCTCAAGGCCGACGCCTACGGCCACGGCATTGGCCTGCTGATGCCCTCGGTGATCAAGCTCGGCGTGCCCTGCGTGGGCGTGGCCAGCAATGAAGAGGCCCGCGTGGTACGCGAAAGCGGCTTCAAGGGCCAACTGATCCGCGTACGCACCGCCGCCCTGAGCGAGCTGGAAGCCGCCCTGCCGTACAACATCGAAGAACTGGTGGGCAACCTCGATTTCGCCGTGCGCGCCAGCCTGATCGCCGAGCATCATGGCCGCCCGCTGGTGGTGCACCTGGGCCTGAACTCCAGCGGCATGAGCCGCAATGGCGTGGAAATGACCACCGCCCAGGGCCGCCGCGACGCCGTCGCCATTACCCAGGTGCCAAACCTGGAGGTGAAGGCGATCATGACCCACTTCGCCGTCGAAGACGCCGCCGACGTGCGCACCGGCCTCAAGGCCTTCAACGAACAGGCCAACTGGCTGATCAACGTCGCCCAACTGGACCGCAGCAAAATCACCCTGCACGCCGCCAACTCCTTCGCCACCCTGGAAGTGCCCGAGTCGCGCCTGGACATGGTGCGCCCCGGCGGCCTGCTGTTCGGCGACACCGTGCCGTCGTTTACCGAATACAAACGGGTGATGCAGTTCAAATCCCACGTGGCCTCGGTCAACAGCTACCCCAAGGGCAACACCGTCGGCTACGACCGCACCTACACCCTGGCGCGGGACTCGAAACTGGCCAACGTTACCGTGGGCTATTCCGACGGCTATCGCCGGGCGTTCACCAATAAAGGCATCGTGCTGATCAATGGGCATCGCGTGCCCGTGGTGGGCAAAGTGTCGATGAACACCCTGATGGTGGATGTGACCGACGTGCCGACCGTGAAGAGCGGCGATGAGGTGGTGTTGTTTGGCAAGCAGGGCAATGTGCAGACGACCCAGGCGGAGGTAGAGGATATTAATGGGGCGTTGTTGGCGGACCTGTATACGGTTTGGGGGAATTCAAACCCCAAAATACTGGTCGATAAATAAGCCGAACACCCTCCAAATGTGAAAGCGGGCTTGTCGGGTCGCCGCATCGCCGCGATGGCGGTGTATCAGTCAGCATTTTTAGTGACTGACCCGCCGCTATCGCGGGCAAGCCCACACATGAATGTATTTTCAAAGCCCAGCCACAAAAAAACCGCATCTCTGCGGTTTTTTTATTAACACCTGAGGTTTAGTTAGCCTTATTACTCACTTTAAAAAGCCCTTCAAATTTACCACCCTTACACAACTTACATTTCTAAATAACAGTCATTCCAAAAAATTCTAAAAAACTGTCATTTCTTACAGATGAAAGTAACAATCACCGCCCCTATCATTTTCCTCGCACCACCCAGGAAGGGTGAAGCTGAAACCGGGAGTTATCTGATTCGCCCATCAACTTTCTCTAATAAAGGAATATGAAATGGCCATTTCAATCAACTATGCACAAAGCACTTCAACCGGGACCATTACCGTCGGCGGCACAGGCGCCGCACCAAATACTGTTCTAAACTTACAGCAAGCCAACACCGGATATCTCTATGGGCAAATGACCTCAAATTACGATGGCAATTTTGCTGGAACATTTGCAGGTATCCCTTCAGGAACACGACAAGATTTGACGATCTACGATATAACCAACGGTCGATACACGCCTTACCAGTATGTAGACGTCCGATAGACCAAGATTAATAATCTGAGACATCCCTCTAAACACTACAAAAGCAACCGAAGGAAGTTTGCTCAAACATCGCCACAAAAAAGCCCGCATCGCTGCGGGCTTTTTCAGTTAACGCTTCAGGTTTAATCAACCTTGGCGTTCAACTCACCCTTCAAGTACCGCTGATACATCGCTTCCAGCGAAACCCGCTTGATCTTAGGGTTAGAGGGTGAATCGATCCGCCCCGCTTACCCCTCTTCACAAATAACAAAACTTTTGCTTACAACAACTATCGCAAAAAAATATTAAAAACTGTGAATTATGACAGGTGCGCCACGCTGATTGAGGCTCTACTCTTTACACGAGTCCATATAACACCCTTATCTCTAAGATCGCACACTTATCTAACGGAGTAAAAATCATGAAAAACTTCACTCTTACGAAGCCACTTGACTTTAGAAAAACACTAACCACCGCTGCTCTCTTTGCATGCACACTTACCTTACCACTATTAAGCTATGCAAAGGAGACAACATACATCTGCTATATTTCACTACCTCAAAACCCAACTCAAACTGTCACAGCCTCCTCGGCGAGTGAGGCAGCTGAAAAAGTAAAAAAAGACATAGCAGATACAGCCAAAAGAATCTATGGCATGACTTCCGTAGACGTTTCATGCATAGAGGAAAAGTGAAAAATTAACGTCCGATTTTCGCCATATTCAAATAGCCCTATTTATGAACCCTGTTCAAAAATATTCATCGACCCAAAGTAAAACTTTCAGATATGAAAAAACCCGCATCTCTGCGGGTTTTTTCAGTTAACGCTTCAGGCTTAATTAACCTTGGCGTTCAACTCACCTTTCAAATACCGCTGATACATCGCTTCCAACGACACCGGCTTGATCTTCGACGCATTACCAGCAGTGCCGAACGCTTCGTAACGTGCAATACACACATCACGCATGGCCGTTACGGTGGCGCCGAAGAATTTACGCGGGTCGAACTCGCTCGGGTTGGTGGCCATCAGGCGACGCATCGCACCAGTGGAGGCCAGGCGCAGGTCGGTGTCGATGTTGACCTTGCGCACGCCGTGCTTGATGCCTTCGACGATTTCTTCAACCGGGACGCCGTAGGTTTCTTTGATGTCGCCGCCGTACTGGTTGATGATCGCCAGCCACTCTTGCGGTACCGAGGAAGAACCGTGCATCACCAGGTGGGTGTTGGGGATGCGTTTGTGGATTTCCTTGATCCGGTCGATGGCCAGTACGTCGCCGGTAGGCGGCTTGGTGAACTTGTAGGCGCCGTGGCTGGTGCCGATGGCGATGGCCAGGGCGTCGACCTGGGTGCGCTTGACGAAGTCAGCGGCTTCTTCCGGGTCGGTCAGCATCTGGCTGTGATCCAGCACGCCTTCGGCGCCGATGCCGTCTTCTTCACCGGCCATGCCGGTTTCCAGGGAACCCAGGCAGCCCAGCTCGCCTTCTACCGAAACACCGCAGGCGTGAGCCAGGGCGACGGTTTGTTGGGTAACACGCACGTTGTAGTCGTAGTCGGTCGGGGTCTTGCCGTCTTCGCCCAGGGAGCCGTCCATCATCACCGAGCTGAAGCCCAGTTGGATCGAGCGCTGGCACACGTCAGGGCTGGTGCCGTGGTCCTGGTGCATGCACACCGGGATGTGTGGGAATTCTTCGATCGCGGCGAGGATCAGGTGACGCAGGAACGGGGCGCCGGCGTATTTACGCGCACCGGCCGAAGCCTGGACGATCACTGGGGAGTCAGTCTTGTCAGCGGCTTCCATGATGGCGCGCATCTGCTCAAGGTTGTTGACGTTAAAGGCTGGGACGCCGTAGCCGAATTCGGCTGCGTGGTCCAGCATTTGACGCATGCTGATAAGTGCCATTGTGTTGTCTCTCCCGGTCGAGGGTCGTTAATCGTGCAAGCCTGCCGTAGCGGCGGCTGCTATTCAAGTTATTGCAGATCAAGGGGTTGAGCCTTGGCCTGCTGAATCGTTATTGCAGGGTGCGGTTCGCAATCTTTGTCGAATTGGAACCGGATCCCATGTGCTCTGTATTACTGGGCCTTGCAACCCCGGCCGATCAAATCATCGGTGGCAACCCAGTAAACCAGGCCTTCCTCACCTTTTGTGTGAAACGCCAGCTGCTCATTGCTGTACAGCGCGCCGGAGGCCGCCACGTCTTGCTTGAGGCGATACACCTGGTCGGAGCCGCCAAGGCGCACATCCACCTGCTTGCGGTCGCTGCCGACAAACCGCCAGTTCACCTGGGCCTGGCTGTCACAGACCCAGGTGGTCCAGGTGTCTTGCTGCGGCTGTGCCTTGTTGAACATGTTCAGGTTGGCACAACCGGCCAATAGAGCCAGTGCTGCCAGGGCGATAACGCCTTTCATTGCCAATCCTCGAACGGCGGCCTGGGGCCGCCATTGCTGTCGGTTAGTGAGTCAGACCCATCAAGGGCAACCCTGTTCCTTACCTTTGGGCGGGGAGTCGTATTTCTCCAGCCTGTCAGGCCCTATGCGCTTGCTGATCACCGGCATGGTCTCAGCCTGCCAGTCGGCCTGGTAGCAGCCCGTGTGCGGCGCAGCCCCTGGTGCCTCTGGCGACGCCTTGGGCGCGCTGCCGCAGCCGGCCAACAGGCCCGCGGCAATCACCAGCGCGAATGGCTTGATCATGGGAACGCTCCTTTTCCAGACCGAGGGGCTCAGCCCTTGGCTCGACTTTCCAGCACTTCAACGGCTGGTAGCACCTTGCCTTCGACAAACTCAAGGAACGCGCCGCCACCGGTAGAAATGTAGGAGATCTGCTCAGCAACGCCATATTTATCGATGGCCGCCAGGGTGTCGCCACCACCGGCAATGGAGAATGCCGAGCTTTCGGCAATCGCCTTGGCCAGCACTTGGGTGCCGTTGCCGAACTGGTCGAACTCGAACACGCCGACCGGGCCGTTCCACAGGATAGTGCGGGAGGCTTTCAGCAGTTCGGCGAAGTTGGCTGCAGTTTGCGGACCGATATCCAGGATCATGTCGTCAGCCGCCACATCGGCGATCAGCTTGACGGTGGCTTCGGCGCTTTCGGCAAACTCCTTGGCCACTACCACGTCCACCGGCAGCGGCACGCTGACCTTGGCCGCGATGGCCCGGGCAGTGTCCAGCAGGTCCGGCTCGTACAGGGACTTGCCTACCGGGTGGCCAGCAGCGGCCAGGAAGGTGTTGGCAATACCGCCGCCAACGATCAGTTGGTTGCAGATCTGGCTCAGGCTGTTGAGCACGTCCAGCTTGGTCGACACCTTGGAGCCAGCCACAATGGCGGCCATTGGCTGGGCCGGTGCACCCAGGGCCTTGCCCAGTGCCTCCAGCTCGGCAGCCAGCAACGGGCCCGCAGCGGCCACCTTGGCGAACTTGGCCACGCCATGGGTCGAACCCTCGGCGCGGTGCGCGGTGCCGAAGGCATCCATCACGAACACGTCGCACAGCGCCGCATATTGCTGGGCCAGTTCGTCGCTGTTCTTTTTCTCGCCCTTGTTGAAGCGCACGTTTTCAAACAGCACGATGTCGCCGGCCTTGACGTCGACGCCGCCCAGGTAGTCAGCCACCAGCGGCACTTCGCGGCCCAGGGCCTTGCTTAGGTAATCGGCTACAGGCTTGAGGCTGTTTTCGGCGGAGAACTCACCTTCGGTCGGACGACCCAGGTGGGAGCAGACCATCACGGCCGCGCCTTTTTCCAGGGCCAGCTTGATGGTCGGCAGCGAGGCCAGGATTCGCGCATCGCTGGTGACTACACCGTCCTTGACTGGGACGTTGAGGTCTTCGCGGATCAGTACGCGCTTACCTTGCAGATCGAGGTCGGTCATCTTCAACACGGTCATGGGTCGCAGTTCCTGAATTACTGTTGAGGTTGTTTAGAGGCGATGTGCAGATAATGTTCCGCCACATCCAGCATGCGGTTGGCAAAGCCCCATTCGTTATCGAACCAGGCCAGGATATTCACCAGCCTTGGCCCGGAAACACGGGTCTGGCTGGCATCCACAATGGCCGAATGCGGGTCGTGGTTGAAATCACAACTGGCGTGCGGCAACTCGGTGTAGGCCAGCAAGCCCTTGAGCGGGCCGCTGGTGGCGGCGTCGCGCAGGATCCGGTTGACCTCGCCGGCGTCGGTGTCGCTGACGGTCTGCATGGTGATATCCAGGCACGACACGTTCACCGTCGGCACACGCACGGCTTTGGCCTGGATTCGCCCGGCAAGTTCCGGCAGCAGGCGTTCGATACCACGGGCCAGGCCGGTGGACACCGGGATCACCGACTGGAACGCCGAGCGGGTGCGGCGCAGGTCTTCATGGTGGTAGGCGTCGATCACCGGCTGGTCGTTCATCGCCGAGTGAATGGTGGTGATCGACACATACTCCAGGCCAATCGCCTGGTCCAGCAGGCGCAACAACGGCACGCCGCAGTTGGTGGTGCAGGAGGCGTTGGACACCAGCAACTCGTCACCGGTCAGGCAGTCCTGGTTGACGCCATAGACGATAGTGGCATCCACATCCGCCTCGCTGGCCATCGGCTGGGAAAACAGCACGCGCGGCGCACCGGCGTCGAGGAAGCGCTGGCCATCGGCACGGGTGTGGTAGGCACCGGAGCATTCCAGCACCAGGTCGACGCCCAGCGCCGCCCAGTCGATGCCCTCGGGCGTGGCACTGCGCAAAACCTTCACGCAGTTGCCATTGATATGCAGACAATCGCCGTCGATCCGCACTTCGCCGGGGAACCGGCCGTGGGTGGAGTCGAAGCGTGTCAGGTATTCGATGCTGGCCATGTCGGCCAGATCGTTGATGGCGACGATTTCAAACCCGGCCGCCGCCCCTCGCTCGAACAGCGCACGCAAGACGCAACGACCAATCCGGCCGTAGCCGTTGAGTGCAACTTTGTAGGGACGGGGTTCAGGCATGGGGTTCTCGATCAATGTTCGTTCAGTGTTGAATGTTCCATCGCTATCGCGGGCAAGCCCGCTCCCACATTAGACCGCGATCCAAATGTGGGAGCGGGCTTGCCCGCGATGGCGCCAGTACAGACAACGCAGACTGACTTAGTCTTCCAGCAGCTCTTCAGCCTGACCCAGGATGTTTTCCAGGGTGAAACCGAACTCTTCAAACAACGCTGGCGCTGGCGCCGACTCACCGTAGGTGGTCATGCCGATCACGCGGCCTTCCAGGCCCACGTACTTGTACCAGTAGTCGGCGTGAGCCGCTTCGATGGCGATACGCGCGCTGACCTGCAACGGCAGGACCGATTGCTTGTAGTCCGCGTCCTGGGCTTCAAACACGCTGGTGCACGGCATGGACACAACGCGTACGTTGCGGCCCTGGGCGGTCAGCTTGTCGTAGGCCTGGACGGTCAGGCCCACTTCGGAACCGGTGGAGATCAGGATCAGCTCCGGCTCGCCGATGCAGTCCTTGAGCACGTAGCCACCACGGCTGATCGCGGCGATCTGCGCGTCGGTACGCACCTGGTGTTGCAGGTTCTGGCGGGAGAAGATCAGCGCCGATGGGCCATCCTTGCGCTCGATCGCGTGCTTCCAGGCCACGGCCGATTCGACCGCGTCCGCTGGGCGCCAGCAGTCCAGGTTCGGCGTGGTGCGCAGGCTGGTCAGTTGCTCGACCGGCTGGTGCGTCGGGCCGTCTTCGCCCAGGCCGATGGAGTCGTGGGTGTACACGTGGATCACGCGCTTCTTCATCAGCGCGGCCATGCGCACGGCATTGCGCGCGTATTCCATAAACATCAGGAAGGTCGCACCGTAAGGCACCAGGCCGCCGTGCAGGGCAACACCGTTCATGATGGCGCTCATGCCGAACTCGCGCACGCCGTAGTACATGTAGTTGCCGCTGGCGTCTTCAGCCGAGACACCTTTGCACCCTTTCCACAGGGTCAGGTTGGAACCGGCCAGGTCAGCCGAACCACCGAGCAACTCAGGCAGCAGTGGGCCGTAGGCATTCAGCGCATTCTGGCTGGCTTTGCGGCTGGCAATGGTTTCGCCTTTGGCGGCCACTTCGGCGATGTACTCGTCAGCCTTGGCCGAGAAGTCCAGCGGCAGGTCGCCATTGAGGCGGCTCATCAGCTCATTGGCCAATGCCGGGAATTGGGCGGCGTAGGCTTCAAAACGCTGGTCCCACTCGGCTTCAGCGGCGCGGCCGGCTTCCTTGGCGTCCCACTCGGCGTAGATATCCGCCGGGATTTCAAACGGGCCATGGTTCCACTTCAGCGCTTCGCGGGTCAGGGCGATTTCCGCGTCACCCAACGGGGCGCCGTGGCTGTCTTCCTTGCCTTGCTTGTTCGGCGAACCGAAGCCGATGGTGGTCTTGCAGCAGATCAGGGTCGGCTGCTCGCTTTTACGCGCCGTTTCAATAGCAGTCTTGATCTCTTCTGGATCGTGGCCGTCGACATTGCGGATCACCTGCCAGTTATAGGCCTCGAAACGCTTGGGCGTATCGTCGGTGAACCAGCCTTCGACTTCGCCGTCGATGGAGATGCCGTTGTCATCGTAGAAAGCGATCAGCTTGCCCAGGCCCAGGGTGCCAGCCAGGGAGCTGACTTCGTGGGAAATGCCTTCCATCATGCAGCCATCACCCAGGAACACGTAGGTGTGGTGATCGACAACATTGTGGCCGGGACGGTTGAACTGCGCCGCCAGGACTTTTTCCGCCAGGGCAAAGCCCACGGCATTGGCTAGGCCCTGGCCCAGGGGACCGGTGGTGGTCTCCACGCCTGGGGTGTAGCCGAATTCCGGGTGGCCCGGGGTGCGGCTGTGCAGTTGGCGGAACTGCTTGAGATCGTCGATGGACAGGTCGTAGCCGGTCAGGTGCAGCAACGAATAGATCAACATCGAGCCATGGCCGTTGGACAGCACGAAGCGGTCGCGGTCGGCGAACGATGGGTTGCTCGGGTTGTGTTTCAGGTAGTCACGCCAAAGTACCTCGGCGATATCCGCCATGCCCATCGGGGCACCGGGATGGCCGCTGTTGGCTTTTTGCACGGCATCCATGCTGAGGGCACGAATGGCGTTGGCACGCTCACGACGGCTGGGCATCGCTGTTCTCCTGAGGGTTGAATAAAAGAAACGGAAAAAAGGACCGGCATTTTCCCTCAGCCAACGCCTTCGGGGCAATGACAGATACCGACTTATGTAGGTTTTTCCTGTGGTTTGGACTGCATTGGCGGCCAGAACACTTCCCGCCGTTCGTCTAAAGGTTATAGCGCCTGCTTATAACCACCGATTATCGACCAATATCAAAACTTTTTGATATTGGCCTTGCGAGGATTTGACCTCATCACTAGACTGCTGGCCTTATGAACTTACCTGCGCCTTCCATTCGCCCCGACGATTGCGATGAGCTGGCCGCCCTGTGCAAGGCCGGCGGCGATTCGCTGCGCCTGAATGTACTGCGCGCCCTGGCCAACGATTCGTTTGGCGTGCTGGAACTGGCGCGGATCTTTGCCATTGGCCAGTCCGGCATGAGCCACCACTTGAAAGTGCTGGCCCAGGCCGACCTGGTGGCCACCCGCCGTGAAGGCAATGCGATTTTTTACCGTCGCGCCCTGCCCCACACCGATTTGCTGGGGGGCAAGCTGCACGCAGCCTTGCTGGAAGAAGTAGACAACCTGGCCCTGCCGGCTGACGTGCAGTCGCGGATCGCTCAGGTCCACGGGCAACGCGCCGCAGCCAGCCAGGATTTTTTCTCACGGGTGGCGGACAAGTTCCGCGCCCAGCAGGACCTGATTGCCGGGCTGCCCCAATACCGCGAAAGCGTGCTGGCGCTGCTCGACAAACTGGGCTTCGACCAAGGCGCCACGGCGCTGGAAGTCGGCCCGGGCGACGGCGGGTTCCTACCGGACCTGGCCCGCCGCTTCCACCAGGTGACGGCGCTGGACAACAGCCCGGCCATGCTGGAACTGGCGCGCCAGCTGTGCGAGCGCGAGCACTTGGGCAACGTCAGCCGGCGGCTGGCCGATGCCTTGGATGATGTAGGGCTACAAGCCGATTGCGTGGTGTTGAACATGGTCTTGCACCATTTCGCCGCTCCGGCCGATGCCCTCAAACAAATGGCCGGTTTGCTGCAACCGGGCGGCAGTCTTTTGGTAACCGATTTATGCAGCCACAACCAGAGTTGGGCCAGGGAGGCCTGCGGTGATCTCTGGTTGGGGTTTGAACAGGACGATCTGGCCCGTTGGGCCACTGCTGCGGGACTCGTTCCCGGGGAAAGCCTGTATGTAGGCTTACGTAATGGTTTCCAGATTCAGGTCCGCCACTTTCAGCGGCCAACTGGCGACACTCACCATCGGTAAATATCAGGAAAACATCGAGATGAGCGAATATTCCCTTTTCACCTCCGAGTCCGTGTCTGAAGGGCATCCGGACAAAATCGCCGACCAGATTTCTGATGCGGTGCTGGACGCCATCATTGCTGAAGACAAGTTCGCCCGCGTGGCGTGCGAGACGCTGGTGAAAACGGGCGTAGCGATCATCGCCGGTGAAGTCACCACCTCGGCCTGGGTCGACCTGGAGCAGATCGTCCGTGACGTGATCACCGACATCGGCTACACCAGCTCCGACGTCGGCTTCGACGGCGCGACCTGCGGCGTGATGAACATCATCGGCAAGCAGTCGCCCGACATCAACCAGGGGGTCGACCGCGCCAAGCCGGAAGACCAGGGCGCCGGCGACCAGGGCCTGATGTTCGGCTACGCCAGCAACGAAACCGACGTGCTGATGCCGGCGCCGATCACCTTCTCGCACCAGTTGGTCAAGCGCCAGGCCGAGGCCCGTAAATCTGGCCTGCTGCCTTGGCTGCGCCCGGATGCCAAGTCCCAGGTCACCTGCCGTTACGAAGGCGGCAAAGTGGTGGGGATCGACGCCGTGGTGCTGTCGACCCAGCACAACCCGGAAGTCTCCTACAAAGACCTGCGCGAAGGCGTGATGGAGCTGATCGTCAAGCACGTGCTGCCTGCCGAGCTGCTGACCAAGGACACCCAGTTCCACATCAACCCGACCGGCCAGTTCATCATTGGTGGCCCGGTGGGCGACTGCGGCCTGACCGGGCGCAAGATCATCGTCGACAGCTACGGCGGCATGGCCCGTCACGGCGGCGGCGCGTTCTCCGGCAAGGATCCATCCAAGGTTGACCGTTCGGCCGCCTACGCCGGTCGCTATGTGGCCAAGAACATCGTCGCGGCCGGCCTGGCCGAGCGTTGCGAGATCCAGGTGTCCTACGCCATTGGTGTGGCCCAGCCTACATCGATCTCGCTGAACACCTTCGGTACCGGCAAAATCAGCGATGACAAGATCGTCAAGCTGGTGCGTGAGATCTTCGACCTGCGTCCGTACGCAATCACCACCATGCTCGACCTGCTGCACCCGATGTACCAGGAAACCGCGGCCTACGGCCACTTCGGTCGTACCCCTGAACAGAAGACCGTCGGCGACGACACCTTCACCACGTTCACCTGGGAAAAAACCGACCGCGCCGACGACCTGCGTACCGCCGCCGGCCTGTAATCGCTGTATGCAACACCCAAGGCCCTGCCGGGTTTTCCCGGCGGGGCTTTTTGTTGCAGTTTTTTTGCCGGCCCGACTGGCTCGCGATGGCGGGCCTGGCAAATAGTTCACATTTATTGGATCCAACCCTTGCAGGCCAAATGATGGCCCACTAAAATCCGCGCCCTCCCGAGCATTCACCCCACCTGGATATTGCATTGCGCCTGCTCGGGACAGCCAAGTGCGCAGGCAATCGAACATTGAGGTTTTTCATGCGTATTTCCACGCTCGCCCCTGCCGCCCTGCTGCTCAGCCTGTTCACCCTGTCCGCGCAAGCTGCTGACCTGAGCGGCCTGACTGGCGCCCTGACCTCCCAACTGGGCGGTGCTACCGGCAACTGCGAAAAACAGAGCCAGGAGCTGCAAGCCAAGGTCGATGCGGCCAAAGCCAATGGCGAAGACCTGAAAGTGAAAGCCATGCAGGCTGCACTGGACCAGGTAAACAAAGGTTGCAAAAAAGTCGGCGAGTCCCAGGGCAAGCTCGACGAAGCCTCGCAAAAGCAGCAAGCCAAGGCTGACAGCAATGACACCGTGAAAGCCCTGGGCGGTCTGTTCAAGTAAGCAGAAACACCCAGTAAAAAGCCTCGCGCCTGCGGGGCTTTTTTATGGGCGTTTGCTTGTTTTAGGCTGGGCGCCCCTTCAGAGCAAGGATGCTCATGATGACGCCACGCCTGCTGACCTCCCTGCTGTTGATGCTCTTTCCCCTCGCCCCTTGGGCGCAGGGCTGCCCGGACTGGCCAGCCGACAAGGCCCGGGACGAAATCACCGCCCTGCAACGGCAAATCAGCCTGTGGGACGACAGCTACCATCGCCTCGGCCAATCCCTGATCAGCGACGAACTCTACGACCAGGCCCGCTGGCGCCTGGAGCAATGGCGGGGCTGTTTTGCCCAGGCGCCGTCAGCGGCCGACAATCCCCTGTCCAGCGCGCGGGGCAGCGTCGCCCATCCAGTCCCGCACACGGGGCTTGAGAAGCGGGTCAATGACCGCGCCGTGGCAGACTGGATCCAGGCCCGCAGCGACCTGTGGATACAACCCAAGGTCGATGGCGTGGCCGTGACCCTGGTCTATCGCGCGGGGCGCCTGGCCCAGGTCATCAGCCGCGGCGATGGCCTGTTCGGCCAGGACTGGACCACCTCGGCCCGCAAGATCCCCGGCATCGTGCAACAACTGCCCGAGGCCATCGACCTGCTCTTGCAAGGCGAGTTGTACTGGCGCCTGGAGGCCCATATCCAAGGGGAAACGGGCGGCCTGAATGCCCGCAGCAAAATCTCCGGGCTGATGAACCGCCAACAACTGAGTGATGCCGACGCCGCCGGTATCGGCCTGTTCGTCTGGGCCTGGCCACAAGGGCCGGCGGACATCAGGCAGCAATTGGACAGCCTCGCTCACTGGGGCTTTGTCGACAGCCGGCGCTACAGCCAGCCTATCGGCACCTTTGAACAGGCGCGTTACTGGCGCGCTTTCTGGCTTGGGCATCCATTGCCCTTCGCCACGGATGGCGTGGTGCTGCACCAAAGCCAACGTGCCCCGGCCAGTCGCTGGCAAGCCAGTGCGCCGTACTGGGCCATCGCCTGGAAATACCCGGTCATCAAAGCCCTGGCCCATGTTCGCCAGGTGCGGTTCAAGATCGGCCGCACCGGCCGTATCACACCGATCCTGGAACTGGACCCGGTGCTGCTCGACGATCGCCAGATCAAGCGCGTCAGCCTCGGCTCGTTGAAACGCTGGCAAGCGCTGGATATCCGCCCCGGCGACCAGGTGTCCATCAGCCTTGCCGGCCAGGTGATCCCACGGCTCGACCAGGTCATCCTGCGCAGCTATCCACGGGTCGATGTCGCGGTACCGCTAGCCAGCGATTTCCATCACCTGAGCTGCTGGCGGCTGGCCCCGGCCTGCGAGGAACAACTGCTGGCCCGGCTGACCTGGCTCAGTGGCAAGCAGGGCCTGGATCTGCCACACATTGGCCGCGAGACCTGGAGCCACTTGATCCAGGCCGGGCAAATCAACGGTTTGGTGGATTGGTTGAACCTTGATGAGACAGAGCTTGCTACCATTGACGGATTCGGCGACCGCAGCAGTGCACGCCTGCTTGCGAGCCTGCGCAGTGCGCGCCAGCGGCCGTTCGCTCAGTGGCTGACGGCGCTGGGCGTTCCACCCACTGCGCGCAACAACCTGGCCGGCGGTTGGCATGCCCTGGCCGCCCGAGACACGCAAGCATGGCAGGCCGAAGCGGGAATCGGCCCGGGGCGGGCGGCGCAGTTGAGCGCTTTTTTTCGCGACCCCCAGGTGGTGGCCATGAGTGAAACACTGCGGGCAGCCGGGATAGACGGCTTTTAGTCCCAACCCGCGACATTAACCGGTGCTGGCAGAAATCACCCTGCCCACCTGACAACGATCTTGTTGATTTTGGAGTTTTTATGAAGTTTCTTGCACCGCTTGCCCTGCTGACCCTCACCAGTTTCCTGGCCACGCCATTGCTGGCGACCGAGACAGCCGCGCAACTGACCGGTTGCGCCGCCAAGCGCCAGGCCATCAGCCAGCAGATCGAACAAGCCAAGGCCCACGGCAACAGCGAGCAACAAGCCGGCCTGGAAAAAGCCTTGAGCGAAGTCACCGAGCACTGCACCGACGCCGCCCTGAAAAAGGAACGCGAGAACAAGGTGCTGGATGCCAAGCACGAAGTCAGCCGCCGTCAGGCCGACCTCGACAAAGCCATGAAAAAGGGCGACTCCGAGAAGATCAACAAGCGTAAGGACAAGCTCGCCGAATCGCGCAAAGAACTACAGCAAGCCCTCGACGATCTGGACAAGTAAGACCCATAAGACCGAGCCTCAATGGTCGCGAAACTGCTTATGACAGGCGCTGCAGGCATCTTCGACCTTCTGCACGGCCGGCCCCAGGTTACTGGCCTTGTAAGGCTGCACCTGGCTGGCGATCACCAATTCACCGGTGGCCGCCTCAAGGTTGCGCGCCAGTTCCTGGAACTGGGCCTGTTTCTGCCATACGTCGTCCTTGGCGCTGGTGTGGTCTTCTTCGCGCACCGTTGGAAAGTGTTGCCACGGCTCGTGGGACAGGGCGTCGAGCTTGACCGCACCCTCGGCAAATTTCGCCCCGTCGAACGGGATGCGACCACGCAGCATGCCACCCAGGTCTTCGCCGGTCTTGAGCATCTGCTTGAAAATGGCCTTGCGCTGGCCCAGCGGCGAGTTCGGGTCCACGCCACCGCAGGCGGTCAGCGTCAGGCAGGCCAGCAATACAACAGTCAGTTTTTTAAAAGTCATGGTGGCTCAGGGTCACGGGAAACGGCGGCCAGTATCCTCGCCCCACCCGTAAAGGCCAATAGCCCTATTAATAATATGGATGCTTGCGCGGTAACGTGCGTGGGCAATCGCCTTGGGAATTACTTGCATGAATAACCTGTTCAACCCCTGGAGCCGCCGGCTGGCCTGGGCTCTGCCGATGATCGCGCTGCTGGCCGGATGCGACGGCGGCAATGCTCCGGCCCCCAAGCCCGAGCCGGAAAAACCCCACGCCGTAGCGACCTATGTCAGCGCCACCTGGGAAGCCCTGCCGACGGTCTCGGACAACGACCTGCTAGCCGGCTTCGAGTCCTGGCGCAGTGCCTGCCAACGCCTGAAAAACGACCCGGTATGGGGCACCACCTGCGCTGCAGCCGCCAATGTGCCGGGCAACGCCAGCGATATCCGTGGCTTCCTCAAGCAACAGCTGGACGTGTATGGCTTGCGCTCGGCGGACAATACCCCCAATGGCCTGATCACCGGCTACTACGAACCGGTCTACCCGGGCAGCCTCACCGAGACCAAGACCGCCCATGTGCCCGTGTTTGGCGTGCCGGACGACCTGATCATCGTCAACCTGGAAAGCATCTACCCCGAACTCAAGGGCAAACGCCTGCGCGGGCGCCTGGAAGGCCGGGTGCTCAAGCCCTATGACGATGCGGGCACCATCAACCAGCAAGGCTCCAGTGCCAAGCCCATCGCCTGGCTGACCCAGCCGATGGACCTGCAATTCCTGCAGATCCAGGGTTCGGGCCGTATCCAACTGGCGAACGGGCGCCAACTGCGCGTGGGCTATGCCGACCAGAACGGCTTCCCTTATCGCCCTATCGGCCGCTGGCTGGTGGAGCAAGGCGAGCTGAAGAAAGACGAAGTGAGCATGGGCGCGATCAGTGCCTGGGCCAAGGCCCATCCTGAACGGATCCCGGAACTGTTGGCGAGCAACCCAAGCTACGTCTTCTTCAGCACCCGCCCCGACAGCAATGAAGGCCCACGCGGCTCGCTGAACGTGCCGCTGACCGCCGGTTACAGCGTGGCCGTGGACCGCAAGGTCATCCCACTGGGCAGCCTGTTGTGGTTGTCGACGACCCGTCCCGATGGCGCGCCGATCGTACGACCGGTAGCGGCCCAGGATACAGGGGGGGCGATTGTCGGTGAGGTGCGTGCGGACTTGTTCTGGGGCACGGGTGATGCAGCGGGTGAATTGGCCGGGAATATGAAGCAGCAAGGCCAGATCTGGATGCTGTGGCCCAAGGGCGCGGCACTGCCTAAAGTGCCGGACGCCCCGACAGGAAGCTAAGATGCAAATGTAGGAGCGGGCCTGTGTGGGAGCGGGCTTGCCCGCGATTGCAGTGGGTCAGCCAACCAATCTGTCGCTGATACTCCGCTATCGCGAGCAAGCCCGCTCCCACACGGGATCTACGGTGGGCTTTACATCGAGACGAAGAAGAAGCTCGCAATCAACGCCATGCCCACGAACCACACCAGCGAACGCAAGATCGCCCAGTCCGCCAGGTAGCAGATGATGTACAGCAGGCGGCTGGTGATAAACAGCACCGCCAGTACGTTGATGGTCACCAGTTCCGCGTTGCCGGCCAGGTGGGCAATGATCACCGCAGCGGCAAACGCCGGGGTCACTTCAAAGCTGTTGAGCTGTGCACTATGGGCGCGCTTAGCGAAGCCTTCGAGGGTTTCGAGGAAGGCCCGGGGGTCATGGTTCTGCCGGGGGCCGAACTTGCCACCACTGAACTTGGCCACGCCGGTACACAGGTAAGGCAGAAAAATTGCGATCAACACACACCAGAAAGCGACAGTCATCACTCATTCCTTTTTTGGTTTTATCGGCTGGTTAGAGTTTCATCACGAACATGCCGATCAGCACCAACCCACAGGCTAAGAGCCGGGAGCGGCCGAAAGGTTCTTTCAGGTAACGCATACCGAACAACACCACCAGGATCACGCTGACTTCCCGCAGCGCGGCGGCCTCGGCAATCGAGCCCAACTGCATGGCCCAAAGTACCAGAGCGTAGCTCAACAACACGCACAATCCCACGCTCAACCCCAACCGCCACTGGGTGCGCCAGAACAGGCTGAACGCCGCGCGCTTGCGCACCATGGCCAGCAAGGGAAAGGGCCAGGCGCTAATCAGGGTCAGCCAGACCAGGTAGTCCAACGGGTGCGACCAGCGTCGCAGCGCCTGCCCATCAAGGAAGGTATAGCAGCCAATGCACAGGCCGATCAGCGCCACCACCGGTAACATCGACCAGGGCAACCGATCCCCGCCACCGCCTTGCCACAACAGGCACAACATGCCGAACGGGATCAGCAGGATGCCGACAATCTGCTGGGTACTGAGGACTTCCCCGGCAAACACCAGGGTCAACGCCAGCACCACCAGCGGCGACAAACCACGCATCAGTGGATACACCAAGCCCAGGTCGCCGACGCGGTAGGCCTGGATCAGCAGGTAACGGTAGAGCAACTCGAACAGGGCCGACGCGATGATCCACGGCCAGATTTCCAGGGGCGGCAGCGTCACAAACCCTACCGCCAATAGCACAAACAGCAGCGCAACGCTGTCCATGCAGGCGATCACCAACAGGCGTTCGCCGCTGAATTTGATCAAGGTGTTCCACGTCGCATGCAACAGTGCGGCTATCAGTACCAGGACTGTCGCAAGCAATGGAACCTCCTGTAAGTGATTCGTGATGTGTCAGCACATACATATACCAAATACCGCGCTGGCGCACCCTGGCCTCACTGATCCTTGTCGGTCCGCTGCGGATGCCTGGGGGCCGCCGCCTTTTTGCCCGGCAGGCTGCATTCGCTGCGAATCTGCGCATGGCTGATCAGCGCGAAGATAAAACTGCCGCCGATGATATTGCCGGCCAGGGTCGGCCCGGCAAACACCAGCCAGAAGTCCTTCCACGGCAGTTCGCCGGCAAATACCAGGTAGGACACCTCTGCCGAACCGACGACGATGTGGGTAAAGTCGCCCAGCGCCATCAGGTAGGTGATCAGGATAATGATCCACATCTTGGCGCTTTCCATGGACGGGATCATCCACACCATGGTGGCGATCATCCAGCCGGAAACGATGCCCTTGGCGAACATCTGGCCCGTGTCGTTTTCCATGATCTTGCGCCCGATTTCGAGGAAGGCCTGGTCAGTCCTGGTGTCGAAGATCGGCAAGTGCAACATCACATAGGCCACCAGCAACGTGCCACACAGGTTGCCCACCAGCACCACCGTCCACAGCCGCATCAGGCGCCCGGCATTGACCAGGGTCGGCTTGCTCATCACCGGCAGCACAGCGGTCAGGGTGTTTTCGGTGAACAGTTGCTGGCGTGCGAGGATCACCGCGAGAAAGCCCGCGCAGTAGCCAAAGCTGGCGATCACCTTGAAGGCTTCGCCGTCGGGCAGACGGGAATTGAGCAACCCCATGGCCATCAATGACAGGCCCATGGTCAGGCCGGCGGCCAGCGCCGACCACCATAGCGCCGCGACGCTGCGCTCCAGCTCCTGGTCGCCCTGGGTGCGGATGATTTCATGTAACACCGCCGCCCGGGGTGGCTGGTTCTTGTCCACATCCTGCTGCTCTGCCTGCGACAGGTTGGGAGTCTTGCCGTCTTCTTGCGTGGCCATGGGCGTACCTGAACGTTGGGTGACGATGTTCAGGTACGACCTACCAGCCATCACCAGCGTTCAATGGCCACTTACTGACAAGGAAGGTTACTCGCTGTCGTCCTTGAACTGGTCTTTGACGTACTTGATCTCGGTACGACCATGGGGGGCCGGCAGGCCGTCTTCGCCGAGGTTGACGAAGACCATTTTTTCCACGGTGAGGATGCTCTTGCGCGTGATCTTGTTGCGCACTTCACAGGTCAGGGTGATGGAGGTGCGGCCAAACTCGGTGGCGGTGATGCCCAGTTCGATGATATCGCCCTGGCGCGAAGCGCTGACAAAGTTGATCTCGGAGATGTACTTGGTCACCACCCGCTGGTTGCCCAGTTGAACGATGGCGTAGATCGCGGCCTCTTCGTCGATCCAGCGCAGCAGGCTGCCACCGAACAGGGTGCCGTTGGGGTTGAGGTCTTCGGGTTTTACCCATTTGCGGGTGTGGAAGTTCATGTTCACTCCAAAGCGTCTTGCCGAATGATGGCCGACATCATGGCAGAGCGCCGGCCCAAGCTCTACGAGCCATTACCTATCAGCGCCATGAGCGATCTTCATGAGCCCGACAGAAAGGCTTGGGAAGTCAGGCGCAGGCAGCTATAATCGCCACCGCTTCAAACGGTCATCGGTGATCGATACCGTTCTCCCGCCACCTGTCCGAGGGGCGCTGCAGCAGGCCCTGGCCTGTCAGGCTCGGATGGGGCGTTGCCCAGCCGGGTTGTCCTGGCTGGATACTAAACGCACAACGGCGCCCATTCGCACACTACGAATGGAGGCTCTTCATGAGCGCTGTAATCACGCCTGCAGGTTTTACCGACTACAAAGTCGCCGATATGTCCCTCGCTGCCTGGGGCCGTCGCGAAACCTTTATCGCCGAATCCGAAATGCCTGCCCTGATGGGTCTGCGCCGCAAGTACGCCGCCGAGCAGCCGCTCAAGGGCGCGAAGATCCTCGGCTGCATCCACATGACCATCCAGACTGCCGTACTGATCGAGACCCTGGTTGCCCTGGGTGCCGAAGTGCGCTGGTCGTCCTGCAACATCTTCTCGACCCAGGACCAGGCCGCTGCCGCCATCGCCGCTGCCGGTATCCCGGTCTTTGCCTGGAAAGGCGAGACCGAAGAAGAGTACGAGTGGTGCCTGGAGCAAACCATCCTCAAGGATGGCGCGCCTTGGGATGCCAACATGATCCTCGACGACGGCGGCGACCTGACCGAGCTGCTGCACAAGAAGTACCCGGCCATCCTCGACCGTGTCCACGGCGTGACCGAAGAAACCACCACCGGCGTGCACCGCCTGCTGGACATGCTGGCCAAGGGCGAGCTGAAAATCCCGGCCATCAACGTCAACGACTCGGTGACCAAGAGCAAGAACGACAACAAGTACGGCTGCCGTCACAGCCTCAACGATGCGATCAAGCGCGGCACCGACCACCTGCTGTCGGGCAAGCAAGCCCTGGTGATCGGCTACGGTGACGTGGGCAAGGGTTCGTCCCAGTCCCTGCGCCAGGAAGGCATGATCGTCAAGGTTTCCGAAGTCGACCCGATCTGCGCCATGCAAGCGTGCATGGACGGTTTTGAAGTGGTCTCGCCGTTCATCGACGGCCAGAACGACGGCACCGAAGCCAGCATCGACAAGGCCCTGCTGGGCAAGATCGACCTGATCGTGACCACCACCGGTAACGTCAATGTCTGTGATGCCAACATGCTCAAGGCCCTGAAAAAGCGCGCCGTGGTGTGCAACATCGGTCACTTCGACAACGAAATCGACACCGCTTTCATGCGCAAGCACTGGGCATGGGAAGAAGTCAAACCTCAGGTACACAAGGTTCACCGTACCGGTGCTGGCAGCTTTGATCCGCAGAACGATGACTACCTGATCCTGCTGGCCGAAGGCCGCCTGGTGAACCTGGGCAACGCCACCGGCCACCCAAGCCGCATCATGGATGGCTCGTTCGCCAACCAGGTACTGGCGCAGATCTTCCTGTTCGGCCAAAAATACGCCGACCTGTCGCCTGCCCAGAAAGCCGAGCGCCTGACCGTGGAAGTACTGCCGAAGAAACTCGACGAAGAAGTGGCCCTGGAAATGGTCCGCGGCTTCGGCGGCGTGGTGACGCAACTGACCAAGACCCAGGCCGACTACATCGGCGTGACGGTTGAAGGTCCGTTCAAGCCGCACGCCTACCGCTACTGATCGGCCCTGCCGGCGCCGGCTCCTCTGTGGGAGCCGGGCTTGCCCGCGATGCAGGCACCACGGTATTCCAGCAATACCGCGCTGATGCTATCGCAGGCAAGCCAGCTCCCACAGAAAGCCCGGCACCCGCATCGATTGTGTATGCCTTCCAGGTTTTTGAGTTTCCAAGGGTATTACCATGTCCCAAGACCGTCGCTACAGCTTCGAGTTCTTCCCGACCAAGACCGATGCTGGGCATGAAAAACTAATGGCGACTGCCAAGCAGTTGGCCAGCTACAACCCCGATTTCTTCTCCTGCACCTACGGCGCAGGTGGCTCGACCCGTGATCGCACGATCAACACCGTGCTGCAGCTGGAAAGCGAAGCCAAGGTGCCCGCCGCGCCGCACCTGTCGTGCGTGGGCGACAGCAAGGCCGACCTGCGTGGCCTGCTGAGCCAATACAAGGCCGCCGGCATCAAGCGTATCGTTGCCCTGCGTGGCGACCTGCCGTCCGGCATGGGCATGGCCAGCGGCGAGTTGCGCTATGCCAATGACCTGGTGAGCTTCATTCGTGAGGAAACCGGTGATCACTTCCATATCGAAGTGGCCGCCTACCCGGAAATGCACCCGCAGGCACGCAACTTTGAGGACGATCTCAACAACTTCGTGCGCAAGGCCAATGCCGGCGCCAACAGTGCGATCACCCAGTACTTCTTCAACGCCGACAGCTACTTCTACTTTGTCGAGCGCGTGCAGGCCATGGGTGTGAATATCCCGATCGTGCCGGGCATCATGCCGATCACCAACTACAGCAAGCTGGCGCGCTTCTCTGACGCCTGCGGTGCAGAAATCCCACGCTGGGTACGCAAGCAGCTGGAAGCCTATGGCGATGACGTCAAGAGCATCCAGGCCTTTGGCGAGCAGGTCATCAGTGACATGTGCGAGACCTTGCTGCAAGGTGGCGCACCGGGGCTGCACTTCTACACCCTGAACCAGGCCGACCCGAGCCTGGCGATCTGGAACAACCTCAAGCTGCCACGCTGAGGCTGCCCTCCCGTACCGCCGACCCGGACTCCTTCCCGGCTCGGCGGCACAATAAAAGTTCAGGTTTGCGGCCTGAAGATCCCCGATCCAGAGCTTCTCTTTACCCTGAGACAGTCGTAACCTCAGGGTATGCCCGTCATTCTCCAGTTGTTGACCGCTGTCCTTTTCACTTGCCTGAGCCTAGCCGCCCACGGCGAGAAACTACGCATTGTCACCGAGCCCTGGGCACCTTACGTCTACGAAGAAAACGGCCAGATGCGCGGGCTCGACTACGAGACCACCGTCATCGTGTTCCAGCGCCTGGGGATCGAGGTGCAATGGCAGTTCCTGCCCTGGAAACGTTGCCTGGCCATGCTCGACCAGGGCCTGGCCGATGGCGCGCTGGATATTTTCCACAGCCACGAACGCGACGCTGCGCTGCTTTACCCCAGCGAACCGCTGTCCAAGGTTGAGTTTGTGATGTTCTACGCCAACGAACGCCCGCATCCATTCCAGACCCTGGATGACCTCAAGGGGCTGACCATCGGCACCTCCCCTGGCTACCTGTATAGCGCCGGGTTCAGCGAATCCACCCTGTTTACCCGGGAACCGGCGCCCAGCCATGAGGCCAACTTCGGCAAGCTGGCCCGTGGTCGGATTGACCTGGTGATCACCGACCGCCGGGTTGGCCAACATGTGCTCAAGGCGTTGGGCCTGGAACACCAGGTCACACAGGCGCCACCGGTGATCAGCAGCCAGAAGCAATTCCTCGCCGTGCGCCGTGGCGCGGGCATGGACCTGCTGGTGCAGCGCTTTGCTGCCGAACTCAAGCGCTTCAAGCAAGAGCCGGCCTACGCAGCCCTGAGTGCGAAATATGCCGGTATCCATGCGAAAATAGCGCCCTCGCCGCGGCTGGACGACACCGTTGAGCAGCAGGAAAGCAGCGCGCAGTGATTGCTCTGTTATACTCCGGCCTTTCCGCCAGGCTTACGCCCGGCCGCTGTGGTCGTCTAACAGGCATCCAACCCCGCTACTGCGCAGCTTTGCAGCCCGCGCGAGCTGTTGGAGTGCGTGCCAGCCCCAGCAGGACCGGACGGGGTTGCGTTCCTCTAAACGCGATTCGCGCCCGGCAAGATTATCCCTTTGGGCCAAGCCCTAACTACAAACAGGATTACTCATGTCCTTTGCTTCCCTCGGTCTCTCCGAGGCTTTAGTCCGCGCCATCGAGGCAGCGGGCTATACCGAGCCTACTCCGGTGCAACAGCGGGCTATTCCCGCCGTGTTGCAAGGTCGCGACCTGATGGTCGCGGCTCAGACAGGTACTGGTAAAACCGGCGGCTTCGCCCTCCCGATTCTGGAGCGGTTGTTCCCCAACGGTCACCCGGACAAATCCCAACGTCACGGCCCGCGCCAACCCCGCGTACTGGTCCTGACCCCCACCCGCGAACTCGCCGCACAAGTGCATGACAGCTTCAAGCTCTATGCCCGCGACCTGAAGTTCGTCAGCGCCTGCATCTTCGGCGGCGTCGGCATGAACCCTCAGGTTCAGGCCATGTCCCGCGGGGTTGACGTGCTGGTCGCCTGCCCAGGTCGCTTGCTCGACCTGTGCGGCCAAGGCAGCGTCGATCTGTCCCACGTGGAAATCCTCGTGCTGGACGAAGCCGACCGCATGCTCGACATGGGCTTTGTGCATGACGTGAAGAAAGTCCTCGCGCGCCTGCCGGCCAAACGCCAGAACCTGCTGTTCTCGGCAACGTTCTCCAACGACATCACCGCCCTGGCCGGCAAGCTGCTGCACAACCCCGAGCGCATCGAAGTCACGCCGCCCAACACCACGGTCGAGCGTATCGAGCAACGGGTGTTCCGCCTGCCTGCCAGCCACAAGCGTTCGCTGCTGGCCCACCTGATCACCGCCGGTGCCTGGGAACAGGTCCTGGTGTTCACCCGCACCAAGCACGGCGCCAACCGCCTGGCCGAATACCTGGACAAGCACGGCCTGACCGCCGTCGCCATCCACGGCAACAAGAGCCAGAACGCGCGGACCAAGGCCCTGGCCGACTTCAAGGCCGGCTCCGTACGGATCCTGGTCGCCACCGATATCGCCGCCCGTGGCCTGGATATCGACCAACTGCCGCACGTGGTCAACTTCGAGCTGCCAAACGTCGATGAAGACTACGTGCACCGTATCGGCCGTACGGGCCGGGCCGGTCGTTCGGGCGAGGCCATTTCCCTGGTCGCCCCGGATGAAGAAAAACTGCTGAAAAGCATCGAGCGCATGACCAAGCAGAAAATCGCCGACGGCGACCTGATGGGCTTCGATGCCAGCACCGTGGAAGCCGAGAAACCGGAAGTGCGCGAGCGCCCGGACGTGCGTAACCCACGCAACCCACGCGGTCCCAAGGGCGATGGCCCGAACGGCGGTGGTGGTGGCGGTGGTCGTCGCGACAAAGGCAAGGACAAGGGCGGCAAGGACAAGGCGCCCACCAACGGCCGTGGCGAACGCCCAGCCCGTGAGCAGAAGCCCCGCGAAGGCACCCCGGCCCGTGAACAGCGCCAGCCGAGCCAGCCGCCACGCGCCGCAGCCGACCGCGCACCGGATGAGTTCCTCGACGATGACGTGGATAACTTCGGTAACCGCGTAGACTACGTGCCCCAGGCCAAACCGGCCCAGGGTCGTGGTCGTCGCCCGGGTGCCCCGGCACCGGGTGCAGGTGCTCCGCGCACCGGCGGCCAGCCACAGGGTCGCCAGAACGCTCCGCGCAGCAGCAACGGCGCCACCACCGGCACCCCACCGGCCAAGCGCAATGGTCCGCGTAACGGCGCACCACGTGACGGCCAGGCCCGTCGCGAAGAGTCGCGCAACCGCCGCCCCGCCCGTGATGAGCAGCCACGCTCCTCCGAGCCAGCCGTGCAGAACCCGCGCAGCGGCACCACGCCGAAGATCATCCACAAGGAGTCGAAAAGCGATCGCTTCCCGACACCTGAGCAGTTGGATCAACTGCCAGGCCGCCCTCGTGGTGAAAAACCAGCGTTGCTGACCCGCAACCGCTAAGTTGCTGGCATAAAAAACGCCCCGTATCTTGCGATACGGGGCGTTTTTTTATGCCTTCAAACTACTGTAGGAGCAAGCTTGCTCGCTCCTACAGACAAAGCATTACTTCGCTTTTACACCTTCAAAGGTGATGTACAGCTCAACCTTGTCGGACTGTGGACCTACATCCATACCATCCTTGTTGAACTCTTTGCGGCTGATGCTGGTGGTGCCTTCAAAGCCGGCACGGTAGCCACCCCATGGATCCTTGCCTTCACCCAGGAACGTAGCCTTGACCACGATTGGCTTGGTGACCCCGTGGAAAGTCAGGTCGCCAGTGACATCGGCAGTCAGCTTGCCATCGGCATTCTTGCCGGTTGGCTTGACGCTGGTGGAGACAAACTTGGCATCCGGGAATTTGCCCGACTCCAGGAAGTCCTTGCTGTTAACGTGCTTGTCGCGCTCGGCATGGTTGCTGAAGATACTGGCGGTGCGCACATTCACTTCGATCTTGGCATCTTCAGGCTTGGCAGCGTCAAAGCTGAACTTGCCGTCCAGGTCCTTGAAAGTACCGGTGATGAAGCTGTAGCCCAAGTGGCTGATCTTGAAATCGACGAAGGCGTGCTGGCCTTCTTTGTCGATCACGTAGTCAGCCGCCATCGCCGAACCAGCAGACAGCAGGGCAGAACCAATTGCCAGAGCGGCGAGAGTTTTTTTCAACATGCTTTCTATTCCTTGTGAGTCGAGGTTGAACATCAGGCTTTGCGCCCCAGCATACGGACCAGGGTTGCATCACGATCAATGAAGTGGTGTTTCAAGGCAGCCACGCCATGCAGGCCGGCAAAGACCACCAGCACCCAGGCCAGGTACAAATGCACCAGCCCGGCTACATCTGCCTGGTCCGGTAGACCGGAAACCACGGCAGGAATTTCAAACAAACCAAACACCGGGATCCCGACACCGTCTGCGGTGGAAATCAGATAGCCGGCAATCATCACCGCAAACAGCCCCAGATACAGGAACCCGTGGCCGAATGCGGCACCGATACGAGTCAGACGGCTATAGCTGGCCAACGCTGGCGGCGGCGGGCTGAGCAGGCGCCAGACAATGCGCACCAACATGACCGCAAACAACGTAAGGCCAATGCTTTTGTGCAAATCCGGCGCGTCTTTACGCCAGGCGCTGTAATAGTCGAGACCGACCATCCACAAGCCCAGCGCAAACAGACCGAACACCACCAGTGCCACGCCCCAATGAATCACAATGCTGACCCAGCCGTAGCGGGTCGATGAGTTTCGTAGTTGCATTAACCAAATCCCGTAAGAGCCGTGCTCAAGACTAGCGTTTTACTTATCGATATAAAGCGGAAAATTTCGCTATGAAACATCGAAAAAAACGATCTTAAAGAGTACACAGATTAAGTTAACGATGGATTAACGACTATTCCTAAGATACGTGACAGACCGTCCTGCATTTATCGCGAATTATCCTACAAACGCTCAATTGGGTTGTGACACCGCCCGCCATTGCATAGGCTTGCGCGATTGTTTTGCCTGCGCGGGTCACGGCAGCGCTTCGAGGAGACGAAAAGATGGGCTTGAATAACCAGTGGATGCAACGCGACCTGGCGGTGCTGTGGCATCCCTGCACCCAGATGAAAGACCACCAGCAGCTGCCGCTGGTGCCAATCAAGCGCGGTGAAGGCGTGTGGCTGGAAGACTTTGAAGGCAAGCGCTACCTCGATGCTGTCAGCTCCTGGTGGGTCAACGTGTTCGGCCACGCCAACCCGCGTATCAACCAGCGTATCAAGGATCAGGTGGACCAACTGGAGCACGTGATCCTCGCCGGCTTCAGCCACCAGCCGGTGATCGAGCTGTCCGAGCGCCTGGTCAAGCTCACCCCCGAAGGCCTGACCCGCTGCTTCTACGCCGACAATGGCTCATCGTGCATCGAAGTCGCGCTGAAAATGAGCTTTCACTATTGGCTCAACCGCGGCCAGCCGAATAAAAAGCGCTTTGTCACCCTGACCAACAGCTACCACGGCGAAACCATCGCCGCGATGTCGGTTGGCGATGTGCCGCTGTTCACCGAGACCTACAAGGCCTTGCTGCTGGACACCCTCAAGGTGCCAAGCCCGGACTGCTACCTGCGCCCCGATGGCATGAGTTGGGAAGAACATTCGCGCAACATGTTCCAGGCCATGGAACAGACCCTGGCGGATAACCACGCCAGCGTCGCCGCCGTGATCGTCGAGCCGCTGATCCAGGGCGCCGGTGGCATGCGCATGTATCACCCGGTGTACCTCAAGCTGCTGCGCGAAGCCTGCGACCGGTATGGCGTGCACCTGATCCACGACGAAATCGCCGTGGGCTTCGGCCGCACCGGCAGCATGTTCGCCTGTGAACAGGCGGGTATCCGCCCGGACTTCCTGTGCCTGTCCAAGGCCCTGACCGGCGGCTACCTGCCCCTGGCCGCCGTGGTCACCACCGAAGATGTGTACAGCGCCTTCTACGACGACTACCCGACCCTGCGCGCCTTCCTGCATTCCCACAGCTACACCGGCAACCCGCTGGCGTGTGCGGCGGCCCTGGCGACCCTGGATATCTTTGAAGAAGACAACGTCATCGAACACAACAAGGCCCTGGCCCAGCGCATGGCCACCGCCACCGCACACCTGGTGGACCATCCCCATGTGTCGGAAGTGCGCCAGACTGGCATGGTGCTGGCCATCGAGATGGTGCAGGACAAGGCCACCAAGGCCGCCTACCCGTGGCAGGAACGGCGTGGCCTGAAAGTGTTCGAGCACGCCCTGGAGCGCGGCGCGTTGTTGCGGCCCCTGGGCAGCGTGGTGTATTTCCTGCCGCCGTATGTGATCACCCCGGAGCAGATCGACTTTTTGGCCGAAGTGGCCACTGAAGGCATTGATATCGCCACCAACAGCACAGTCAGCGTGGCCGTACCCAAGGACTTCCACCCAGGCTTTCGCGACCCCGGCTGATTGAACCCAGCCTATTAATCTGGCGCCTGGCCTGCCGCATCGCGGGCAAGCCCGGCTCCCACAGGTTTTGCATTTTCCCGAGAACAGAAATGAGACTGTCCCGCTTTTTCACCGATACCCCGTTGAGCCTTGGCGACCACGAGTTGCCCGAGGCCCAGGCGCACTACATCAGCCGCGTGCTGCGCATGAATGAAGGCGATGCCGTGCAACTGTTCGACGGTTCTGGCCAGGAATTTCGCGGCAGCCTGCTGGAAGTCGGGAAAAAACGCGTGACGGTGCAACTCACCGAAGCCTTCGCCGGCCAGGTCGAATCACCGCTGCACATTCATCTGGGCCAGGGCCTGTCCCGGGGCGAGCGTATGGACTGGGCCATCCAGAAAGCCACCGAGCTTGGGGTCAACGCCATCACGCCGATCTTCAGCGAGCGTTGCGAAGTACGCCTCAAGGACGAACGCGCCGACAAGCGCCTGCTGCACTGGCGCCAGGTCGCAATCAGCGCCTGTGAGCAATGCGGGCGCTCCACGGTGCCGGTGATTCACCCACCGTTGTTGCTGGCCGATTGGTTGCAACAGGCCGAAGCGGATTTGAAGCTGGTGCTGCACCCGGTGGCCGAGCCACTGGTGAGCCATGCCAAACCGTCGAGCCTGGCGTTTTTGATCGGCCCGGAGGGAGGCTTGACCGATGGCGAAGTCCAGACCGCGCAAGGCGCAGGCTTCCACGCCGCACGGCTGGGGCCGCGGGTGTTGCGCACCGAGACCGCGCCGGTGGTGGCACTGGCCGTTGCACAACAGCTATGGGGCGACTTCTAACCCCACCTTGCAAACCCAATCAAACTGTAGGAGCTGGCTTGCCTGCGATGGCGGCATCAAGGCCTGCGCAAGACTTGCGGGCATCATCGCCGGCAAGCCGGCTCCTACAGGCTGGGTGTTTTATTCCACCGGATCACTCACCGGCTTGGCAATAATCGCCTTCAGCTCGCTGGTCATGGGGAATTCCAGGTTCAAGCCCTTCGGCGGGATCGGCTGTTCAAACCAGCGCTGGTAGATCCCGTTGATTTCCCCCGAGCTGTACAGCTCGCCCAGGGTCTCGTTGACCACCGCCAGAAACTGCGGGTCGTCCTTGCGCACCATGCAGCTGTAGATTTCCCGCGACTGCTCCTCGCCCACCACCACCCACTTGTGCGGGTCTTGGGCCTTGGCGCGCTCGCCGTAGAGCAATGCGTCGTCCATATAGAACGCCACGGCCCGGCCCGACTGCAGCATCTGGAACGCCTCGCCGTGATCCTTGGCGCTGATCACCGACATATCCAGCTTGTGCTCATGGTTGTAGCTCTTGAGGAACCGTTCGTTGGTGGTGCCGGCGGTGGTCACCACGTTCTTGCCGCGCAGGTCGGCGAAGCGCTGGATGCCGCTGTCGTTGGCGGTAAGCAACTGGCCCTTCACATAGATAAAGCCATAGGAAAACGCCACCTGCTTCTGCCGCTCGGCCGTCACCCCGGTGGAGCCGCACTCCAGGTCCACGGTGCCGTTGATCACCAACGGGATGCGCGTCTGCGAGGTGACCAGGTTGTACTTCACGTTGAGCTGGGGCACGCCGGTCTTCTGCTGGATGCGCTCGACTATCTTGCTCGCCAGGTCCACCGAATAGCCCATGGGCTTGCCAGTGTGGTCACCGACATAGGAAAACGGCACCGACGCATCGCGATAGCCCAGGGTGATGCTCTTGGCATTCGCGATCTTGGCCAGGGTGCCTGTCAGCGGCGCTTCATTGGCCTGGGCCTGGGCCGCCAGTAACAGCCCGAGGGCCGTGCCGATCAACGTGATTTTTTGCATTGTTATTCTCCGTTGGTTTTCTTGTTATGGGCGGCGTACAGCGATAACGCTGATTTCCACCAGCACACCGGGGCGTGCCAGTTCCGCCTGCAGGGTGGTGCGGGTCGGTGCCTGGCCGGGCGTGAGCCAGGCGGACCAGACATCATTCATCGGCGCAAAGCCCTCCTGGATATTCTTCAGGTAAATGGTCGCGTTGAGCAGATGATCCTTGTCGCTGCCGGCTTCGGCCAGCAGCGCATCAATTTTGGTCAGCACCTCTTGGGTCTGGGTGGTCACGTCCTGGCCGTCGCCCGGCACCTGGCCGGAGAGGAAGACCAGCTCCTGGTAGGTCACGGCGCCCGACAGGCGATTATTGCTGTTGATCCGGGTGATGGTCATTGCAGTGTCCTAAGCGGCGCGGGGCGCAAGGCCCTGCATATCAATGGAAGTGGTGTGCTGGCCGATCAACTCCGCCAACAGCTGGCCGCTGCCACAGGCCAGGGTAAAGCCCAGGGCGCCGTGGCCAAGGTTGAGCCACAGGTTGCGGTACACACTGGCGCCAATCAACGGCACGCCACTGGGGGTGGCCGGGCGCATGCCGGCCCATTCGATGGCCTGGCTGTAGTCGCCGGCCAGGGGGAAGGTCTCACTGGCCTGGCGCTTGATCAGGGCCAGGCGCTTGGGCTCAAGGCCGGTATCAAAGCCGACGATGTCGACCATCGCCGCCACCCGCAATTGCTCGCCGATCCGTGCATAGACGATCTTGCGGTCATAGTCGGTGATGCTGATTTTTGGCGCGGCGTGCTGCGCGCCAATCGGTACGCTCAGGCTGTAGCCCTTGAGCGGGTACAGCGGCAGCACGATGCCCGGCAAGGCCAGCTCGGGGCTGCGGACTCCAGCGGCCAGCACCAGATGCTGCACCGGCATCACCTCGCCGCCCAACTCAATCCCCTGCACCGTGCCGTTGGCCTGGCGGATACCCGTGACCTTGCGCCCCAGCACAAACCGGCAACTGCCCGACGCGGTAAGGCGTGCCGCCAATTGCTGACAGAAGCCATGACAATCCGCCACTTCTTCATTGGGTGTGTAGATGCCCCCGACAAAATCCGTGGCCCCCAGGGTCGGCTCCAGGCGTGTGCAGTCGGCCGCCGACAGCACTTGCTGTTGCAGGCGATCAAGCACCTTATTGCGAGCGTGTTCAAAGGTGTGGTGGCTGCGAAACGTCACCAGCTTGCCATTGCGTTTCCAGTCGAAGCCGTCCAGCCCGTCTTCTTCACGCCACTGCTGCAAGGTGCCCTGGCTCAAGGTGGCCAGGCGCAACAAGTGGCCAGCATTGCGCTTGTTGACGGAGGCCCGGCAGGCACCGAGGAACGCGGCCATCCAGCGCCATTGCGCCGGGTCCAGGCGCGGGCGCAGCTTTAACGGCGAGTCGCCGCGCAACAGCCAGCCAATGGCTTGCAACGGCACGCCTTTGTCCGCCAGCGGCGCAACGTAGCGATAGGACAACTGGCCGCCATTGGCAAAACTGGTCTCGCTGCCCAGGCTGTCGCGGGCTTCGACCACCGTCACGTCCATGCCGGCGCGCACCAGGGCATAGGCGCTCGCCAGACCGATGACCCCACCGCCAATGATGCAAACCTGCTGAGCCATGTCGATTCCCGAGCGTTGTAATGAACACCAAGATTAGGGCCAGGTGACAGGCGCCGGACAATGAATAAAGATGGGCCACCTATAAACAAAGGTTATGGACTCGTCATGCGCTTGCGTCATATCGAAATCTTCCAGGCCATTCGCCAGACCGGCTCGGTCAGCGCCGCCGCGCAGTTGCTGCATGTCTCACAACCGGCGGTGACCAAGGTGCTGCAACATGCCGAGCTGCAGTTGGGTTTCCCGCTGTTCCTGCGCATACGCGGCAAGCTGCAGCCAACCCCGGAGGCCCTGGCTCTGGAACGTGAAGTCGATAAGGTCAGCGAAAGCCTGCAAGGCGTGCGGCGCCTGGCCCAGAACCTGCGGCGCGCACCCGGCCAAAGCCTGCGCATCGGCGCCACACCGGCCCTGGCCTTGTCGTTGTTGCCACCGGCGATTGGCGAATGGACCCAGCGCTACCCGGACATCGCCTGCGAACTGTCCAGCGCCCACAGCCGCGAACTGGTGCAAAACCTGCTGATGCGCGAGATGGATGTGGCGCTGACCCTCAAGTCCCCGGACCATCCCGGGCTCAAGGCCCAGGCATTGGCCCACGGCGTGCTGGTGGCCCTGGCGCCACGGGGTTTCTGGCCGGCGGCGGAGCTGGGCAAACCCTTGCCGTTGATGGCCCTGGCGGGCGCGCCGTTGATTGGCCTGTCCAGTGCCGACCCACTCTCAGCGCGGCTCGACAGCTACCTCGAAGCGGTCGAGCCGCCGCCCAGGGTGCGGATCTCGGTACAGACCTATTCCCTGGCCCGCGCCATGGTGGAATCCGGCGCCGGCCTGGCGGTGATCGACCCCTTCACGGCGCTGGGCGCCTCCACCGACAGCACCTGCATCCGCCCCCTGGCCCCGCCGCTGCCCATCACCTTATATGCCCTGACCCGTGCCGACGAGCCACCGCCGCATATGTTGGCGAGCCTGCTGGAGATCTTTGGCAGTCGTGCCCAAGAGCAGTTGGACCGCCTGTAAAACACCACAAAATCCATGTGGGAGCTGGATTGTGTGGGAGCTGGCTTGCCTGCGATGCAGGCACCTCGGTTTATCAGTTACACCGCAGTGATGCGATCGCAGGCAAGCCAGCTCCCACACAAGCCAGCGCCTACAGCTTCAGAGCACATAGCGCATGATCGCCACAAAATGCAGCAGGCTGCCGCCAATCACAAACAAGTGCCAGATCCCATGGGAATGCCTTAACCGGTGCTCCAGGGCAAAAAAGATAATCCCCACCGTGTACAACACCCCACCCGACGCCAACCAGATAAACCCATGCGTACCCAGCGCCGCGATCAGCGGCTTGACCGCCACCAACACAATCCAGCCCATCACCGCATAAATCACAATCGACAAAATCCGCGCCTCCGAGCGCGGCTTGATCTCCTGCAGGATGCCGATCACCGCCAGCCCCCAGACAATCCCGAACAGCGTCCAGCCCCACGCCCCGTTCAGGGTCACCAGGCAAAACGGGGTGTAGCTGCCGGCGATCAGCAGGTAGATCGAAAAGTGGTCGACCTTCTGCATGATCGCTTTCTTGCGCCCGCGCACGCTGTGATACACCGTCGAGGCGCTGTACAGCACCAGCAGGGTAAAACCATAGATCGCCACGCTGACGATCTTCCACGGGCTGCCGTCCAGGCTCGCCACCACCAGCATCCACACCGCGCCGATAAAGGCTGCCACGGCGCCGAGCAAATGGCTCCAGGCGTTGAATCGTTCGCCGTGATACATACCTCATCCACCTCCAAAACGGCTGCACGTCCCCGTAAGGCTCATGCCTGACAGACGAGAGTGCAAGACCGTTATGACGGTTGCGGCGCTTTAAGGGCACAATCGAGCGCATTCCAATAAGAGCCACCGCCATGCTGATCGACGAAGAATTCACCCTCAAGAAACTGGAAATCTTCCTGGCCTTCATGCGCACCGGCAACCTGGCCCGCGCCGCCGCCGAATTGCACACCAGCAATGTCAGCGTGCACCGCGCCATCCACTCCCTGGAAAACGCCCTGCGCTGCCCGCTGTTCAAGCACGAAGGGCGCAACCTCACCCCGCTGGAAAGCGCCTACGTGCTCGAAGAACGCGCGCAAAAGCTGGTGCAGGACGTGGTCGACAGCGTGCGCCTGACCCGCGAAGCCGCTGGCTTCTCCGCCGAGCGTTTCAAGCTCGGCGCCTTGTATTCACTGACGGTCAAGACCGTGCCGCAACTGATCATGGGCCTGAAAATCAGGCGCAGCGAGCTGAATATCGACCTGATCCTGGGCTCCAACGTCGACCTGATGTACAAGCTCAAGAACATGGAAGTGGATGCGATCCTGATCTCCCTCGACGACCAGGCCGTCGAGCCGGACTGCGCGCAGATCCAGCTGTTTTGCGACGACATCTTCCTCGCCACCCCCGCCGACTCGCCCCTGGACCGCGAACAGGAAATCGACCTGGCCCAGGTGCGCGACGCCACCTTCATCACCCTGACCCAAGGCTTCGCCACCCACCAGGACGGCGCACGGGTGTTCAAACAGGCGGGTTTCGAGCCGAAGGTGGCGATGCAGGTCAACGACATCTTTACCCTGCTGAGCATGGTCAGCTCGGGCGTTGGCTATGCGCTGCTGCCGGGGAGGATTGCGGCGGTGTATGAGAACCGGGTCAAGCTGATCCCGTTGCAGCCACGCTACCGGTTGCAGCAGCACATAGGCGTGGTGTTCTTGAAAGCCAAGGAGCGCGATCCGAATTTGCTGGCGTTGTTGGCGGAGTGTCGGATGTATGCCAATCGGCAGGTTTGAAACCGCCATCGCAGGCCCTATCTTTCAATAACGATCTACGCCCTAGCCCACCAACCCCCGCATCACCAAAAACAACAACGAAGGCCCCAACAAACACCCCAGCGCCGTATAAAACGCCGCTGTCAGGCAACCATAAGGCACCAGCTTCGGGTCAGTCGCCGCCAACCCGCCCGCCACACCGCTGGACGTGCCCATCAACCCGCCAAAGATCACCGCACTGCGCGGGCTATTCAGGCCGATCAGCGGCGCGACGAACGGGGTCATGACCATCACCAAAATGGCCTTGATCAACCCCGCCGCAATGGACAGCGCCATCACCTCGGAACTGGCGCCAATCGCCGCGCCGGTCACTGGCCCGACGATGTAGGTCACAGCCCCGGCGCCGATGGTGGTCAGGCTCACTGCATCGGTATAACCAAACGCCATGGCCACCCCGACGCCGGCGATAAATGACGAGCCGACGCCGACAAACAATGCCAGCACCCCCACATACCCGGCGCGCTTGAGCTCATCGACACTCACCCCGAACGCGGTGGCGACGATGGCAAAGTCGCGCAGCATCGCCCCGCCCAGCAGGCCGATGCCCGACAGCAGCGGGATATCCACCACGCCCTTGGCCCCGCCGGTAAACGCACCGCCCACATAGGACAACACCAGCCCCAGCAGGATTGCGATGGCCGAGCCATGCAGGCGGCCTTTGGTGAAGGTGTCGCTGATCCAATAGGACACCCACATGGTCAGGCCGATCACCGCAAAACCACTGATCAGGCCGTAGCCGGTGATGACTTTCATCAAGGATTCATACATGGCGCTCACCCTGCCGACTTGGGAGTGACGACCGCATCCGGCTCACGCTTGCCGATGCGTACCAGCACCGGCACCAGGGCAAATGCCACCAGCACCGCGCAGGTGCCGGCAAGGATCGCCATGGGGCCGCCACTGATGGCGCCATACACGTTTTGCTGGGCGGCCATGGCCACCACAATCGGGATATACACCGCCGCCCAGAAGCTCACACCCTGCTCCGACTTGCCGGTAAACAGGCCACGCTTGCCCAGGTAGCTGCCCAGGCCGATCAGCAGCAACATCGCGATCCCCACCCCGCCGACGTTGGCCGGGATGCCCATCCATTGGCCCAGCAGCTCGCCGACAAACAGGCCTGCCAGGGTACACAGGGCCAGAAACGCCACACCGTAAATAATCATGCTGGTAGTCCTCTTGATGCTTGATCGAAATTGTTGTTTTTGTGCTTCGACAGCCAAGGTCATGCTTTATCGATGGTGGCGGCCCTCCTGTTCCAGCAAGGCCTGCAAGGTGTCCAGGCGCGCGCCCTCGAAGGCGATCACCGTGCCTTGCTCAAATACCCGCCGCGCAAGGCCGGTGAGGACCGCACCCGGGGGCAGTTCGATATGCAGGCGCACGCCGCGCTCATAAGCGCTTTGCACAGTGCCGCGCCAATCGACGAGGCGACACATGTTGGACGCCAGGTCGTCGCGCAACTGCGCGGGATCACGAATTGGCCGCGCCCGGGTGCTGCTCAGGTAGGGGATGGCCGGCGCCTTGAGCGTGACCTTGGCGAACGCCTCGGCCAGTGTTTGCGCAGGCGTATCCAGCAACGCGCAATGGGACGGCACGCTGACGGCCAGGCGCTTAGCCACGCCCTGGCCTTTGACGCGATCCGCGACCCGTTGCATGGCTGCGTCGCTGCCGGCAATCACGCACTGGTTGTCGGCATTGATATTGGCCAGGTACACCGGTGAATCGGGGCCATGGACTTCGGCCAGCACATTTTCGACGGTGGATAACTCCACGCCGATCAGCGCGGTCATGCCATAGCCCTGTGGATAAGCGCGCTGCATCAGCTCGCCGCGCAGGCTGACCAGCCGCAGCGCATCGGCAAACGCCAGGGCGCCGGCAATCACCGCCGCCGGATACGCGCCGATGGACAGACCCGCCACGTAGTCCGGCGTGTGTTGCAACTGACGGGCATGGGCCACGCCGGTGATCAGCAGGCACAGTTGCACAGCGCGGGTGCTGGCCAGGGCCTGCGCCGAATCGAGCTGGCGTACATCTTCGCCCAACACGTCACGGGCCTCATCGAGGACGCTGGCGGGCAGTTGCTGGAGCATGCCCGGGCGTTGGGCGCCCTGCCCCGGAAACACCAGGAGGCTGCTCATGCCACGGCCTGCCAAGGGTCGCTGACCAGTTGCGCACCGCTGGCGGTTTTCAGCAGCACCCGCCGCGCTGGGCCGGCCCATTCCCGCAAGGCGACCGCGCCGTAAGGGGTTTGCAATTGCAGGTCCACGGCACACGGCGCGGTGTCCAGAATCGCCAGCAGAGCCTCGGCCTCGCCACGCTCAAGACGCTCGGGAGTGCGCAGCAGCAAATCCAGGTCGCTCTGGGCATGCAGTGCCTCAATGCCCGTGGCCAACTCGAAACCCGCGCTGCCGGTAATCCCCCAAACCTTGCACGCCAGCACCGGGCGCAGTTGATCGAGGGCGCACAACGCCGGCAAATCCCGGGGCGAAATCACCCCGCACAGCGCCTCCGGCGTCACCCGCCTTTGCACTATCGCCTGGGGCATCACGGCCGCAAAACGCTGCTCACGCAAACGCCCGCGCACACCCACCGCCACATAGCCCGGTTCGGCCAGCGCCCGGCGCACCACCACCGGGTGTCCCGCAGCGATCACCGCCCGTACCCAGGCCGGTGCGTCAGCCGGCAGGTGCGCCAGGGTCATGCCCCAGAGCAAGTCGTGGGCGTTCACCATTGTTCCCGCAGCAGCTGGCGTACATGGCTGGACGCGGCACGGTTGGCGGCGCCCAGGCGCCCGCGCAAATCCCGCACGCCGCTGTTCTGCACCTCCTCGATCGCCTGCACCAGGCAATCCCTGACCTGCGCCAGGTCGGCGGCGGTTGGTTGTTCAATCTGGCTGACCGTCAGGGTTTCCCAGAGCAAGCCGAGGCTGGCATAGCTGTCGATGTCATAGGCCATGGGCGGCACGCTGGCAGCCAGGGCTTCCAGTTCTTCGACGCTGCGCAGGGTGACTCGCGCCGCCGAGGCCTTGCCCATGGCGTGCACCATCACCCCAGGGTCGCGCAGGGCAATCAGACGATTGGCCTGGTAGCCATGGGCGAGAAACGCCCCGGACATGGCCTTGCCCACCAGCAACCCGATCACCGGGTGCCCGGCCAGGCGCGCACGGGCATAACTGTCCGCTGCCGCCGCCAGGGCCTGATGAATGCCCAGGGCTTCTTCGCGGCGCCCATAGGCCTGGCTCGGCACGTCGACGATGGCAATGATCGGGCGCTGATCGCCGCAGGCGATGGCTTCATCCACCGCCTTGGCCAGGCCCCAGCCTTCCAGCAGGCCGACTTCGCCCTGGCGAGCACGGGGGAAGCGGTTGGCGGCATCCGGCACCACCGCGATAAAGCGCACGGCCTGCTCGCCGAGCAGGCCATCGGCGACTTTCAACGATGCCGGCAAACCCGCCACAGGCGCTGCGCCAGCGCTTAATGCGTTGAACCACTGCAAGCCTCTCATGGGCGTTCTCCCTGATACAGGTCGCGAACCGTGGCCGGCTCGATCTGCGGCTCGGTGTCCAGCGCAGCCAGGCGCGCCAGGTAATAGTCAGCCTGGCGGCTGCGTTGCGAGGCCGGCAAACCTTGCTGCAACAGTTCACTGATCTGCTGGCGGATCTGCGCCACATCGTCCGCCACATAGCGGTCGGCCAAACCCGTGTTGAAGCGCTGCTCGCCGCCGGTCAGGCTCCAGATAAAGGGCCGGTCGCGGGAGTCGTATTCTTCCAGGCCGGCTTCCTGCTCGATCACTTGCGGACCGTTCAGGCCCAGGCGCGCTTCGCGGGTCACCAACAGGTAGCTGCACAGGCCTGCGGCAATCGACATGCCGCCAAAACAGCCAACGCTACCGGCCACCACGCCGATCACCGGCTGGTACTGGCGCAGGTCGACAATCGCCGCGTGGATATCGGCAATCGCCGCCAGCCCGAGGTTGGCTTCCTGCAAGCGCACGCCGCCGGTTTCCAGCAGCAACACAGCCCGCGTGGGAATGCCATTGCGGTTGTCCTCGGCGGCCAGTTCCAGGGCACCGGCGATTTTCGCGCCGCCCACTTCACCCAGGCTGCCGCCCTGGAAGTTGCCTTCGATGGCCGCAATCACCAGCGCCAGGCCGTCGAGCGTGCCCTTGGCAATCACCACCCCATCGTCAGCCTGCGGCACCACGCCCTGGCGGCTCAACCACGGCGACATCACACGCTGGAACGGGTCGATCAGTTCGCGGTAGCTGCCGGCATCGAGCAAGGCCTTGGCCCGCTGGCGGGCGCCGAGTTCGACGAAGCTGTGCCTATTGAGTAAATCAGTCATGACCCAGCTCCTCGAAACCTTGCTCCAGGCGCAAACGCACCACGCCGGGGGTGGCGCCAAAATCGTGGATCTGGATGTTCAAGGCCGGTGGCGTCTGCTCCTGGAAGATCCGTTGGAACAGATGCTGCCAGCGTTGCTCGGCGCCATTGACCGAGGTGTGCACCTGGATGCTCAAGGTGCCCGCCATGCCCGGCTCCAGCAGCACTTCAAGGTCGCCGGAACCGACGCAACCCACCAGCGCACGGCCTTTGGGCGGCTGACCGGCGGGGAATTCAAAGGATAGGGTTTCCATCAAAACGCTCCGTCGCAAGACTCGATGCGGTCGATAAACAGGCAGGCGGCCAACAGGTCGGCGGCGCCACCGGGGGAGGCATTCAGCGCCAGCAGTTGCTGGTCCAGCTCATTGAGGCGACGCCGCCCGGCCAGGCTCGCGCTGCCGCCCGCATCCAGCACGGCCTGGGCGCCCCGTTGCATGGCCTGCAAGCCATCGGTGCCGGCGCGGTAGAGCACGCAGGTGTCGGCCAGTTGGGTCATGATCGCCAGCAGCGCATCGAGGCGCGCGTTCTGCTCGCCGTGTTGTTGCAAACGGCTTGCGCGCAGTTGCGGCAGGCCCCGTTGCAACACCGCGGGGAAGCCCAGTTGCGCCTCTTCGCGGGCGCCACGTACGCCATAGCGTTGCGCGACCTGCGCGCCATGGCTCAACGGTTGCGGGGCAAAACGGTCATTGAGCAGGGCCAGGCGCGCAGCCCTTAAAGTCAGCGCATTGGCCGTGCGCGAAGCAGGCGCCAGCGCGGCGGCGGCCACCAGCAGGCCAAGGGCCCAGATCGCACCACGGTGGGTATTCACGCCCTGGGTAGTGGCGAGCATCGCCTGCTCGCCTTCGCGGCCGATCCGGCCCAGGGCTTCGCGCAGCGGCAGGCCGATCTCGCCCAGGGCAATCGCCGCTTCGGCCATTTCCTTGAAGGCCGGCCACAAGGACAGCGCCGAGGCGTGCATCAGGCCCAGGTGCAAATCGTGATGGGCGCCATTGCCGCGCCGATCCACCAGCGCCGGCTTGGGCGACAGGTCCGCTTCGTCGATCAGTGCATCGACCGCCAGGTCCGCCAGTTGCTCGGCCAGGGTCAGAGTGTGCCGTTTGAGTGCGTGCATTTACCAGCTCCTGAACTTGGCGGGCGGGTTGTACAGACCACCGGACCAGTCCACCAGGTCGGCCACGCTTTTGGCCGCCAGCAGTTCGCGGGTGGCGTCGGTGCGGCGGATGCCGAGGTCTTCGGGCCAGGCGATCAGGCCTTCGCGGCGCATGCGCGCGGTGTCCTTGGGGTTGTGGCGCAGGCCGATGGCGGTCACCCCGGCCACTGCGGCGATCATCGCCTGGCGCTCTTCCAGGGAGCGTGCCTTGTATAGATAGGCAATGCCTTCTTCGGTGAGCAAGTGGGTCACGTCGTCGCCGTAGATCATGATCGGCGCCAGGGGCATGCCGCTTTTGCGCGCCACTTCCACCGCGTCGAGGGTGTCGACGAAGGTCGGTTTGCCGCCCTCCTGGAAGGTCTCGACCATTTGCACGACGAGTTTTTTGCCGCGCTCCAGCAGGGCTTCGGGGGCATCGTCATGGCGCATATCGAGCCAGGCCGGGGTGCCGTGGCGGCGCCCGCGTGGGTCGTGGCCCATGTTCGGCGCGCCGCCAAACCCGGCGAGCCGGCCACGGGTCACGGTGGACGAATGACCGTCGCCATCCACCTGCAACGTGGCGCCGATAAACAGGTCCACCGCGTATTGCCCCGCCAGTTGGCAGAACATCCGGTTGGAACGCAACGAGCCGTCGCGGCCGGTGAAGAACACATCCGGGCGCGCGGCGATGTAGTTTTCCATGCCCAGTTCGGTGCCGAAACAATGCACGCTTTCAACCCAGCCGCTTTCGATGGCGGGGATCAGCGTGGGGTGCGGGTTGAGGGTCCAGTTGCGGCAGATCTTGCCTTTAAGGCCCAGGGACTCACCGTAGGTCGGCAGGATCAGTTCAATCGCGGCGGTATTGAAACCAATGCCATGGTTCAGCGACTGCACGTTGTGTTTTTCGTAGATGCCACGGATCGCCATCATCGCCATCAACACATGCACCGGCTTGATATGCCGGGGGTCGCGGGTGAACAGCGGTTCGATATAGAAAGGCTTGTCGGCCACCACCACGAAATCCACCCAACTGGCCGGGATATCCACCCGGGGCAAGTCGCTGACGTCGTCCACCAATTGGTTGACCTGCACGATGACGATGCCATCGCTGAAGGCCGCCGGCTCGATCAGCGCCGGGGTGTCTTCGGTACTGGGGCCGGTGTAGATATTGCCGGCGCGGTCGGCCATAAAACCGGCGGACAGCACCACGTTGGGGATCAGGTCCACCACCAGCCGTGCATAGAGTTCGATGTAGGTGTGGATCGCGCCGACCTCCAGCAGGCCGTCTTCGAGCAACTGGCTGATGCGCAGGGATTGGGTGCCAGCAAACGAAAAATCGAGCTTGCGCGCGATGCCCTTTTCAAACAGGTCCAGGTGCTCGGCGCGCCCGACGCTGGGCATGATCATGTGCAAGTCGTGGAGCACGGCCGGGTCGGCCTTGGCCAGGGAGCGCGAGAGAAAGTCGGCCTGCTTCTGGTTATTGCCTTCCAGCACCACACGGTCGCCGGGCAGGATCAGGGCTTGCAGGGCCTCGACGATCCGGTCGCTGGGCAGCACGGCCCCGTCGGCAAACGCCTGGACCAGCCCAAGCCGCCGCTGCTTCTCGTCGCGGCGCCGCGTCCAGCGCGAGTCGGGGGTTATGGTTGTTGTCATGGTCGCTCCACGGGTTCGCTGTCGTGGGGCTCACCATAGGAGTGAATCGCAGGGGTATCAATCAAGCTCGGTGGTGGACTGTTACGGTTGGAGTAACGGTCCTACAACCATTCCATACGCTGGCGCCATACGGTCCAGCCCATGGCAATGCCTGCCACAGTATGAAACCCCAGCACCGCCGCCAGGCTCCAGCTCACCAGCCCGGCAATCGCCTGCACATAGATCGGCACAAGCAGCAGCATCCATCCAAACAACAGGCACGCACCACGCTGCTCCCACTTCTTCAACCTACGCAGGTAGGCGACGATGGCACAGCCCAACGCGGCGCCCAGGAACACAACCAGCAGGCTCGTCACTGCATATCCTGTCATCACCGGCCAGCCCAGAGACCACAAGGGCAGGCAGACGACCGACAGGCTGAGGGCGCACACCAGAATAAACACAAACACATATTCAAAGATCGTCAGGCCCAGGCCACGGACGAAGATGCGTGCCTGCTCGCTTTCGTCCTTGGTCGGACCTTCCGAGATCGCCACCGCAAGCAGGCCCGAGCCCAGGCCTCCCAGGGTCATGACCACAAAATTGGTCACGATCTCTTTGATTTCCTTGCCGGTGTCGCTGAGCGTCAGCAGTTGCAGAAACCCCAGAATCAGCATCGCGCCCACCGACGTGATCCCGAACCCCACGAGCTTGCCGCGCCTGGTCGGGTATTGCATCGTCACGCTGGCGGTGATTACCAGCACCACAAACCACATCATTAAAGCGAAGGTAAACGGGTTGAGGTTATACAGCCGGGCAAATACGTCAAATAGCCACATTGGGTTGTTGCTTCCACCGAAAGACTCCTCGGGTTATCGGCGGGTTTACGTGAGGCTTTACCCGAGCAGGCATCAGTCCCAAAAAGGGAACGAACGGTCCCTTTCTGGGACTGATCAAGTTTTACGCAGCGACCGCAGGCGATATCTGCTCCAGCGCGCGTTCGACCAGCAGTTGGCCCAGTTCGGTCATTTGTTGGATGGCCAGGAGTACGCCGCGCTGGGCGCCGTTCAGCTCAAAGGCCAGGCCGCAGGTCAGGCCGCAGGTCAGGGCGTTGAGGGAGGCGAGGGTTTCGCTGGCGTTGACCAGCAGGGTTTCGGTGTTCTGGTGCGGGTTGACGGTGAAGATACTGGATGAGGTAGGCGGATTAGGGGTGGGTTTGATCATGGTGAACATCTCCGATATGTGAAGGAGACTGACACCGCTTGCTTGCACGCAAATCGGGTGGCAGCTGTGCGCAGGTGTGCAAGACCGGGCATATCGGACCCCGGCAGACCCGAAGGTCTCCCACGCACAGCCGCCATAACAAACACAGCAAGCATAAAAACGCCCGTTGAATGGCTATGGGCGTTGGTGCGCCGATATGTAACCGGACTTGCACGTCCGTGTCACCGTTTTTTGCGATGACCGACCAAGCCTAGGCGCGAAGGCGGCGAGCGACAAGTTCATGGGCGGCGCGAAAACGTGCGGGAAAAATCTGAAGGCATCATGCCGCACGATCATTCCTATAGGTTTTTAGGGTTGTTGCTCGGATGGCACCTCTCTAGCCTTTGGAATTTGAATCATCTCACCAGCAGAACATTATGAATCTGACCCTAAAACCCGATACAAGGCCATTGCAGAGCGTGATGTCTCACATCACAATCCATCCATGATCGTCAGTTGGAAACACAAGGGGCTCCAGAGCTTTTATGAAACAGGATCAACCAAAGGCATCAACGCGGGTCATGCGAAACGCTTGCGTCGTGTACTGCTGATTCTGGATAGCGCAGGACACCCGGGCGAATTGAATCTCCCAGGATGGCGTTTTCATCGACTCAAAGGCGATCTGCTCGACTACTGCTCCGTCAGCATTAGCGGTAACTGGCGCATCATTTTTCGTATGCTTGATGATCACGTCGAACTGGTTGATTACCTTGACTACCATTGAACAGGGGCACGTACATGGGTATGCACAACCCGCCACATCCCGGCGAAATCCTGCTTGAGGATGTGATGCCCAGCTTGGGCATCACCATTACCGAAATGGCCCGGCGGCTCGGCTTTGCCAGGGAAACATTCTCCAGGATCCTGCATGGTCACGCGCCAGTCAGCCCAGACCTTGCCGTGAGGTTGGAGCGGGCAGGCATCAGCAAAGCGCGGTTATGGTTGTCGATGCAAAGTACCTACGATCTTTGGCAAGCAGAGCACCGTGAACAACCGGTCATTGAGCGTTTTGCGCAGATTAAGTAAGGTTTGGCGCCAAGCGCAATCCAATATGGGAGCTTGCCTGCGATGCAGACGCTTCGGTGTGTCAGTTAAACCGAGGGGATGCTATCGCAGGCAAGCCAGCTCCCACACAAGCCAGCTCCCACATTGGGTCTTCAGAGATGCTGAGTACGGGTGTTCAGGCCAACCCAGCCTCGACCAGTAGCGCTTCCAGCCCCATCAGGTCCGGCACTTTCGCCACATGCTCGCCGACCTGTACCGCCGCCAGTTCCAGCGGTGATAGGGGGACGTCCACATAGCTCAACTGGCTGTCGAGCTTGTACGAGCGGGGAATGCCCTGGATCACCAGCGCGATAAATTTCAACGTCGGCCGCCCGCCCAGGGCGTTGAGCACCACAATCCGTGCGCGTTCGCTGACAACGCTGGTGCCACCGCAGGCGGCTTCAAAGCTGATCAGGGGCAGTTGCTGGTCGCGCCAGGTCACGGGCCGCAGGTACCACGGCGGGGCGTCGCTGGCCGGTTCGCCGCGCTGGAAGTCGATCAGTTCGGCCACCGCTACGTTGGGCAGCAGCAGGTGGCGATCAGCCAGGGGCAGCAGCAAGCCGGTGAGTTGGCTGGTGCGGTGGTCAAGCATGTTTCGGGCTCCAGTAGGCGATGCTTTCGAGCAACACCGACTCTTGATAGGGCTTGCCAAGGTAGTCGTTGACGCCAATCGCCATGGCCCGGTCGCGGTGTTTCTGGCCGGTGCGCGAAGTGATCATGATGATCGGCAGGCGTGCAAGCCGTGGGTCGTTGCGCACCTGGATCGCCACTTCAAAGCCATCCATGCGCGGCATTTCGATATCCAGCAACATCAGGTCGGGGGTGTGTTCTTCAAGCAAGGTGATGGCGTCGATGCCGTCCTTGGCGGTCAGCACGTTCATGCCGTTGCGTTCCAGCAGGCGGCTGGTGACTTTGCGTACGGTCACCGAGTCGTCCACCACCAGCACCAGCAACCGCTGTTTTTTCTGCGGTTCGTTGACCGCCAATGCCGTGTCCGCCGCCTGGGCCGGCAAGGCCGGGGCCAGGGCGCGGATATGCGCCAGCAGGTCGATGATCAACACCACGCGGCCATCGCCGAGGATGGTCGCCCCCGACAGCCCCTGCACCGCCGCAAACTGCGGGCCCAGGCCCTTGACCACGATTTCCCGGGTGCCGGCCATGTCATCCACCTGCACCGCAATATGCCGGTCGTTGCACTGCATCAGCAGCACCGGCAGCGGCTGGTTCTGCCCCAGCAGCTTGGGCCGGGCCACGGTGTGCAGCAGCTCGCCCAGGTAATACAACTCGTAGCGCTGACCGGCGTATTCATACACCGGCGGATCCAGTTGGTAATGCCCTTCCAGCTCGTTGGGCAATACGCGCACCAGGCCCTGGATGGTGTTCAGCGGAATCGCGTATTGGTCATCAAAACACTGCACCATCAATGCCCGGTTGACCGACACGGTAAACGGCAGGCGAATGCGAAAGTGCACGCCCAGCCCCGGCGTGGAGTCGATCACCATGCTGCCGCCCAACTGGCGCACTTCTTCATGCACCACGTCCATGCCCACGCCGCGCCCGGAGATCTGGGTGATTTTTTCGGCGGTGGAAAAGCCCGGCTGCAAGATGAACTGCAACACGTCGCGGTCGCTGATCTCCGTAGCCGGGTCCAGCAGGCCACGCTTGATCGCCTTGCGCCGCACCGCATCCAATGGCACGCCAGCGCCGTCGTCGCGCATGTCGAAGATGATGTCGCCGCCTTCGTGGCTCAAGTCCAGGGTGATTCGGCCTTTTTCCGGTTTGCCCGCCAACAGCCGTGCATCCCGCGATTCCAGGCCATGGTCGACGGCGTTGCGCAGCATATGTTCCAGGGGCGCGGCCATGCGCTCCAGCACGTTGCGGTCCATCTCGCCCTCGGCATTGCCGACCACGAACTCCACGTCCTTGCCCAGCTCGCCGGCCACTTGCCGCACGATCCGCTTGAGGCGCGGCAGCATGCGCTCGAACGGCACCATGCGCGTGCGCATCAGGCCTTCTTGCAGCTCGGTGTTGATCCGCGCCTGTTGCTGCAACAGGTTTTGCGCGTCCTGGTTGCGCTGGTCGAGGGTTTCCTTGAGGTCCAACAGGTCCGAGGCCGACTCGGACAACGCGCGGGACAGCTGTTGCAACTGGGAATGGCGATCCATTTCCAGCGGGTCGAATTCTTCGTAGCCCAGGCGCTCGGTCTCGGCGTGCTGGCGGCTGAGGATGCGCCCCTGGGTCTCGGTATCGAGGCGGCGCAGTTGGTCGCGCATGCGCTCGATGGTGGTTTCCACCTCGCTGAGGGCGGCGCGGGCATCGTTGACCTGCTGCTCGATGCGCCCACGGAAAATCGAGGTTTCGCCGGCAAGGTTGACCAGGTCATCCAGCAGCTCGGCAGAGATCTTCACCATGTCCGCGCCCGGCTCGCTGGCGGCCGGGGCTTCGGGTTTGCCGGTGGCCATGGCGACCGGTGCGGCCTGCTCTTCGCTAGGCTGGACCAGGCTTTTGATGCGCTCGATCAGGCGCTCCACCGAACCGACCGGCAACCCCGCCGCCACCGCCTCAACCATCTGCGCCAGGCGGTCGTGACAGCCCTGTAGCAGCGCAAACAGTTCGCTGGTGGGCGCCAACAAGCCCGCCGACAAGCCTTCGTAGAGAAACTCCAGCTCATGGGCCAGGTCGCCGATGGGGCCGATCTCGACCATGCGCGCGCCGCCCTTGAGGGTGTGCAGGTCGCGCAGCAGGGTCTCGACTTCCTGGCGGCCCTGGGGCTCGGCCTGCCAGCGCAACAGCGCGGCGCCGGAGCTGTCGAGGATGTCGGCGGCTTCTTCAAGGAAGATATCCAGCAGCTCGGGATCACTGCCGGCCCCCTGCACCTCGGGCGGCGCAGGCGCCGCCAGGGGCACGGCGTTCTGGCGCACTTCGCGCAAGCGGCTGATCAGGGTGCTGGAGTCGCTCAACGGTTGCTGCTCTTGCAACTGTTCCAACTGCAGGGCCAGGTGTTCATGGCTGTCCATCAACACTTGGGCGATTTCAGCGCAGTAGCTGTAGCGTCGGTCCACCAGGCCTTCGTAAAGGTTTTCCAGTTCCTGGGCCAGGTCGCCCACCGGGCCGATTTCGGCCATGCGCGCGCCCCCGCGCAGGGTGTGCAGGTCGCGTTGCAGGGACGACAGTGGCGCCACACTGTCGGGCTCCAGCAACCAGCGCTTGAGGGCCTGCCCGGCGCTGTCGAGGATATCCACCGCTTCCTCAAGGAAGATCTCGACAATCTCATCGTCCACCGCCCAGTCCTGTTGCAACTGGGTGGTGGCCGCGCCCAGTTCGGCAATGCTCAGGGCGCGGCTGCCATCGGTCTTGATCAGGCCGGTGGCGCTGGGGTCGAGCCCTTCATCGAGCAACTCGCGCAAGGCCCTCATGCGCGCCGGCGCCGGGCTGACTTCCTGGCCGGCAGCCAGTTGGTCGAGCATGTTGATCAGAGCTTCATGGGCCTGCTCGGCCTCCTGGAAAAATCGCTCGCCGACTGCCAGGCTGCTCTCTTCCACCGCGCCATACAGGTCAAGCAAGGCTTCGCACAGCTCATCCATCGGGTGCAGGTCGGCCAGGTGCGCGCCCTCGCCCAGGGTGGTCAGTTCATCCAGCAACGCACTGAGTTCCTGGCGCTCGCCCGGGTGTTGCTGCCAGCGGCGCAAGAGGCTTTCGGCGTCGAGCAGGATGTCCATGCCCTGGGCCAGGAAGTTGCTGATCAACTGTGGATCGCGCTTGACCCGCAAACCCGCGCTCGGCGCATTGAGGAAGGCTTCGAGCTGGCTGTCGAGACGCGCCTGGGTGCGCTCGATCAAGGACGGCGCGCCGTCGATGGGCGCCAGGGGGTCATTGTCCAACTGGCGCAGGCCGCGCTGGAACAGGGCTTCGCCCTCCAGCAGCAGGTCGATTTCCTCCAGGTCCAGGGCCAGGCGATGGGCCTTGTACTCGCGGGTCAGGTGGTCCAGCGGCCGCGCCAGTTCGGCGATGGGCAAGACGCCCGCCATGTAGGCACTGCCCTTGAGGGTATGCAGGGCACGTTGCAGTTCATCGCTGACCGGCAGCGGCATCTGTTCGGTGGCCTGGTGCAAAAAGCGATTGAGGCTGTCCAGGTGGCTCAGCGCTTCGTTGCGGAAGATCTCCAGCAGCAGCGGGTCAAGCGCGCTGTCATCCTGGGCCGCGGCCGGCGGTAACGATGCGCCACTGGCCAGGGCATGGGCGCGTGCGGCAAGGTGGTCGACATCATCGCGCTGGCGCTGGGTGTCGGCGGCGAATTCGGCGATCAAGGCCGGCAGCAGCACCAGCACGTCATCCAGCACCGCCTGGACCTCGGCGCCCGGCGCGACCACCCGCTCGAGCACGCGGTTGAGCAGGTTTTCCACGGCCCATGCCAGCTCCGCCAACACCAGGGCACGCACCATGCGCCCGCTGCCCTTGAGGGTATGGAAGGCGCGGCGCATATCGCTCAGGGCGGTCTTGTCTTGCAGGCTGGTGGCGCCTTGGGGCACCCGGCGCTGCAATACGTCCAGCACTTCGGCGGTTTCTTCCAGGAACACTTCGCGCAGTTCATCGTCCACCGGCTCTTCGTCAGCCGGCGGCGGCAGCAGGCTGCCCGGGCGTTGCAGGGCCGGCGGGTTGAGGCGTGGGGTCGGGCTGGCCAGGGCCTGGGCCAGGGTCTGGGAATCGGCCGGCAATTCATCGCTGGGTGCCGCGCGCTCCTGGCGCCAGGCTTGCTGCGCTGGCACAGGCGCATACCCCAGTGCCGCCAGCCCTTCAAAGGCGATGTCCAACACCCGCTCGCCCGGTGCGTCCGGGTCTTGCAGCATGCGCTCCAGGTAGTGTTCCAGGCTGGTGAGCACATCGGCGCAATGTTCCAGCTGCGCCGCCGGCGGCGCCGTGTCGTGGGCCATCCACTGTTCATCGACATACTCATTGAAGCTCCGCACCAGGCTCGCCGCGCGCGGCAGCGGGATCATCGCCAGGGCGCCACGCACCTGGGTCAGCAATTGCGGCAGGGACTCCAGGCGCTGCGTATCCCATTGCGCCTCAAGGCAGTCAATCACCAGCTCCCGCGCCTGCTTGAGGCACTGGCATGACTCCTTGATCACCAACTGGTGGATCTGGGTCAGGTCGGTGGTGGGCAGGCGGCTGTCTTCACGGTTTTGCGGTTCGACGGTGCCGACCATCCCGGCCAGGGTCGCTTCGACATACAGCAACGCCCCGGCCACATCCATCAACACCGCATCATTGGGCTCGCGCTGCCCCTGGGCCAGGCCCTGGACCACCGCCAACTGGTCGATGATCACTTTGCGCGGCTGGCCAAACCCCAATACCGCCAGGGTATCGGCGATCTGGCGCAACGGCGCCAGCAGGCTGTCCAGGCCGCCGATGTGCTGGCGGTCGCTGCGCACAAACAGGTCCAGGCGCTCCTTGACCCGCACCAACTCCTCACACAACGCACCGAGCACCGAGCCCATGGCGTTGCGGTCCGGCCCGGCCAGGCGCGCGCGCTCGGCATCGACCACGGTGCTGTCGGGCAAGGCTTCATCCAGGCCGTAGCGTTCCTTGAGGCTTTGCATGCGCGGCGTCGGCCGGGTGACTTTGGCGATGTAGAACAGCAGGCTCTTGAGCAACTGGTCCGGCGCCGGAGTATTGATCCCCTCGATGCCCTGGATTTGCAGGCGCTTGAGCACCTTGTCGCAGCTCTTGAGCAGGCTGCGCAACGCCGGGCTATTGGCGATGACGCCGGTGAGCATGCCTTCGGCCAGTGCCGAGGTGACTTGCCACAACGGCAGCAACGGCGCGCCATGGCACAGCGCTTCCAGTTGCGCGAAGACCCGCGTCATGTCTTCGAGGTTGCTCGGGCCGTGGTCTTCACGCAGTAGCCCGGCCAAGCCCTGTTGCAGCATTTGCCGCCATTGCTGCAGTTGCTCGGCAAAATCCGCCGGCGCCCGTTGGGCCAGGGCGTCCTCGGGCAGCGGTGCGATCACCAGCAGTTGCGGGCTGAACAGGCTGGTTTCCGAGAGCAGGCTTTTGCCATGCACACTGCGCAGGTCGTTGAGCAGCGGCAACACCACCAGGGGCAGGTCGCGCCGCGCGCTGTGCACACGCTCCAGGTACAACGGCAGTTGCCCGAGGGCCTGTTGCAGCAGGCGGATGCCTTCTTCGCGCTGGCTGACCTGCCCGGCCTGCAGGGCCTGGGCCAGGTGCTCCATTTCTTCTGCGAGCAGTGCAGCGCCGTAGAATTCGACCATTTGCAAGGCGCCATGGACCTGGTGAATGCCTTCCAGGCACTGCGCCAGGGCTTGCTCGCGGGCGTCGTCGGCAAAGGCGTCCAGCGCCGCACGGGCCTGCTTCAGGGTTTCGGCGATCTCGCCCTTGACCCATTCGAGGGCGACGTAGTCGTGCCGGTCAACCATAACGACTCCCGAGTGAGTTAACACCGCAATGGAAAGGTGGGAGCTGGCTTGCCTGCGATAGCGGTGGGGCAGTCGATATACATTGCGACTGCCCCACCGC
>NZ_JBWKWY010000037.1:0-53720 GCF_059422465.1 Pseudomonas sp. GW821-FHT01D09
GCGTCCCCTAGGGGACTCGAACCCCTGTTACCGCCGTGAAAGGGCGGTGTCCTAGGCCACTAGACGAAGGGGACACACGTACAACATTCACTCCCTACCGCGTTTCGCTGTGTGCTTTACGCTGTAAGTGGCGCGCATTCTATGGATGGATTGAAAGGTCGTCAACCCCCAAGGATAAATTTATTTAAATCAATGACTTCGCCCTGCTTTAGAGGCCTTGCCCAGGTTTCTCGCCGTCCAGGCTTTGGCGCCTATATTCTGACACCCGACAAGGCGTTATAGTCCCCACCGGCAAATGATGGCAATGTGCATCTACACAGACAAAGCCTACATATAAAGATGAAAGCACTGACTCATCTTGTCGAAGAGTCCTATCCGCCGCATGCGCCAATCACTACACTTCAACGTACATCCCATAAAGAGGTCACACCGGTGACACCACTCATGATCACCCTGCTGGTAATAGCCGGGATCGTAATACTGATCGCCATTGGCTACATGAACCACGTGGTGGAAAACAACAAACTGGAAAAGGCCCGGGCCCAGATTGAGCTCAACGATCGGCTGCGCCGCTGTGGCGAGATCACCGAGACGTTCCCCGGCCAACTGATGACGCCGCCGCTCAAGCTGCTGCTGACCCGCCTGGAACTGAACGTCAACCAACGCATGCTCCACCTCAACAAGTCCAGCTCAACCATCAAGGCCCGTATTGCCGAGTTGGAAGCCCTGGTGGGCCAGGGCGAATCGATCCCGGTGAATAACCCCCCAGGACCGATCCTGACCGAAGCCAAGGCCAAGGATGTGCGCTTCCTATTGGAAGCCCTGCACGGCCAAGTCACCCGTGCCGCCCAGGACGGTTTTTTGCCGACCAATGAAGCCAAGTACTGGATCAAGGAAATCCGTCACCTGCTGGTGCTGCTGCACATCGAGTTCTTCAACAACCTTGGTCAGCACGCGTTGCAACAGGCACAACCCGGCCAGGCACGCCTGGCGTTCGAGCGCGGCGTTCAGTACCTGCGCAAGCAGCCTGAGCCAGCCGCCTATAGCCAACACTTGCAACTGCTGGAGAAACAATTGGCGCGCGCCAACTCCATGGTGCTGACTAACAGCCAGCAAACTGCAGAAGAGGCCAGTGAGCTGACTGAAGGCTTGAAAGCCGATGACGCTGATGCCGAGTGGAAAAAGAAGGCCATCTACGATTAACCCCCTCCTGCCTTGAGTCACCGGGTGCAGCTTTGCACCCGGAGCCATCATCCTGCCTCTACCTCCCGCCGCTGTAATTCGCGTACAAAAGTGCACTTCATTCCTTTCACGAAAGAGGCCCCCATGCCAACTGTCGTCATTGATGACCAGCCCTTGCACTACGTGGACCAGGGCGCAGGCCCGGTTGTCCTGCTCGGCCAGAGCTACCTGTGGGACCGGCAGATGTGGGCCCCGCAGATTGCCGCCCTGTCGCAAAAATACCGGGTCATCGTGCCCGAGCTGTGGGGCCACGGCGAGTCTGGCCCGCTGCCGGCGCAGACCAGGACCCTGGACGACTTGGCACGCCAGGCCCTAGCGCTGCTGGACCACCTGGAGATTGCCAAGGTCAACCTGGTGGGTTTATCCGTCGGCGGCATGTGGGGCGCGCCGCTGGCGCTGCTGGCGCCTGAGCGGGTCAACAGCCTGGTGCTGATGGACACCTACCTGGGCGCAGAACCCGAGGCTACCCGCGAAAAATATTTCGCCCTGCTCAGCGCGATCGAGGCCACGGGGGCTATCTCTGATCCGCTGCTGGATATCATCGTGCCGATCTTCTTCCGCCCTGGCATCGACCGCGAATCGGCGCTGTATCAGGACTTCCGCCAGTCCCTGAGCAACCTCCCCAAGGATCGCCTGCTGCAAAGCATCGTGCCCCTGGGGCGCCTGATTTTCGGTCGAAGCGATGCGATGGAAGGCTTATCCGACCTGAACGCCGAGACAACATTGGTGATGTGCGGTCGCGAGGACCAACCGCGCCCACCCGCAGAGGCGCAGGAAATGGCTGATCGGATCGGCTGCGATCTGATCTTGATCCCGGATGCAGGGCATATCTCCAGCCGGGAAAACCCGGATTTCGTCAATGAGGCGCTGCTTACCTTTTTGGCTAATCACGCTTGATCACGGCTTGAGTATCGCCAATGCTCCTGGGGGGCCAATGCCGAGGCGTGGAGCTACACTCCCACAGGGCCTGAATAGGATCACAGGCGAAAATGCCCCACCATCCCCTTGAGCTGCACCCCCAGTTGCGCCAACTCGATACTCGACGCGGCGTTACCTTGCATGCTCAGTGCCGATTGATCGGCACTGGCGCGAATGCTGGTGACGCTGCGGTTGATCTCTTCGGCCACCGAGCTCTGCTGCTCGGCCGCCGCCGCGATCTGCTGGTTCATCTGCTGGATCAGCGAGACCGCCGCAGCAATGCTGCCCAAGGCGCTTTCGGTTTCCAGGGCATCGCTGACGGCCAGTTTCACCAGCTCGCCACTGTGCTGGATATCCCGGACTGAAGACTGCGCGGCACTGCGCAAGGTGCTGACCAGGCGTTCGATTTCTTCCGTCGACTGCTGGGTGCGCCTGGCCAGGGCGCGCACTTCATCGGCGACCACCGCAAAGCCGCGCCCTTGCTCGCCGGCGCGTGCCGCCTCGATGGCCGCGTTGAGCGCCAGCAGGTTGGTCTGCTCGGCGACGCTTTTGATCACTTCCAATACGCTGCCGATATTCTGGATTTCGGCGCTCAGGCTCTCGATGCTGGTGCTGGCGGAGGTCGCCGAACTGGCCAGCAACTCGATGCGTTGCAGGCTCTGGCGGACCACCTGCTGGCCGCTGTCGACCTTGCCGTCGGCGGTCTGCGCCGCTTGTGCGGCCTGCTCGGCATTGCGCGCCACATCGTGCACCGTGGCGGCCATCTGGTTCATGGCCGTGGCGACTTGCTCGGTTTCTTCTTTCTGGCTGCTGACTTCGAGATGGGTCTGCTCGGTCACGCTGGACAACGACTGGGCCGAGCGGGCCAATTGCTCAATACCCGCCTGCAACCCGCTGACCATGCTGCTCAGGCCGCTGCCCATCTGCTGCATCGCCTGCATCAACTGGCCCATCTCGTCCTGTCGGCTTACGTCCATGCGCCCGCTGAGGTCCCCGGCGGCAATCTGCCGGGCCACAGTGATCACACTGCGCAGCGGCAGGACGATCAAGCGAGTGATAAGCCACGCGGCAATCACCCCGACCAACAAGGCCAGGGCCGAGGAAACCATGATCAGCCAGCTGCTTTTGGCCAACTGCGCCTGCATCGACAGGTCCTGCGCGGCATAGGCCTGGTTGACCTGCGCCACCACCTGCGCCGCCCGCGCATGCAACTGCTGGTAGACGACCTTCTCCTGGGCCAGCAGGCCCGTGTATTCGGTGAGTTTTTCGCTGAAGGCGCTGATATGCCCGACCACTTCATTGAGCACGGTCTGATAACCAGGGTCCTTGACCAGGGTCTTCAGTTGCTCGGCCTGGGCCAGGGCCTGATCGGCCTGTTCGATGCGGCCTTGTCCGGCACTGCCTTCATCGCCCTTGCGGCTTTGATCCAGGCGCACCCGCGCTTCGTTCATGGCCTGCAACATCAGGCGCGAGACCTGCGCCACCTGCCCGGCCTGCTCGATAAACTCGGCCCCCTCCCGACCCTGGCTTTCCTTCAGGCCATAGGCCCCGTCGTCGGCCAGGCCGGCCTGCAATACATCAAGGTTATTGGCCACGCTGGACACCGACCAGCTGGCCATTTCCAGCGCCAGGTCCTTGGCCTGGGTCAGCTCGACGAACTCGTCAAACGCCTTGCGATAGGCGCCCAGCGCCTGTTCGACCTCGCTCATGTTCAGCGCCTGGGTCTCCACCACCAGGCTATCGACCCGTTGGTGCAGGGCCTCGACCGACTTGGCGTCGGTGCGCAACGCATACGCCTGCTCGATCAGGCGCACGTTCAGCAGCCCCTCATTGAGCGAAGACATGCCCTTGAGCCCCACAAAGCGCTGGCCAACGGTTTGCAGGGACCACACGCCAATCGCCGCCACCAGGGCCGTCAACAGCAATACCAGGGCAAACCCCAGCCCCAGTTTCCTGGCCAGCCCAAGGTTGGCAAATCGTCGTTGCACGGCCCAAATCATTGCGCAAAATCCTCTTGGCGTGGCGAATGCCAGCAAGCCTGGTATCCATGCAACGAGATTCGCAACGACAGGCCCCAGAACACAAGTCGTTGCCAGCACAATACTGGCAAAAAGCTACATGCCCGTCGTTTTCAGAATGGTGGAGGTCGATCCTGCAGGCCCCATGGCCTTGAACAACGCCAGGGCCCGATGATCGCAGGCATAAGCCACATTGATCCGCAGCCAGTCAGCGTGTTCGCCGGTCGGGCTGAACAACTCCCCCGAAGACAGCAAGACCCCGAGCTGTCGAGCCCTGGCGTGCAGCCTTGAGCCATCCCCTGCCCCCGGGCGCGCCCAAATGAACATGCCACCTGCCGGCACTGCAAACACCTCCCACTCTTCGTCCTCCAGCACCTGCAGGGTCTTGGCCATCTCCGCGCTCAAGCGGCGGCGCAGGCGTTGCACCCATTTGCGGTAGGTGCCGTTGGCCAGCAGGCTGGCCACCATCGCTTCGGCGAAGCGTGAGGTGCCCATGCCGGTGAAGGTCTTGAGCTTGAGCACTTGGTTGATAAGGGCCGTGCTGGCGGTGAGGTAGCCGACCCGCAGGGCGCTGCTCAGGGTCTTGGAAAAACTCGAGATATAGATGACCCGATCATCATGGGCCAACGCCGCCAGCCGGATACAGGAGGCATGTTGCAGGTCACCGTAGACATCCTCCTCGACAATCAGGAAGTCCTGGGTACGGGCCAGGTGCAACAGGCGCTCGGCCACCCCCCGCGAGAGGCTGCTCCCGGTCGGGTTGTGGTAGAGACTGTTGATGAACAGGCATTTGGGCCGGTGGTTGGCCAGCAGCGTTTCCAGCGCCTGGATGTCCGGGCCACTGCGGGTCCTGGGGACCTCCAGCAACGTAACGCCGTGGAAGGCCAATTGACGATAAAGGTTGCCGTAGCCAGGCGTTTCCACCAGCACGGTGTCGCCGGCCTTGAGCAAGGTGCGGATCAGCAAGTCCTGGGCATGGCTGGCCCCGTGGGTAGTGAGAATCCGCTCGGCACTGCTGCCCACCTGGATCTGCATCAGGCGCTTGTGCAATTGCTCACGCAACGCCGGCAGCCCCAGGGGCGTGCTGTAGTTGAAGACCCCAGCGGTGTCGGTACGGCTGATTTCGCGAATCGCGTAGCTGATGTCATCGCTTTCACGCCAGGAATCGGGCAACCAGCCGCACCCCAGCTTCAATTCTCCCAACTGGTTATCGGTAAAGGCCCCCCACCTGAGTTCCGCGCCCTCATACCACTGGCACTCCGCCAATGGGCTGCTGGCCACCGTTTGCGCCGCGACAACAAACCCCGAGCCGGCCCTGGAGGCCAGCACCCCATCGGCCACCATGCGCTCAAGGGCCTCGATCACACTGGATTGGCTGAGCAGGTTGTCATGGGCCAGTTGCCGGATGGAAGGCAGGCGCGTTCCAGGGCTGGCCCCACTCTCCCGGATCCATGCGGCAATGGCGCTGACAATTTGCTGAACCACCGGTACAAGGGCTTGTCGATTGATCCCTAAATCCATGAGCCACCCCCTTCAACTGTTTGGCATTTAACTCAAAACAGTTAAGCACAGAAGGCCAGGGTCGCCCTGCTCATAAATTTATTAAATCATTGATTTTATTGAATTATTTACCTATTGAAACACAATATCCCGGGGCATCTTGCCACCTGCGGAAACGCCCCACAGCACTTGAAATCACTTTCTCAGGGGGGCACGGAAACAGGTCCTAAATAGCCGTCGCACCACCGTCCACGGCCAATGCATGGCCGGTGGTGAACGCGGCGCCATCGCTACACAGGTAAAGGACCGCACTGGCGATTTCCGCGACCGTGCCAATACGCCCGACCGGATGCATGGCCGCGGCAAACTCGGCCTTGCGCGGGTCGGCCTCATAGGCGCGGCGGAACATGTCGGTGTCGATCACCGCCGGGCACACTGCGTTGACGCGGATTTTCTTTTTCGCGTACTCGATGGCCGCTGACTTGGTCAGGCCAATCACCGCATGCTTGGACGCCGCATAAATACTCATCTTCGGCGCAGCCCCCAGCCCGGCCACCGACGCGGTATTGACGATCGCCCCACAGCCCTGGGCCAGCAGCAAGGGCAACTGATACTTCATGCACAACCACACGCCCTTGACGTTGACGCCCATGATCGCGTCGAACTCATCCAGAGTGCCGTCGGCCAATTTGCCTTGTTCGATTTCGATGCCGGCATTGTTGAACGCATAGTCCAGGCGGCCATAACTGTTCAACACCTGCTGCATCAGGTTCTTTACATCCTCCTCCAGGGTGACGTTGCAGCGCACGAACACCGCCTCACCGCCCACCTCGCGGATCAGCGCGACCGTGCCCTCGCCGCCCGTCACATCCAGGTCGGCGACCACCACCTTCAAGCCTTCCCCGGCGAATGCCAGTGCCGTGGCGCGGCCAATGCCGTTGGCGGCACCGGTGACCAGGGCGACCTGGCCGGAAAACGTCATGCTCATAGCTTTTATCCTTGGATGAATACCCGTGCGCCCAGCATAGCCAGTGCCCGGCGCCCCGCGTCAGCACTATCAGAAGGCCGGTTGAGCGCCCATGCGTGGCAGTGATAAGTCTGCCGTGCCCACTATCAAGCCAGCCTATCGACGGGCATTCGCAGGCATCGGCCGAACTTGCTCCTGGCGCCTGGAAGGTCTATCACTTGAGGTTCATTTACCCAGAGTCCTTGCCATGACTGCCCAGACCAACCGCCAATTCCTGCTTGCCAAACGCCCGGTCGGCGCGGCCACGCGGGACACCTTTACCTATCAGGAAGTGCCAGTGGGCAACCTGGCGGACGGCCAGGTACTGGTGCGTAATGAGTACCTGTCCCTCGACCCGGCCATGCGTGGCTGGATGAATGAAGGCAAGTCCTACATCCCGCCGGTGGGCATCGGTGAAGTCATGCGCGCCCTGGGCGTAGGCCAGGTCATCGCCTCGAACACCCCGAAATTCGCCGTAGGCGATTACGTGAATGGCGCCCTGGGCGTGCAGGATTACTTCCTCGGCGAGCCCCGTGGTTTCTACAAGGTCGACCCGAAACTGGCGCCATTGCCGCGCTATCTGTCGGCGCTGGGCATGACCGGCATGACCGCCTATTTCGCCCTGCTCGACACCGGCGCGCCCAAGGCCGGCGAAACCGTGGTGATTTCCGGCGCCGCCGGGGCGGTGGGCAGCATTGCCGGGCAGATTGCCAAGATCAAGGGCTGCCGCGTGGTGGGAATTGCCGGCGGCGCCGACAAGTGCAAGTTTTTGCTGGATGAACTGGGGTTCGACGCGGCCATCGACTACAAGTACGAAGATGTGCCGGCGGCCCTCAAGCGCGAATGCCCGAAAGGCGTGGACGTGTATTTCGATAACGTCGGCGGCGATATTCTCGACGCCGTGCTCAGCCGCCTCGCGTTGAAGGCCCGGGTGGTGATCTGCGGGGCAATCAGCCAGTACAACAATAAGGAAGCCGTGAAGGGGCCGGCCAACTACTTATCGTTGCTGGTCAATCGGGCGCGCATGGAAGGGTTTGTGGTGATGGACCATGCGGCGAACTTTGCCGCCGCCGGGCAGGAAATGGCTGGCTGGATGGCGCAGGGCAAGCTCAAGAGCAAGGAAGATATTGTCGAGGGGCTGGAGACGTTCCCGGAGACGCTGATGAAGCTGTTCAATGGCGAGAACTTTGGCAAGTTGGTGCTGAAGGTCAACTGACACACCACACACCAATGTAGGAGCTGGCTTGCCTACGATGCAGACGCCTCGATTTTGCAGTAACGCCGAGGTGATGCTATCGCAGGCAAGCCAGTTCCCACATCTTTAGCGCCAGGGCATCAGGCGATTTCAGCGACCACCGCCGCCAGGGCCTTGGCCGGGTCAGCCGCCTGGCTGATCGGGCGACCAATCACCAGGTAATCAGAACCTGCATCCAGCGCCTGACGCGGCGTGAGGATACGGCGCTGGTCGTCCTGGGCACTGCCCGCCGGACGAATCCCCGGGGTCACCAGTTGCAATGCCGGATGGGCGGCCTTCAACGCCTGGGCTTCCAGCGCCGAGCAGACCAGGCCATCGAGGCCGGCCTTCTGCGCCAGGGCCGCCAGGCGCAGCACTTGTTCCTGGGGTTCGATATCCAGGCCGATAGCGGCCAGGTCTTCACGTTCCATGCTGGTCAGTACGGTCACGCCGATCAGCAACGGCTTGGGACCGCTGCGTTGCTCCAACACTTCACGGCACGCAGCCATCATGCGCAGGCCGCCGGAACAATGAACGTTGACCATCCACACGCCCATCTCGGCGGCGGCCTTGACCGCCATCGCGGTGGTGTTGGGGATATCGTGGAATTTCAGGTCGAGGAACACCTCGAAGCCCTTGTCACGCAAGGTGCCGACGATTTCAGCAGCGCAACTGGTGAACAGTTCCTTGCCGACCTTGACCCGGCAGAGCCTGGGGTCCAACTGGTCAGCCAGCTTCAGTGCGGCGTCACGGGTGGGGTAATCCAGGGCGACGATGATAGGAGTCTGGCAGACGGACATTGGAATGGGCTCTCAGGCAAGTCGAAATCGGCGCGGATTGTAGCGCAAGCAGCGGCTTTGCGGGATCCGATGATCGGTAAATCCTCGGCAAGCGCCTATTTTTCTGGGAGAACCGGCTAATATTTCAAAGTCGATACATTTACGACACGCCTACAACATACCCCGGCAGTAGCCTCGCCCGCACGCCCCGACACGGCGCCGATGCTCAACGCAATAACCCCGCCGCCGCCCCTGGGCCTGGCGGCCAACCAGGCAGATGATCGTCCATGCATACCCCTTGCGCCCTGCACCCTGAGCCCGACACCGAGGACAAGCGCTGGAACACCCGCGCGCTGATCGTCGACGACGATGTGCCGATCCGCGAACTGCTGATTGATTACCTGGCACGTTTCAATATCCGCGCCATTGGCGTGACCGATGGCGCGGCCATGCGCCAGGCCATGCTGGCCGAAACCTTTGATGTGGTGGTGCTCGACCTGATGTTGCCCGGCGAAGACGGTTTGTCGATTTGCCGCTGGCTGCGGGCTGAATCGGATATCCCGATCCTGATGCTGACCGCCCGCTGCGAGCCCACCGACCGCATTATCGGCCTGGAACTGGGAGCTGACGATTACATGTCCAAACCGTTCGAGCCCCGGGAACTGGTGGCGCGGATCCAGACCATCCTGCGCCGGGTACGCGATGACCGCAACGAGCAACGCAGCCAAATCCGCTTCGATAATTGGCGCCTTAACAGCGTGCTGCGCCAACTGGTGGCCGACAATGGCCTGGTAGTGCCGCTGTCCAACGCCGAATTCCGTTTGCTGTGGGTGTTTATCGAACGCCCGCGAAGGGTGCTCAGTCGCGAACAGTTACTGGATGCCGCCCGTGGGCGCTCGATTGAAGCCTTTGATCGCAGCATCGACCTGCTGGTCTCGCGCCTGCGCCAGAAACTGGGAGACGACCCCAGGGCCCCGCAACTGATCAAGACCGTGCGCGGCGAAGGCTACCTGTTCGATGCGCGGGATATCGGCTGATGCGCAACGCCTTCAACACGTTGTTTGGCCGCCTGTTCGGGGTATTGCTGGTGGCCATTGTGCTGGCCCATGTGCTGGCGGTCCTGTGGTTCCTGCATTACGGCCCGCCGCCGCCACCGCCTGTCGCAACGCTGACCGAACAATCGGACGGCACCTTGCAGCCGGCAGAGCCCCAGGCCTATAGCCGTCCCAGGCTCAGAGGCGCGGTGGTACTGCTGTCCTTCCAATGTATCTCGCTGATCATCGCCGCGTGGTTCGGCGCCAAGCTGCTCAGCCGCCCGATCCAGCGCTTGAGCGCGGCTGCTGAGCGCCTGAGCCTGGACCTGGACAGCCCGCCCCTGGACGAATCCGGCCCACGCGAAGCCCGCCAGGCCGCCTCCACCTTCAACCTGATGCAGCGGCGCATCCGCGAACAAGTCAGCCAACGCGCCCGTATGCTCGGCGCCGTGTCCCACGACCTGCGTACCCCGCTGTCGCGGCTCAAACTGCGCCTGGAGCAGATCGACGACATGCGCTTGCAGGGCCAGATGCGCCAGGACCTGGACGACATGATCGGCATGCTCGACGCCACCTTGAGCTACCTGCACGAACAACGCACCGGCGAAAGCCGGCAGTGGCTGGACGTACAGGCGCTGGTGCAGTCCTTGAGCGAAAACGCCCAGGACCAGGGCACGGATGTACAGTGCCAGGGCCAAAGCGCCCCACTGCTGGTGCAACCCATGGCCTTGCGCTCGTGCCTGAACAACCTGATCGACAATGCCCTGCGCTATGCCGGTACCGCGCGCATTGAACTGCAGGACAGCCCCCAGGCGCTGCTGATCAGGGTGATCGACCATGGCCCGGGGATTGCTGCCGAGCAGCGTGAAGCGGTGTTCGAGCCGTTTTTCCGCCTGGAAGGCTCACGCAACCGCAATTCCGGGGGCGTGGGGTTGGGGATGACCATTGCCAAGGAGGCGGTGGAGCGGTTGGGAGGCCGGTTGAGCCTGGAGGAAACACCAGGCGGTGGGTTGACGGCGAAAATATGGCTCCCCAGGGCTTCGTCGTAACTGCCAACCCCTCACTGCAGAATCGGAGCGTGCCAGAGCTAGCTGGCCTTATCCTCGCGACGCACCTGCGCCTGGCTCGCACTCCAATCCGTCAACAGGCTATACGCCACCGCCAGCAATGTCGGCCCGATAAACAAGCCGATAAAGCCAAACGCAATCAACCCACCAAACACCCCCAGCAACACGATCACCAGCGGCAGGTTGCCGCCGCGGCTGATCAGGTAGGGCTTGAGCACGTTGTCCACGCCGCTGATGATGAATGTGCCCCACACGCCGAGGAACACCGCGTAGGTGTAATCGCCCTTCCACGCCAGCCAGGCCGTGGCCGGGATCCAGACCAGGGGCGGGCCCATGGGGATCAGGCTGAGCAGGAAGGTGACCACCCCCAGCACCAGTGCCCCGGGCACGCCGGCGATCAGGAAGCCAATCAGTGCCAGCAATGCCTGGGCGGCGGCGGTGCCGATCACGCCGTTGACCACCCGCTGCACCGTTCCGGCCACCAGGTCGATGTAGTAGCCGGCACGCTCGCCGATCAAGCGCTCCAGCAAGCGGTGGACGAACATCGCCAGGCGCGGGCCGTCGCGGTAGAAAAAGAACACAAACACCAGGCTCAGGGTCAGTTCCAGGATGCCGCCGCCAATCTGTGCGCTGCGGGCCAGTAACCAGTTGCCAACCTGACCCAGGTACGGCTTGAGGGTGACCATCAAGGCCGCACCTTGTTGGTCGATGCTGTCCCACATGCCTACCAGCCGTTCCCCTACAAACGGGATGGAGCCCAGCCAGTTGGGCGCCTCGGGCAGGCCGTCGACCTGGATGTCCTTGATCAACGCCACGGCGTCGCGCACATGGTCGGCCAGGTTGAAGCCCAGCCACACCAATGGCACCGCCACCAGCAACATCCAGCCCAAGGTCAGGATCCCCGCCGCCAGGGACTCGCGGCCACCCAGGGCACGGGTCAACAGGCGCATCAGCGGCCAACTGGCAAACGCCAGCACCGCGCCCCAGAACAGCGCCGACCAGAACGGCGCCATCACCCAGAAACTGGCACCAAACAGCACCAGGAGCAGGATCTGCACCAGCAGGCGATCATTGTTGAGCATGTGCTTTCTCGAAAAGAAGTCTGTGAAGGAGAGCTTAGGCGAACGGCACGGGTCCGTTCGCCCTGGAACGATCAGCGGATCACTTGCAGGTGCAGGCCCTTGGCCTCGGCGCTGCCGGTTTCCAAGCGCGCCCCACGCACGCCCTTGTCGATCAGGCCCTGGCGCCAGGCTTCGGCGTTGGGGCCGCTCACACTGACCCGCAAGGTGGTGTCGAGGTTCAATCCACGGGAAATCAGGGTCAACCACGTGGCGTCGGGGGCAGCGCTCAGCGAGGGGAGGTCCAGGTCACCGGTGCTTTTCAGTTCGCGCAGCAGCGTGGCCGAGGTCGGCAGCAACTGCCCCAAGGGCGCGCTGGCGTCCATTTGTTCCACATGCAGGTAGGCCCGGCGATTGCCGCGGGTGATGCCATACAGCGCCACCAGCGAGTTGTCCTGAGGGGCGGCCAGGCGCAGCAAGAGGAATTCCTGCTGGCCATCGGCGCCGACCAGCTTGGCATTGCCCAGCACTTCGTTGGCCCAGAGGCTGCTTTCGCCGCAATCGCGGGCCTGGCACCAGAACAGCAACTGTGCGCCCTGCCCTTGCAGCGCCTCGCGCGTGGCTTTGAAGGCCGCGCTGGAGCTGTGCTCGGCGGGCAGTTCATAGGTGATGGCGGTCACTTGGCCACGGGCCGTGGCCTGGCCTTCGTAGCGCAACTGGCCACTGATCTTGCGGATCGCGCCCATGGGGTAGATGCGTTCTTTGTCTTCGGCGGGGCGGTAATCGACAATCTGCGCATCCACCTGACGGGCGACGCTTGGCAGGTCCTGGCTTCCCGGTACATCAGCGGCGAAGACCAACGGGCTGATACAGCACAGCCCAAGCACACGGATAATTCCCTTGGCACTGCTCATCGGATCGGTGCGCCTTGGCCGGTGGATGCCTGCGCGATATTCGGATTGTTCATGGTTGACTCCCGTTCAATCCGCCCAGCCTCGACAGTTGCCCCCGCCAAGTCAAGGCGCGGTGAAGAACCGATTGAAACAGTCTGCAACAAGAACCGCCCCCGACTCGTCGTTCAAGTGCAAATGATGGCCACCTGCAAGGGTCGTCACGGTGAATGGCAGTTGGGAAAGCAGCTCGGGATGTTTGGCCAGCATGCCCTCCTGCGCGACCACCAACTGCGTAGGGCAAGCCACCCGCCGTACGAAGGCCATGGCCTGGTCTTGCGTCAGGCGCATCGGCGAGGCCAGGGTCAGGCGGCTGTCGCTGCGCCAGGTGTACCCCCCCGGCACCGGCATCAAGCCGCGCTGGGCCAGGAGTTCCGCGGCTTCACGGCTGACGGCGACCACGCCTTTCATCCGCGCCTCCACCGCCCGGTCGAGGCTGCCGTACACCGGCTTGCGTTTGTCTTGCAGGTTGATTTGCGCCTGCAAGGCCATGCCCAGGCGCTCGGCGGCGTTCTCGCCGGTGGCGGTTGGCGGGATCACGCCGTCGATCAACCCAAGGTGGGTCACGCGCTCCGGCAAGGCCCCGGCCAATACGGTGGAGACAATCGCGCCGAGGGAGTGGCCAAGTAATGCAAAACGTTTCCAGCCCAGCTGTTCGGCCACCTGCAGCACATCAAACACGTAATCCCACAAGGCGTACCCTGCCCCGGGCGGGCGATGAGCCGAGTGACCGTGGCCGGCCAGGTCCAGGGCGACAATGCGCAAGCCGTGCAGCCTGGGCGCCAGGCGCGCAAAGCTGTTGGCGTTATCCAGCCAGCCATGCAGGGCGATCACCGGCAGGCCGTCTTCCGGGCCGAACAGATGGGCCGCCAGCTCAATGTGCGGCAGGCTCAGGCGCACTTCTTCGACAGGCGTGGTCATGCGCAACTGCGCTCGCGGGCTTCCCAACGGGTGAACAGGTTCTTGAGCAGGGTCGCCGTGTCCTGCGGGCGCTCCAGGGGGAACATGTGGCCGCCGGGCATGGTCAGCATCTCGCCCATGGGCAGGCGCGCGACACCGCTGGCGTGATGGCGCATTACCACCCGGCTCTGGCGGCCGCGCACCACGGCCAATGGCACTTTGAGCTGGCGGGTCTGGCCCGGGCTGGTGTGCGGCACGCCCCGGTAGATGCTGATTTCCGTGGCCGGGTCGAACCGCAGGCGCAGGCGGTCGCCAACCTGGTGCAAACCGTGTTGCAGGTAGGCTTCCAGGCAGTCCGGGTCAAACCCGCGGAACAACGTCTTGCCGGAAAAATACTGGCGCGCCGCGTCCAGGTCGCTGAACTCTTCACGGCGGCCCAGGGTGCGACCGGCGGGGGTCAGGCGATCGATCAGGCCAAAGCGCTTGGCTGCGCGGATCACCCAGCGGTCGGCCAGGGTCAGCACCGGCGAATCGAGCATCACCACCCCGCGATACAACTGCGGGCAGCGCAGGGCTGCGTGCAAATGCAACACCCCGCCCAGTGAGTGGCCGACGCCCCACACCGGCTGCGGCTGCTGCTCCAGGTGGTGGATCAGTTCGTCCACCAGGTTCTGCCAATTGTCATCCACCGGAAACCGCGGATCGTGGCCGTGCTGCGACAGGTGCGCCACTGCGTACTCCGGCGCCAGGGCCTCGAACAATTTGCCGTAGGTCGCCGAAGGGAAGCCATTGGCATGGGTGAAAAACACATGTTGCGACATAACCTGCCCATCTTCAAAAACAGAAATCGATTGTCCTCACCCCCGGCCGCCACAGCAATGACTGTAACTGCCAGGAATGATGACACTCACGCCACGCCTATCGCGCCGGCGGGTTCTCGCCCAGCGGCACCACGGCCATGGTCAGGCGCGACACACAACTAGCCTTGCCTTCGTCACTGCTCAGGCGAATGTCCCAGACATGGGTGGTGCGCCCGATATGGATCGCCCGGGCCACCGCCGTCACCCGCCCCGAACGCAGGCCGCGCAGGTGGTTGGCGTTGATTTCCAGGCCCACGCAGTAGAACTTGCTGGCGTCGATGCACAGGTAGCTGGCCATGGAGCCGACCGTTTCGGCCAACACCACCGAGGCCCCGCCGTGCAACAGCCCATAGGGTTGATGGGTGCGGTGGTCGATCACCATGCTGGCGGTCAGGGATTGCTCGTCGAAGCGCTCGAAACGGATGTCCAGCACTTCACCAATGGTGTTTTTCTGGATGGCATTGAGTTGCTCGATATTGGGAACGGTGCGCCACAGGCTCATTGCAGTGTCCTTGTTGATTTTATTGAAGGCTCAATCCTGCCACAGCACGGCCTCGGCGCGCGCGCTCCAGGCCTGGAACTGTGGGCCGTAGGTTGACTCGATCACGTTGCGCTTGATCTTCAGGGTCGGTGTCAGAAAGCCGTTTTCCACAGCCCAACTGTCTTTCACCACCACCAGTTGACGCAAGCGCTCATGTTTATCCAGCACCTGGTTGACCTCTTCCAGCAGGCGTTCCAGGCTGCCGTGCAAGGCTTGCCGGGCCTCGCTGGCGGCCTCCTGCAGGCCCACCGCAGACAGCACGCACAAGCCCATCGGCGCGCTTAGGCCATCGCCGACCACACACACCTGCTCGATGCGCCCGTGCACCGCCAGGCGGTTTTCGATGGGAGCCGGGGCGACGTACTTGCCCTTGCTGGTCTTGAAGATTTCCTTGAGGCGCCCGGTCAGGCGCAAGCGGCCTTCGGCATCCTGCTCGCCCTTGTCGCCGGTCCGCAGGAAGCCATCCTCGGTGAGGGTCTCGGCGGTCTTCTGCGGGTCCTTGAAGTAGCCGAGCATGGTCGCGCCGCTGCGCACCTGGACTTCGCCGGCCGGATCGATGCGCACCTCCACGTCCGGGCACGCCAGGCCGATCCAGCCGATCTTCTGCTGGCCGGGGCGACAGATATGGGAATAGCCACAACTTTCGGTCATGCCATACACCTCCAACACATCCAGGCCCAGGCGCAGGTACCAGTGCAGCAACGCCTCGGGCACCGGCGCGGCGCCAGACAGGGCCACGCGCACCGCATCCAGCCCAAGCCCGGCGAGGACCTTGTGGCCGACGCGCTTGCCGATAAACGGCAGGCGCAGCAGCAGGTCCAGGCGTTTTTCCGGGATTTTGCCGTACACCCCCATCTGGAACTTGGTCCAGATCCGCGGCACGCCGAACAAGGCCGTGGGCCGGGCACGTTGCAGGTCGGTGAGGAAGGTGTCGAGGCTTTCGGCAAAGAATACCGTTTGCCCGGTATAGATCGCGGCCATTTCGACAAACATGCGCTCGGCCACATGGCACAGCGGCAGGTAGGACAGCAGGCGATCGCCCTCCCCCAGGCCAAACATCTCGGCGGCCCGTGTGGCCGCAAACGTCATGGCGCCGAAGCTGTGCATCACGCCTTTGGGCAGGCCGGTGGTGCCTGAGGTATAGATGATCGTCGCCAGGTCTGTCGGCGCAGGTGCAGGGGTGTCCTGGATCGGCGAGCAGGCTTGCAGGTCGGCCCAGGTGAAGTCGAATGGGCCTTCGGGGCACAGCGGCAGGCTGATGGTCGCAAGCCCGGCCTTGACCCCCGGCGCCATGGCCGGCCAGTCGTCGAGCTTGCCGATAAACACCAACGCCGCCTCAGAGTGCTCCAGCACATGGGCCACGGAGTCGGCGGTGAGGTTGGGGTACAGCGGGACCGAGACATGCCCGGCCATCCAGATCGCCAGGTCGGCGATGATCCAGTGCGCGCAGTTTTTCGAGATCAGGGCAATGTGCGAGCCCGGGGGCAGTTCCCGTGCGCGCAGCCAATGGGCGGCGCAACGGACCTGGTGGCCGACCTCGCCCCAGGTGAGGGTCTGCACCTCGCCGCCCCCTATGGGTTGGACCAGGAAGCGCTGGCGCGGATGGCGCGCCTCACGTTCAAAGAAAACCTGCAGCGGCAAACGAAAAGCGTCAGACATGGGGCGCGCTCCTGAGTGTTTTTATTGGGAACCAACCAAGCACTTGCTTGGTAGACTATTCCATGCACAAAGGGCGCTGCAAGTTACTTGCAGGCACAACACAAATAAGTGTGGGAGCGGGCTTGCCCTAATGCCAGTCAGTTAAGCGGATTCTGCTTTCTGTAGGAGCGAACTTGCTCGCGAAGGACGTCAACGATAACGCGTGTTTGCTAGGTAAACGCGGCGCTCTCAAGTTCTTCGCGAGCAAGCTCGCTCCTACAAAAAGGCTTAACTGACTGGCATTAGGGCTTGCCCGCGATTGCGGTGGGTCAGTCAATAGAAATGTCGACTGTTACACCGCTATCGCGGGCAAGCCCGCTCCCACAGTTGATTGTGTGGTGCTTGAAAAATCAGGGGTTTTTGACGTTATTGAGGCTCATCAACCCCGCCAACGGAAAGTCCCCTTCCAGCTCCGCCAGGCTGGCGGTGTGCATCGGTTGCGGCTGGCGCTGGTGCCCGTGCTGCAAAAAGCTGATCAGGTTGCCCACCAAAGGTTGATGGCTAACCAGCAGTACATTGTCATCGGTGTCGAGTTTCTCCAGTACTTGCAACGGATTGCCATCCGGCGTCAGCCACGCAACCGTGCGAATGTCTGGGGCAAAACCCAACGCCTCACGCACCAGTTGCGCGGTCTGCTGCGCCCGCGCGTAGGGGCTGGCGATGATGGCCTTGATATCCGCGCCGATCAGGTGGGCAGCACTGTGCAGCACCTCCTGGCGACCGCGCTCGGTCAGGTTGCGCTCGGCATCGCAGGCAGCATGGGACTCGGCTTCACCGTGGCGCAACACCCACAGTTTCATAACTTGGGCTCTTCATCGCGCACCGGGTGCGGGGCGGGCGGCACGCTGTGGGCGGCCTCGCCTTCCGGGGCGCGCGGGGCGGGCCAATCGGCGAAGGGCCAGGGCTTCTGCTCGCTGTGGAAGCTGCCAAAACGGCCAATCTGCGCGAGGAACTGGCTGAGGCTGTCGCCAACGTTCATCAGGCTCAGGTTCGGCGCGCCATAGATCAGGCGGTAGATCAATTGCACCACCACCAGCGCCCCAAGGATGAACTGCGCCACTTGCCAGACCAGGGCAAACACCAGCATCCACAGGATGCGCAGGGCAATGGATTCATATTGGGGGGCTGTTTTCGGATCGTTCATCGCGCGTTCCTCAGTTGAAACCACTGGTGGAAATAAAGTCGACATCGGTCTTGGGCTCGGCACGCATCAGCAACTCGATGACCTGATTCAAGGTGCGCCCTTCAAACAGGATAGCGTGCAGCCCGGCAACCAGCGGCATATAGACCCCAGTTTCCTGGGCCTTGGCCTTCAGCACTTTGAGGGTATTGACCCCTTCGGCCACTTCCCCCAGGCGGGTGACGGCGTCTTCCAGGCTCAGGCCCTGGCCCAGGGCAAACCCCACCTGGTAGTTGCGACTTTTCGGCGACGAACAGGTGACGATCAGGTCGCCCACCCCGGCCAGGCCGAGGAAGGTCATGGGGTTGGCCCCCTGGTTGACCGCAAAGCGGGTCATTTCCGCCAGGGCGCGGGTGATCAGCATGCTTTTGGTGTTTTCCCCCATGCCCAGGGCCACGGCCATGCCGGCGATGATGGCGTAGACGTTTTTCAACGCGCCGCCCAGCTCCACGCCAAAGCGGTCGGCACTGGCATAGACGCGGAAGGTACGACCATGCAGCACCGCCTGCACCTGTTCGCACAGGGCCTCGTCTTCACTGGCGACCACGGTCGCGGTCAGGGCGTGTTCGGCCACTTCCCGCGCCAGGTTCGGCCCGGAGAGCACACCGATACGGGCCTGGGGCGCGATTTCTTCGAGGATTTCGCTCATCAGCTTGAAGGTCTGGGCCTCGATGCCTTTGGTCAGGCTGACCAGCATCTTGCCCGCCAGCCGCTCGGCATGGGGCGCCAGCACCGAGCGCAGGGCGCTGGAGGGCAGCGCGACAAAGCACAGGTCGCACTCATCCAGAGTGGCCAGCAGGTCCGTGACCGGCGTGACCGCCGCATGAATCTTGATGCCCTTGAGGTAACGCGGGTTTTCCCGGTTGACCCGGATGGCCTCGGCCTGTTCAGGATCGCGCATCCATTGGCGCACCTGATGACCGTTTTCAGCCAGCAGATTAGCCACGGCGGTACCAAAACTTCCGCCTCCCAGGACCGCAATAGGGCGCTGTTGAGTCATATGCAATCCGTTAATCCATAGCAGTGGCGATGGCGGCATTATACGGGCCGGCCAGACGGCGGCCAGGCCCTTCTGTGATTTCCCGCAATTGTCGGAAAATGCCTGAATAGACCACAGTAATTGCGATAGCACCGACTGGCAAAAGCGCCCGCCTCAGTTAACATGGGCGGCTATCCGCAATTATCAAGGCCGTGCCGTGTATTTGGGCCCTCCTCCTCGTTCATCTCTGTTCCTGGCGCTGTTGGTCAGTACGCCGTTGCTGGCCGACGATCTGTTCCTCGACAACCAGCCGCTGCCCCAGGTCCTGACGGCGACCCGGCTCAAGCAGTCGGCCGCCGCCGTGCCGGGCAGCATGACGGTGATCGACAGCGAATTGATCAAGGCCAGCGGCGCGCGGGATATCGCCGAGCTGCTGCGCCTGGTGCCGGGCATGATGGTGGGCTACACCTCGGGCAACCAGGCCGCCGTCAACTATCACGGCACCAATGCCAGCGAAGCGCGGCGCATGCAGGTGCTGATCGATGGCCGCTCGGTGTACCGTGCCGGCCTGGCCACGGTGGATTGGAGCGATATTCCGGTGGCCATGGAGGATATCGAGCGGATCGAGGTGTTCCGCGGGCCCAATACCGTCAGCTACGGCGCCAACGCGCTGATGGCGGTGGTCAATATCCTTACCCGCTCGCCGGCCAACAGCCAGGGCACCCGGATGAAAATGACCCGGGGCGAGCGCGGGATCAACGATTGGTATGCCAGCCAGGGCCTGGGCTGGGACACCGGCAACCTGCGGCTGTCGCTGTCCGGGCAACAGGATGACGGTTTCGACAGCAACCGGGTCGGCGCCGACTACCGCGACAGCCGCCGGCTCAGCCGCTTCAGCCTGGCGGCCAGCCAGACGCTGAACCCGCAGCAAAGTATCGACTGGCAGATCAATGCCAAGGAAGGGACCAACCAGCGGCCGTACACCTACAAACCCGTATTTGCCGGGATTACCGACGGTGGTACGGATTCTGATGTCACGGCCAAGGACTACGCCGCGTCCCTGCGCTGGAACTTCGACTTCAACCCCGAGCACAGCCTGTATATCCAGGGTTCGGCGCAGCAATGGGACCGCCGCCAGGTCTGGAAAGCCTGTGACGCCAAGGTCTCGTTCAGCCCGCAGCTGACACAACTGTGGCAAATGAACCCCAACTACGCCGAAAAGCTGGCGCGGCACATGCAGGACTATGCAAGCGGCAGACCTCCGCAAGGCTCCGCCGCCGAGCAGGCGCTGGCCGAAGAAGTCCTGAAACAATGGAATAACGGCGGCAAGGAGAGTGTCTGCGGCAACATCGACCAAAGCACCAAGGAAAGCCGCTACGACCTGGAAGTGCAGGACACCCTGAGCCTGTCCGACAGCCTGCGCCTGGTCAGCGGCATGAATTACCGCTACGACCGCGCCGACTCCGACACCTACTTCGATGGCCAGTTGGACGACATCACCTGGCGCCTGTTCGGCCATCTGGAATGGCGCGCCAGCGAGCACTGGCTGTTGCAGGGCGGGGCGATGTACGAAAACACTCACCTGAGCGGCAACTCGCTGACGCCCAGGGTCGCGGTCAACTACCTGATCAACCCGCGCCACGGGCTGCGGGCGGTGTACTCCGAAGCCATCCGCTCGCCGGACATGTTCGAGAACAACGTCAATTGGAGCTATAAGGTCACTAACCTCAGTTCCCCCGTATACGGGCAGAACACCGGTCAGTATTTCGTCAAGACCCGTGGCCCGGGCGACCTCGACAAGGAGCTGATGCGCTCCCGCGAGCTGGGCTACAACGGCTTTTTTGCGGATATCGGGCTGAACCTCGACGTCAAGCTGTTCTATGACGAAATCACCGGCATGATCAGCGAGCCCTTGCGCAATAACCAGTACATCGCCAGCAACAGTAACCGCTCGCGGTTCACCGGCGCCGAAACCCAGCTGGACTGGCACCTGAGTGCCGCCGACCGCCTGCGCCTGACCTATGCTTACGTGGACGCCCACGCCAGCAACCCGCAGGACCAGCAACAAACCGCGCGCAACAGCGGTTCGGCCGGCTGGATGCGCGAATGGGGGCATGGCTGGTCCAGCGCGCTGTTCTATTATGGCAACGATGCACTCAACCAATATCGCTTTGAACGGGTCGATATGCGGGTCGCCAAACGCCTCGCCCTGGGCAAGGCCAACCTGGAGCTGGCCGGCATGCTGCAACAACGCCTCGACCAGCAGCCCACCACCCACGCCGACAACTACTACGACCAGCGCCATGTGCTCTACTTCAGTGCGGAGCTAGAGTTCTGACATGAACCCTGCCCAGTCAAGGATGACCGCCCTCTTTGCCACCAGGTTCTGGCGCCGCTGCCTGCTGCTCGCCAGCCTGGCCTTGGCCATGCCCGCGTGGAGCGCCGACATCCTGCTGACCGCCGCCCAGGATGGTCCCGGTGTGCAGGCCTTTACCCAGGCCCTGCAACAACAGCGCCCTGCCGATAGCGTCAGCTTCAAGGCCCTGCAAGACATGCCGGCCCCCGGCCAACTGCCGGCCAGTACCCGCTTGATCCTGCTGGACCTGCCCAGCCTCGACTGGCGCCTGCAGGATACCCAAGGCCCGGCCACCCTGGTGTTGCGCATCAGCCGCCTGCAAGCCCGCGAGCGCCTGGGCAACCATGTGCCCGGCAAGATCAGCCTGCTGTGGAGCGACCCGCCCCTGGACCGGCAGTTGCGCCTGATCGCCAATATCCTGCCCCAGGCCCGGCGCATTGGCGTGCTCTATGGCAGCGACAGCCAATTCCTGCTGCCAGAGCTGCGCCAGCGTGCGACGGCCCTGGGCCTGGAAATCGTCGCCCAGCACTGGGACAACATCAATGACAGCCGCCCTCTGCTGAGCCTGTTCAAAAACAGCGATGTGTTGCTGGGGCTGGATGATCCCCAGCTGTACAACCCGAAGACCGTGAAAAACCTGCTGTTGAGCAGCTACGCCAGGCAGTTGCCGCTGATCGGGCCCAACGCCGGCTTCGTGCGGGCCGGCAGCCTGGCCAGCACCTACAGCGACCAGGCCGACTGGCTGGATGTGCTTGACCGCCTGCTCGATCACCCGCCAGCCGGCTGGCCGCGCGCGCTGTACCCGGAACACTTCAAAGTCGTGGGCAACCCACAAGTGGCGCGCTCGCTGGGGATCGAACAGGTAGACGAGAGCGCCGTCGCGACCCGATTGGCCGAAGGGGAGAAACAGCCATGACCTTGCGTCGCCGCTGGGATATCAATACCCGCACCCAGATCATCACCCTGGGCCCGGCCCTGTTGCTGACGTTGCTGCTGATCAGCTTCTTTACCTTCGTGCGGATCCAGGACCTGCGCCAGGAACTGGACCACACCGGCCAACTGATCGCCAACCAACTGGCCCCGGCCACCGAGTACGGGGTGATCTCCGGCAACAACGATGTGCTCGACAGCCTGCTGCGGGCAACCCTGGCCACGCCCCATGTGCGCTTCCTGGAAATCCAGGACAGCGCGGAAAACATCCTCGTGTATGTCGAGCAGCCGTCGGAAAAACACGACCGCTCGCTGTCGGTGAAAATTTTCCAGGCGCCGATCCGCCTGCAGCATATCCAGCTGGGCAACGACTTCTTCCAGGACAGCACCGCGCAGCCCAAGGCGCCACGGGCCGACTATCTGGGCCGGGTGATCGTCGGCATGTCCAATGATGCTTTCAGCCAGCGCCAACAGGAAATCCTCTTCAAGGCCGGGATCCTGGCGCTGTTTGCCCTGCTCTTTACCTTCCTGCTGGCACGACGCCTGGCCGCCAGCCTGTCGCAACCGATCAGCGCCATGGGCCATGCCGTCAAGGCGATCCAGCAGGGTGACTACAAGACCCCGCTGCCGATTGTCGATGACTCAGAGCTGGGCGACCTGTCCCGCCATATCAACAACCTGGCCGAAGGCCTGCACCACGCCAGCCGCGAACAACAGCAAGCCATGGCGCAGTTGATCCAGACACGGGAGGAAGCCGAGCGCGCCAACAATGCCAAGTCTGACTTCCTGGCGATGATGAGCCATGAACTGCGCACCCCGATGAATGGCGTGCTAGGCATGCTGCAATTGCTCGAAACCACGGACATGACCGAAGAGCAGACCGAGTACGCCGCACTGGCCTCGGAATCCACCGAGCACCTGCTCAAGGTCATCAACGATATCCTCGACTTCTCGCGGATTGAACGCGCGGCCCTGGAGCTTGAACATATTCCGTTCAACCTGGTGGACCTGATCAACAGCAGCGCCCAGGCCTTCCAGCACAGTGCCATACAGCGCGGGCTGGTCCTGGAGCTGTCGATCCCAGCGGGCATGGACACGTTGCGCGTACAGGGCGACCCGACGCGGATCCGGCAGATCCTGGTGAACCTGATCGGCAATGCACTGAAGTTCACCGAGCAGGGCACGGTCAGCATCGAGCCCCATTGGCAAACCCTGGACCATGAACTGCTGTGGTTCACCTGCACCGTGCGCGACACCGGGATTGGCATCTCGGCCGAGCGCCTGGAGCTGATGTTCGACGCCTTTCAACAGGCGGACAGCTCGATCTCCAGACGTTACGGCGGCACCGGCCTGGGCCTGCCGATTGCCCGCACCCTGGCCGAACGCATGGGGGGCACCTTGCGCGCCCACAGCGAAGAAGGCCTGGGCTCGGTGTTCACCCTGGAAATCCCCCTGGCGATCTACCAGCAGAGCCTGCCGCAGATCGCCCCGGACACCCTGCACAAGGCCAGCGCCGGTGAAGGCCGCAATGTGTTGCTGGTGGAGGACAACCCGGTCAACCGCACCGTGGTCGAAGCCATGTTGCGCAGCCTGGGGTTCGAGGTGAGCATCGCCACCGACGGTGCCGAGGCGATTCGCAGTGCCGAAAGCCTGATTTTCACGGCGATCCTGATGGATTGCCGGCTGCCGGTGATCGACGGTTATGAAGCCACCCGCCAGATCCGCCAGTTACCCGGCTGCGCCGATCTGCCGATCATTGCCCTCACGGCCAATGCGCTACAGGGCGATCGGGAGGCGTGCCTGGCTGCGGGAATGAACGATTACCTGGCCAAGCCGTTCAAACGCACGGATTTGCAGCAAATCCTACAGCGCTGGGTGCATTAGATGGGCAGCATCAGCCAACTCCGACTGGCGTGAAACACGAAAGTGCGGCAGTCTTAGGTACCCGAGCGGGCCTATAAATGAGTCCGGTTTAAAATTTCAGTGCACAAGTGTACATTCATGTCCTTGATGCTGTGACTTTCACTACAACGCAATAGTCTACCTGTAGGCTGCCGACGTGAGGCAAGCACGCTTCAGTCGGTCGGGAAGATTTACCCGGCCCTGCCGCATGGGATTATTGAGGAGCTCGCATGACCAAACAAAACGCCTTTACCCGGGAAGACCTGCTGCGCTGCAGTCGCGGTGAGCTGTTCGGCCCAGGTAACGCGCAACTGCCCGCCCCGAACATGCTGATGGTGGATCGCATCACCCATATCAGCGAAGCGGGTGGCAAGTACGGCAAAGGTGAATTGGTCGCCGAGCTGGATATCACCCCGGACCTGTGGTTCTTCGCCTGCCATTTTGAAGGCGATCCGGTGATGCCGGGCTGCCTGGGCCTTGATGCCATGTGGCAACTGGTCGGCTTCTTCCTCGGCTGGCAAGGCCTGCCAGGTCGCGGTCGTGCCCTGGGTTCGGGCGAAGTGAAGTTCTTTGGCCAGGTCCTGCCGACCGCCAAGAAAGTCACCTACAACATTCAAATCAAGCGCGTCCTCAAGGGCAAGCTGAACCTGGCCATCGCCGATGGTTCGGTGAGCGTCGACGGTCGCGAGATCTATACCGCCGAAGGCCTTCGCGTCGGCGTGTTCACTTCCACTGACAACTTTTAAGGGTTATCCGCATGCGCCGCGTCGTTATCACTGGTCTGGGCATCGTTTCGTGCCTGGGCAATGACAAAGAGACCGTCTCCGCTAACCTGCGTGCAAGTCGCCCTGGCATCCGCTTCAACCCGGAATATGCCGAAATGGGTCTGCGTAGCCAGGTTTCCGGCTCCATCGACCTCCCCCTCGAAGAGCTGATCGATCGCAAGATCTATCGCTTCGTCGGCCACGCCGCCGCTTATGCCTACCTGGCCATGAAAGACGCAATCGCCGACTCCGGCCTGAGCGACGACCAGGTGTCCAACGTACGCACCGGCCTGATCGCCGGCTCCGGCGGCGCGTCGACCTTGAACCAGATGGAAGCGCTGGACATCCTGCGCGAGAAAGGCGTCAAGCGCGTTGGCCCGTACCGCGTCACGCGGACCATGGGCAGCACCGTTTCCGCATGCCTGGCCACGCCATTCCAGATCAAGGGCGTGAACTACTCGATCTCCTCCGCCTGCGCCACCAGTGCCCACTGCATTGGGACCGCGGTCGAGCAGATCCAGTTGGGCAAGCAAGACATCGTGTTTGCCGGTGGCGGTGAAGAAGAGCATTGGAGCCAATCGTTCCTGTTCGACGCCATGGGCGCGCTGTCCACCCAGTACAACGAAACCCCGGAAAAAGCCTCCCGTGCCTACGACGCCAAGCGTGACGGTTTCGTCATCGCCGGCGGTGGCGGCATGGTGGTGGTCGAGGAGCTGGAACACGCCCTGGCCCGTGGCGCGAAGATCTACGCGGAAATCGTCGGCTACGGCGCTACTTCCGACGGCTACGACATGGTTGCGCCAAGCGGCGAAGGTGCCATCCGTTGCATGCAGATGGCCATGGCCACCGTGGATACGCCTATCGATTACCTGAACACCCATGGCACCTCCACTCCGGTGGGCGATGCCAAGGAAATGGAAGGCGTGCGCGCGGTATTCGGCGACAAGGCTCCGGCCATCAGCTCTACCAAGAGCCTGTCGGGTCACTCCCTGGGCGCCGCCGGCGTTCACGAAGCGATCTACTGCCTGCTGATGATGGAAGGCAACTTCATGGCCGGCTCCGCCAACATCGAAGAGCTGGACCCCGCAGTGGCTGATATGCCGATCCTGACCAAGACCCGTGAAGATGCGACCATCAACACGGTCATGAGCAACAGCTTCGGCTTCGGTGGCACCAATGCCACCTTGGTGCTGAAACGCTGGCAGGGCAAGTAAGCCCCGCAGGTTGGTCATGTGAAAACGCCCCGACTGGTTCGGGGCGTTTTTTTTGACCGGGTTTACCAGTAGACCGAGTCGCCTTCATCGCGGGCAAGCCCGCTCCCACATTGGGTCGCATTCAAATGTGGGGCTTGCCCGCGATGAAGGCGACTCGGTCTAAAGCCCTACACCGAAAACCGCGCCACCATGGTGTTCAAATCCACCGCCAACCGCGACAACTCATGACTCGCCGCGCTGGTCTGATTAGCTCCCGCCGACGTCTGCATCGCCAGCTCACGAATGTTCATCAGGTTGCGATCCACCTCCCGCGCCACCGCCGCCTGCTGCTCCGAGGCGCTGGCGATCACCAGGTTGCGCTCGTTGATCAGGGTAAACGCCGAGGCAATTGCCTCCAGCGCAGTGCCTGCCGACTTGGCAATGCCCAAGGTCGCCCGTGCGCGGCTGTTGCTTTGCTGCATCGAGTTGACCGCCTGATCAGTACCCTGCTGGATCCCGCCAATCATCTGCTCGATTTCCTCGGTCGATTGCTGGGTGCGATGGGCCAGGGCCCGCACTTCATCGGCCACCACCGCAAAACCACGCCCGGCTTCGCCGGCCCGCGCAGCTTCGATGGCCGCATTGAGCGCCAGCAGGTTGGTTTGTTCGGCAATCGAGCGGATCACATCCAACACCTTGCTGATGCCGTATACCTTCTGCGCCAAGTCCTCGACCTGGGAGGCATTGGCGGTCACGTCGTCGGCCAGGGACTCAATCGACAGCACCGTCTGATGCACTTGCTCGCGCCCCTGCTGGGCAATGCGATCGGATTCGCGCGAAGCCTGTGAGGTGGCCACGGCATTACTGGCCACCTCCTCCACGGCGGCTGTCATCTGATTGACCGCGGTGGCGGCCTGCTCGATTTCCTGGCTTTGCTGGTGCAGGCCACGGGTGGCGTCTTCGGTGACCGAACTGAGCTCCTCGGAAGCAGAGGCCAATTGGCTGGAGGATTGGGAGATACGCTGGATCGTCTCCCGCAGGTTTTCCTGCATGCGTTTGAGTGCCTGTTGCAGACGCGCGGGCTCGTCCTTGCCGCTGACGGTAATCTCGCCGGTCAAATCGCCACTGGCCACCCCCTGGGCGACCCTCACCGACTGCGCCAGCGGCAGCACAATGCTGCGGGTCAACAGCAGGGCCAGGCCGACGGTAATCAGTGCCGTCATGACAATCATGGCGATCACCCAGATTCGCGATTGACTGAACACTTGCTGGGCCAATGTGGCCGCCTGGTTGGCGCTGACCTTATTGAGGGTGACCAGTTCGCCCAGGGTGCCGGCCAGGGTATCGGCCAGATGATTCATCTCGCCGTTGACCACCTTGATCGCGTCTTCCAGCTGATTCTGCCGGGAAAGCACCATAACCTGCTCTTGGCGTTGCAGGTACTGTTGCTGCTCCACCTTGAAACGGTCGAACAGCACCTGGTCTTCTGGCAGGATGATCAAGGCTTCATACAGCAACTGCGCGGCGTGCAGCTGTTTTTTGATCTCGAGGATTTTCTGCTCATTCTGCGCCACCATCTGAGGATCGCGGTTGACCAACACGCGCAACGTCAGGGCCCGTATCCGCAGCAGGTCCTGATTCATTTCGCCGGCCGCCATTACGCTGGGCAGCCAGTTGGTCTCCACTTGGTCCGACTGCTCGCGCATATTGGCCATTTGCATCAAGGCGAACCCACCCAATACAAACACCATCAACGCCAACACTCCAAACCCCAGGCCTGCACGGGGAGCGATATTGAGACTTCTGATACTCATTACTCAGGTTCCTTCCAAAAGCGCTGCATCCACCTGCAGCGGGTTGCTCTTGAAAGGTATCGGCGTCTGACAGAAATTGCGTAATACCAAAACGCGATATCAAAACGCCTTTATCCTGCCAGACCCATGCTGTCGCTGCTCAGCGCACGGTGAAGCTCTTCTGTGTCAGCAGGCGATCACCCTGGAATACCATGAATCGCCACTCGCCCGGCACCACTTCGTAGCTTTCGGTGAACTCGTAGGCCATCACGTCTTGGGGCGCACCGGGCACCAATTTCTGGGTCACTTCGAATTTGTCATGCCGCTGGCCATCGGCCGTGCGGATGCCGGGGGTGAAGTAGAGCAAGGTCAGTGGCGTATCTTCGGCGACCTTGCCAAGCAACTGGTAACGCAGGCCAAACTTGGTGCCCAGCCTGGCCGGCACCACAGTAGTGGCCTGGATCTGTTCGTTGCTGCGGCGCAATACGCGCTCGCCCGACTGCAACTGGGCTGTCGGGCCTTCAAACACGCCGAACTCCACCGGGCCTTCGATACGGACTTCGGCGCTAGCCAAGCCGCTGATCATCATCATTGCCGCCAGGGCGCTTAAACGGGTGAGGTGCATAGTGGGCTCCTTGAGTGAGATGGCGCGAGCTTATGACACCGGTATGACGGGACGATGACAAACCCGATCAGCGCGCCTTGGGCAAAATCGCGAGGAAATTGTCCCGTGCGACTTTTCGCGCAACGTCTTCAGGCAAGGCATCAAGGAAGGGATTGAAGCTGCGCATTTCCTTACCCAGCTTGTTAAACCGCCCTACCACATCAGACCCCAGCATAAAGCGCTCCGGGAAGCGCTCTACCAGCGCCAGCCATTCCGGCCGGGGCTTTCCCGCCTCGTCCAGCAAGTACGGCGTGAGCACGCTCCAGGACAGGTCGATGTACAGGTTGGGATAGGCCTCCAGCATGCGGCTCACGGTCGGCAACAGGAAGTCCAGCTGCGTCTGGTGCCGGTGGATCTCCATGCTGGTGCCGGCATGGGCCCAGATAAACCGGGTGTGCGGGTGATTGCGCAGCGGCTCTTCGATCTCTGCCAGGTACAGCGGGTTACGCTCGCGCTTGGAGGTGATGTTGGAGTGCACCAGCACCGGCAGGTCATTCTTGGCGGCCAGGTGATAGATGCCCATCATGGCCTCGTTATTGGCCCGTGGTGTGTCACCGGAGGTCAGCGCAGTCAGGTCATCGTGGCGGGTGAAGACTTCGCCAATGCCCTGCCACAGGCCCGGATAGAGGTCGAGCATGCGCTGGATATGGATCTCGGAGTTCTTGTCGTTGGGGTTGAAGCCGCTGAGGAACGGGTGCAAATACTGACGCTGCTCGGGGGCCAGCTTGCTCACGGCTGCGGCGACGATCACATCGGTGGCGCTGTACCAGTAGGCATCCGCGTCATCTCCGGCGTAATAGCGTGGGCGCTTGGGTTCGTCTTCGTGCCATTTCTTCGCAACCGGGATACCGGAAATCATCACATGCTCAATGCGATTGTCAGCCATGGCCTTGAGCAGCTTGTCCATGCCGGCCGTCTCCTGGAAGAAGTCGACGTAATGCAAGTGCGCGTCGCTGTAGGCATAGTCGCGGGCCTGTACAGTAAGGCTGCTGGCGGCGAGCAACAGGGCAAGACTCAGGCGGATCCAGGGCACGATAAAACCTCAACAGGGATTAAGTCCGGTAGACCTGCGACGGCCTGTCGGGGTTCATCCGATAAAAAATGCGGAACACTCAAGTGCCAGCATGCTCTATAACTGCATGATCTTCATCCTGCCATCTAGTCTAGTGAGGCTTGCCATGCCTGTTATCGTCAATACGCTGAACACCGAGAATTTTCGCCATAGCGTCAACATCAATCAGCATGAACTGTTTACCGACCTGCCCAAGAGCCTGGGCGGCGACGACTCGGCGCCCTCGCCCCACGATTACTTCGACGCCGCGCTGGCCTCGTGCAAAGCCCTGACCGTCAAGCTGTACGCACAGAAAAAGAACATCCCCCTGACCGGCGTGACCGTGGAGGTCACCCACGACAGCACCGAGGAGCAAAAAGGCAAGTATAAGCTCAACGTCAAGCTGACCCTCAAGGGCGTACTGACTGATGCCCAGCGCGAAGAACTGCATCGTGTAGCGGACAAGTGCCCGGTACACAAGCTGATGACCACTGCCGAGATCAGCATCGAGACCCGACTCTCGGAAGGCGCCTTCAGCCAATAACACCGATTTCCTGCCGGGCGGGTTATGCTCAAACCCATCGAACCCGCTCAGACAGGGATGCACCATGACTACCGTGATCGTAATTCACCCACGTGCCGAAGATGTCGAGGGCCAGCCTATCCTGCGCCCCCTGCCCTCGCGGGAATGCCGCAGCGTCGGGCCTTTTGTGTTCTTCGACCATATGCTCCAGACCCGCTACGCCCCTGGCAGCGGCATGAATATCCGCCAGCATCCGCATATTGGCTTGTCCACCCTCACCTACTTGTTTGAAGGCGAACTCCTGCACAAGGACAGCCTCGGCTCTGATCAGGTGGTCAAGGCCGGTGACGTCAGCTGGATGACCGCCGGCAGCGCCATTGCCCACGTCGAACGCACGCCCGAAGCGCTCAAGGCCAAGGGTTTCGAGCTGCATGGCTTGCAGGTGTGGCTGGCCTCGCCCAAGGCACACGAGCAAGGGCCGGGGCATTACAGCCATCACCCCGCCGCCAGCCTGCCGGTCAGTGACAACCTCGGGGTGACGATCCGCCTGATCGCCGGCAGTGGCTTTTGCCTGGAATCACCGGTGCCTGTGCTGTCGCCGACGCTGTATGCCGAGGTGCATATGCAAACGGCCACTACCCTGCTGATTCCTGATGAGCATGAGGAACGGGCGGTGTATATGCTCAACGGTGATGCGCAGTTGGAAGGCGACACCTTGGAAGTCCATAGCCTGGTGGTGTTGCCGGCGGGCCAGAGCATGGCGCTGTTTGCCGAGACCGATTGCCACCTGGTGGTCTTCGGCGGCGCACCGCTGGATGGGCCTCGGCGGATCAACTGGAACTTTGTCGCCAGCGATCCGGCGTTGATCGATCAGGCGCGCCAGCGCTGGGCGGCCGGAGATTGGCCGACGGTGCCGGGGGAGACCGGGAGAATTGAGTTGCCTTTGAAATAGCTATCGCGGGCAAGCCCGCTCCCACACTTGGAATGCATTCCAAAATGTGGGAGCGGGCTTGCCCGCGATGAGGCCCTGACAGACGCTGAAGACTCAGCCCTTGAACACTTCATCCAACAAATTGTGCATCGCCTGGAACGCCCGCCCTGCGGTCTTGGCGTCGTACATCATCTTGCCCGGCACATTGGCATGGGGGTCGGTGAACGAATGCACCGCGCCACCGTAGCTCAGCAATTGCCAATCCACCCCGGCCGCGTTCATCTCGTCCTCAAAGGCCGGCAACTGCTCCCTGGGCACCAATGGGTCAGAAGCGCCATGCAGCACCAGTACCGAACCCTTGATGTTCTTCGCGTCCGCCGGGTTGGGCGTGTCGAGGGTGCCATGGAACGACACCGCTGCCTTCAGCGGCGCACCGGTACGTGCCAGCTCCAGGGAGCAGCAACCGCCAAAGCAGAAACCAAAGGTCGCCAGCTTCGAGGTATCGACAGCCGCTTCGGCCTGGCCTTGCAGTTGCGCTAAGGCTGCCTGCATACGTGTGTTCAACAACCCACGGTCATTCTTCAACGGCATCATCGCCGCCCCGGCTTCGTCGCCATTGGATGGGCGCACCTGTTGCCCGTACAGATCGGCGATCAGCACCACATAGCCCTTGGCCGCCACGGTCTTGGCGATTTCTTCGGCGCTGGCGCTGACCCCCATCCAGTTCGGTGCCATCAGCAAGCCCGGCAGCGGGCCCTTGTGGTTGGCATCGAAGGCCAGGCGGCTTTCATAAGACTGGCCATCAATCTGATAGACCACGGAACGCACGGTGACTTGGTTCATCATTTTCTCCGGTTGATATCCACAAACGAAAACCCCGCCGAAGCGGGGTTTTCTTGCAGCGTTGTTAAACCGACAGTTCAACCAACAACTTGTTCAGTCGGCGCACGTAGGCGGCCGGGTCTTTCAAGCTGTCCCCTGCGGCCAGGGCCGCCTGGTCGAAGAGGATGTGCGACAGGTCGCCAAAACGCTCTTCGCTCTGCTCGCCGTCGAGTTTCTCGATCAACGGGTGAGCCGGGTTGAATTCAAAGATCGGCTTGGAGTCCGGCACCTTCTGCCCGCTGGCTTCGAGGATCTGGCGCATTTGCATGCCCAGGTCTTGCTCGCCGATGGCCAGGATCGCCGGGGAATCGGTCAGGCGGTGGGAAACCCGCACCTCGCTGACGGCATCGCCCAGGGCGGTCTTGATGCGTTCAACCAGGCCTTCTTTGGACTTGGCCACTTCTTCAGCGGCTTTTTTGTCCTCTTCCGAATCCAGGTTGCCCAGGTCCAGGTCACCACGGGCCACGTCGACGAAGGATTTACCGTCGAACTCGTTGAGGTAGCTCATCAGCCACTCGTCGATACGGTCGGTGAGCAGCAGCACTTCGATGCCTTTTTTGCGGAAGACTTCCAGGTGCGGGCTGTTCTTGACCTGGGCGTAGGTTTCGCCGGTCAGGTAGTAAATCTTGTCCTGGCCTTCCTTGGCGCGTGCCAGGTACTCGGCCAGGGACACCACCTGCTCGCCGTCTTCGCCTTGAGTCGAGGCAAAACGCAGCAGGCCGGCGATTTTTTCCTTGTTGGCGAAATCTTCTGCCGGGCCTTCTTTCATGACCTGGCCGAAGTTTTTCCAGAAGCCCTTGTATTGCTCAGGCTCGTTCTTCGCCAGTTTTTCCAGCATGTCCAACACACGCTTGGTCAGCGCCGTCTTCATCGAGTCGATGATCGGGTCTTTCTGCAGGATTTCCCGCGACACGTTCAGCGACAGGTCGTTGGAGTCGACCACACCCTTGATAAAGCGCAGGTACAGGGGCAGGAAGGACTCTGCCTGATCCATCACGAATACGCGCTGCACATACAGCTTCAGGCCTTTGGGCGCTTCACGCTGGTACAGGTCGAACGGAGCACGGGCCGGGACGTACAGCAGCGAGCTGTATTCCAGCTTGCCTTCGACCTTGTTGTGGCTCCAGCTCAGCGGGTTTTCGTAGTCATGGGCGATGTGCTTGTAGAACTCCTGGTATTCCTCGTCCTTGACCTCGGTACGCGGACGGGTCCACAGGGCGCTGGCGCGGTTGACCACTTCCCATTCCTGGGCAGGAGCCTCCTCGCCTTCGGCCGCCGCTTGTTCTTTCGGCAGTTCGATGGGCAACGCGATATGGTCGGAGTACTTCTTGATGATGTTGCGCAGGCGCCAGCCATCGGCGAATTCGTCTTCACCAGACTTGAGGTGCAGCACGATGCGCGTACCGCGGTCTGCCTTGTCGACGGTGGCGATTTCAAATTCGCCCTCGCCTTTGGAAGCCCAGTGCACGCCTTCGCTGGCGTCGAGACCGGCGCGGCGGCTGAACACTTCCACTTTGTCGGCAACGATAAAGGCCGAGTAGAAGCCCACGCCGAACTGGCCGATCAGGTGCGAGTCCTTCTTCTGGTCGCCCGACAGGTTCTTCATGAAATCGGCGGTGCCGGATTTGGCGATGGTGCCCAAATGGGTAATCGCCTCTTCGCGGCTCATGCCGATGCCGTTGTCTTCGAGGGTGACGGTCTTGGCGTCCTTGTCGAAGCTCACACGGATTTTCAGTTCTGCGCCACCTTCCAGCAACTCAGGCTTGGACAGGGCTTCAAAACGTAATTTGTCGACAGCGTCAGAGGCGTTCGAGATCAATTCGCGAAGGAAGATTTCCTTGTTGGAATACAGCGAATGGATCATGAGGTGCAGCAGTTGCTTCACCTCGGTCTGGAAGCCCAGGGTTTCCTTTTGAGTTTCCACACTCATGGTCATCAAACTCCAATTGGATGGCAGTGGCCGCGCCCTAGAGGGTTGGCGGCGGGTTGTCATCAAAGTTGGGGGCTAAGACCAGGATTTCAAGGGTGGCCCTGTTCTTGAATCTTGAAATGCGCGCGAGCAGTGGCAATGGGCTCGGCCGGGGTGCTTTGCCAGGCGGTGATCGCCACATTGGCCACCCGCCGTCCCTGGCGCCACACCTGGCAGGTGGCGTAAGTGTCGCGAAACTGCCCGGCCCGCAGGTAGTCCAGAGAAAAATCGACAATCTTGGGCAGGCCCTTTGCAACTCCCGGGGTGCCCGTGGCCACCCATAAATGAAAGGCCGCCGACAGCTCCATAAAGCCGGCAATCACACCGCCATGGAGGGCCGGCAATATCGGGTTACCAATATTGTCCTTGTTGGCGGGCATGCGAAACAGCAACTCATCCCCCAGGCGCGTGCATTCAACGCCGATCAGTCGGGCATAGGGAATCAGTTCCAGCAGCGCCTTATAGTCGCCCCGGTGATGGGCCTGCTGCATCCGCGTCTTGAATTGGTGGGTCATGCCTGTTCTCCCTTGATACTGCTACCCAGGCCCTTGGTGCCCTTCAGGTGCTTGCCCATGCGCATGAACGTGCCCACCACATGGGCAATCGGCTGCTGGGGGTCATCCTGATACGCAAAGCCACGGGTGAAAATCACATCGGTGGTCACCCGATAGCATTGGGCAAAGCCAAATACGGCCTTGTGCGGCTCGGCCGGGTGCATGTAGTCAATGCGCAAATCCAGGGTGGGGCAGACTTCAAATTCCGGCAGGACGCACAAGGTCGCCATGCCACAGGCCGTGTCCATCAGGGAAGTCAGGGCACCGCCATGGATAATCCCGGTGTGCGGGTCGCCGACGATCTGCGGGCTGTACGGCAAAAGCAAGGTCATGCCGTCCGCGCTCGCATCATGCACCTCAATACCCAGGACCTGGCAGTGACGCAGGGCCGAAACAAAACGTGCGGCACGCTCCAAAAGGGGGCTATCGGTCATTGGATAAAGACTCTTATTAGTAGTGATCCGGTGGAACAAGTACCCCGGAAGAAAGTTCCTTAGCGAAACAGCCTATATATCTGTGAGATTAAAGGAACTAATGCCTGCACCCCATGCTCGAAAGGCCAGTAGATATCTTCAATAAGGAGAAACACCCCATGCGCAAGACTTTCGCCGTTTCCTTGATGTTGGCTGCCACCCTTGGCCTCGCTGCCTGCGATAAAAAATCCGAGGACAAAGCTCAGGATGCAACCCAACACGCTGAACAAGCTCAAGAAAAAATGAGCGAAGCTCAGGATAAAGTGAACGATGCTGCAAAAGAAAACGCTGAAGCCGCCAAAGCCCAAGCTGAATCTGACGCAGCAGCCGCTAAAGAAAATGCTCCAGCTACACCTGCAACCGGTTCTTGATACCACGGTTTAAAAACCATGTTGCAAAAGAAAGCCCGCTTATTAGCGGGCTTTACTTTGGGCGGTATTTTTTGCGTAGCCAAACAGCAGGTCGCCAGACTAAGCGGCAATAAACGATCGACTCAGGCGGCTGGCTCTTTATTCGCCTCAGGCAACGGCGCCTCGGTCGGGGTGTAGACCATGACTTCCAGCACATCGGAATGAAACTCCCGGCGATACAGCACCAGCACCACCCCGCTGCTCATCAGCATAAACAGCCAGGGGCTGACAAACCAGGCGAGCATGGTCATGCCGAAGTAATAGGAACGCAGACCGAAGTTGAACTGGTTGGCGGCCATCGATATCACCCGCGCGGCCCGGGAGGCAAAGGCCTTGCGCTCCTGCTCGGAGACATGCCGCTCGCCGACCATGGGTGCCGAGCCGACCAGGATCGCCGCAAAGTTGTACTGGCGCATGCACCAACTGAAGGTAAAAAAGGCATAGACAAACACCAGGGCCAGGCACAACAGCTTGATCTCCGACATGCCCTGGGACGCCTGCTGCACCATGGGAATGTCCGCCAGCAGCGAGACCGCCCGCTCCGAAGCCCCCAGCACGGTCAGGATACCGGCGAGGATGATCAAGGTGCTGGAGGCGAAGAAAGACGCGTTGCGCTCCAGGTTGCCGATCACACTGGCATCGGCGATGCGGTTGTCGCGCAGCAACATGCGGCGCATCCAGTCTTCACGATACAGGTGCAGCACACTGGCCAGGCAGGCCGTGTCCCGGGCTTTCCAGCTGGCGTAGCGGGTGTAGCCGCCCCAGCAGATGACGAACCACAGCGCGGCAAGCAAGTGGATCAGGTTGGCTTCGACGAACGACATGCGGGTCCTCTAAACAATAGGGCTGGCTAACTCGGACGATGTGGGAGCTGGCTTGCCTGCGATGGCGTCCCTTCAGTCAGTATCAGGCCGACTGATCTACCGCTATCGCAGGCAAGCCAGCTCCCACACTGACCGTGTTCCTGATCTGGAAAACTCATAACCCCTTCGACGTTAGCCCGCAAAAAAAGACACCGCCGAGCGCCCATAAAAATGCCCCGCACCTGGCGGGGCATTTCGTTGTCAGCGTACAACAGTTCGCTTTAGGCGATGGCTTCGCTGCGCTTGCCCAGCATACGGTCAACCACGACTGCGGCCACCAGGGTGATCACGCAAGGCACCAGCCAGGCCAGGCCTTGCTCGCTCAACGGCAGGTTCGCCATTTGCGCCGGCATCCAGCCCGCCAGGCCCGCGCCCTTGAGGGCGTCGATGGTGCCAAAGATAAACGACACCAGCATCACCGGGCCAAGGATACGGCCATGTTCATGCCAGAAGTCTTTGCAGAAGCTCAGCGCCACCAGCACGATGCACGGCGGGTAGATGGCTGTCAGCACCGGGATCGAGAACGCGATCAGCTTGGTCAGGCCCAGGTTGGACACCAGCAGCGAGAATGCGGCGAGGATCACCACCAGGGTCTTGTAGGACAGTGGCAACACCCGGCTGAAGTACTCGGCGCAGGCACAGGTCAGGCCCACGGCGGTGACCAGGCACGCCAGGGAGATCAGCACCGCAAGGAAGCCGCTGCCCAGGGAACCAAAGGTGTGTTGTACATAGGCGTGCAATACCGCTGCGCCGTTGGCTGCACCGGCGGCCACTTCATGGCTGCCCGAACCGAGGCGGAACAGGCTGATGTACACCAGCGCCAGGCCCAGGCCGGCAATCAGCCCGGCAATGATGGCGTAGCGGGTGATCAACTGTGGCGACTCGACACCCCGGGAGCGGATGGCGTTGACGATCACGATGCCAAACACCAGCGCGCCCAGGGTATCCATGGTCAGGTAACCATTGATAAAACCCTGGGAGAACGGCGCGGCGACGTATTCCGGCGTAGCAACGCCAATATCGCCCGCAGGCAGGGCAAAGGCCGCGATGCCCAGCACCGCCAGCGCAATGATCTTCAGCGGCGCGAGAAAACGCCCGACGGTATCCAACAGGCGCCCTGGGTACAGGGAGATGAAGAACACCAGCAGGAAGTACACCGAGCTGTAGAGGAACAGGGCCAGCGGGCTTTCGCCGGTCAATGGCGCCAGGCCGACTTCAAACGACACCGTCGCGGTACGTGGCGTGGCAAACAGCGGCCCCACGGCCAGGTAGCACGCCGCAGCCAGGATGCCACCGGCGATCTTGCCGATAGGGCTGCTCAATGCATCCATGCCACCGCCGACCTTGGCCAGGGCGATGACCGTGACCACCGGCAGGCCGACGGCAGTGATCAGGAAGCCCAGCGCCGCCATCCAGACATGCGGCCCGGACTGCAAACCAACGATAGGCGGGAAGATGATGTTGCCGGCGCCCACGAACAGGGCAAACGTCATAAAGCCCAGCGCCAGGATATCCTGGCCTTTCAACACTTTCATTTGAGGAAATACCACACTACTGAATCGGAATTTAGAGGGGGATTCCCTATGGATGAGGGAAATACTGCCAGCGCTGATGGGCACCGACTGTTCTAGCGCGCGGCTTCCTTTTGGGAGGCGGACGCATAAAGAGGCGGCAAGAGTACCGAATTTGCCTGACAAACGCACTGTTGCGGGGCGCGCTGTCCGATAAGCGACACGTTGATGTCGCGTTTTCATACTTAACTTGGCAATGCAGTCCACTGTGGGAGCTGGCTTGCCTGCGATGCGGACGGCGCGGTGATCCAGGCAAGCCAAGGTGATGCAATCGCAGGCAAGCCAGCTCCCACAATGGACCGCGTCAATTTCAACAAATGGATATACCCAGAACGCACAAAGGCCACCCGAAGGTGGCCTTTGTGTGGTGAAGCGTCAGTTAAGCGCGAGGCTTACTTGATCGCCCAGCCAGTCAGCTCGGACAAAGCCTTGCCGATGTCTGCCAGCGAACGCACGGTTTTCACGCCTGCGTCTTCCAGGGCAGCAAATTTCTCGTCTGCAGTGCCCTTGCCGCCAGAGATGATTGCGCCAGCATGGCCCATGCGCTTGCCCGCAGGGGCAGTCACACCAGCGATGTAGGAAACAACCGGCTTGGTCACGTGTGCCTTGATGTAGGCAGCCGCTTCTTCTTCAGCCGAACCGCCGATCTCACCGATCATCACGATCGCTTCGGTCTTCGGGTCTTCCTGGAACAGTTTCAGGATGTCGATGAAGTTCGAGCCTGGGATCGGGTCACCGCCGATGCCGACGCAAGTCGACTGACCGAAACCGGCGTCAGTAGTCTGCTTCACAGCTTCGTAGGTCAGGGTGCCGGAACGGGAAACGATACCGACTTTGCCTGGCAAGTGAATGTGACCGGGCATGATGCCAATCTTGCATTCGCCTGGAGTGATCACGCCTGGGCAGTTAGGGCCGATCAGGGTAACACCCAGCTCGTCGCACTTAACTTTAGCGTCCAGCATGTCCAGGGTAGGAATGCCTTCGGTGATGCACACGATCAGCTTGATGCCGCCGAATGCCGCTTCCAGGATGGAATCCTTGCAGAAAGGAGCTGGAACGTAGATCACGCTGGCGGTGGCGCCAGTTTGAGCAACCGCTTCTTTCACGGTGTTGAACACTGGCAGGCCCAGGTGCTCGGTGCCGCCTTTGCCCGGAGTGACGCCACCAACCATCTTGGTGCCGTATTCGAGGGCTTGCTGGGTGTGGAAGCTACCTTGCGAACCGGTAATACCCTGGCAGATAACCTTGGTGTCTTTATTGATCAGGACGCTCATTATTTGCCCTCCGCAGCTTTGACAACTTGTTGAGCAGCGTCGGTCAGGCTGGTAGCAGCGATGATGTTCAAACCGCTTTCTGCCAGTACTTTAGCGCCCAGTTCAGCGTTGTTACCTTCAAGGCGAACAACAACCGGGATTTTCACGCCGACTTCTTTCACTGCACCGATGATGCCTTCGGCAATCATGTCGCAACGAACGATGCCGCCGAAGATGTTGACCAGTACTGCAGCGACGTTGGAGTCGGACAGGATGATCTTGAACGCTTCGGTAACGCGTTCCTTGGTAGCGCCACCACCTACGTCGAGGAAGTTGGCTGGCTTGCCGCCATGCAGGTTGACGATGTCCATGGTACCCATGGCCAGGCCAGCACCGTTGACCATGCAACCGATGTTACCTTCCAGGGCTACGTAGTTCAGCTCGAACTTGGCAGCGTGCGCTTCGCGCGGATCGTCTTGCGACGGATCGTGGAAAGTCTTCAGCTTAGGCTGGCGGTACATGGCGTTGGCGTCGATGTTGATCTTGGCATCGAGGCAATGCAGGTCGCCGTCAGCCTTGATCACCAGCGGGTTCACTTCCAGCAGGGCCAGATCGTGATCCTGGAACAGTTTGGCCAGGCCTACGAAGATCTTGGCGAACTGGGCAACTTGCTTGCCTTCCAGACCCAGCTGGAAAGCCAGCTCGCGACCCTGGAATGGCTGAGCGCCAACCAGTGGGTCGATCGTGGCCTTCAGGATTTTTTCTGGGGTTTCGTGAGCGATCTTCTCGATGTCCACGCCACCTTCGGTGGACGCCATGAACACGATGCGACGGCTCGAACGGTCAACGACAGCGCCCAGGTACAGCTCTTTAGCGATATCAGTGCACGATTCAACCAGGATCTTGGTGACTGGCTGGCCATTGGCGTCAGTCTGGTAAGTCACCAGACGCTTGCCCAGCCACTGCTGTGCGAAGGCCTTGGCGTCTTCTTTGCTGCGAACCAGCTTAACGCCGCCCGCTTTACCGCGACCACCAGCGTGGACCTGGGCTTTGACAACCCACTCGCTGCCGCCGATTTTGTCGCAAGCTTCTGCTGCTGCTTCCGGGGTGTCTACTGCGTAACCCTTGGAAACTGGCAGGCCGTATTCAGCGAACAGCTGCTTACCCTGATACTCGTGAAGATTCATGCTTTTTACCGTCTTCGTTAGGTACTGCGCATTCGGCGCTACGCTCATTATGAGTGCCGCGCCACCTGTGACTGCTGCTTGCTCAACTTCACCGCCCTAGGACAGGCAAAGCTGCGCAAGACTGCGTCCAGCGGATATTCCGCGGTGAGTCTTGCGCACAAGGCTCACGACGGGCAACCGCCGTGGTTTCTTATTATCTTGCTTAGCGCTTCTTCTTGTTGGCAATGTGGATGGCATGGCCATTCACTGCCAACGCGGCTTCGTGCAGCGCTTCAGACAGGGTCGGATGGGAGAAGACCATCATGCCGATGTCTTCGGCGCTGGTGCCGAATTCCATACCGATAGCGCCCTGCTGAACCAGCTCTGCTGCGCCTGGGCCAATCACATGCACACCCAGTACGCGGTCGGTCTTGGCATCAGCGATGACTTTGACAAAACCGCCAGTGTCGTTCGCTGCCATGGCACGGCCAGAAGCGGCAAACGGGAAGGTGCCGACGTTAACGTCAACGCCTTCAGCTTTCAACTGCTGTTCGTTCTTACCAACCCATGCAATTTCCGGGTGGGTGTAGATAACCGAAGGGATCAGGTCGTAGTTCATCTGGGTCTTGTGACCCTTGATGCGCTCAACCACCATGATGCCTTCTTCGGACGCCTTGTGCGCCAGCATCATGCCGCGAACCACGTCACCAATGGCGTAGACACCAGGCACGGTGGTGGCGCAGTGATCGTCAACATGGACAAAGCCACGCTCGTCGATGGTCACGCCGCTGTCAGCTGCCAGCAGATCAGTGGTCACTGGACGGCGACCAACGGCAACGATCAGTTTGTCGAAGGTGATGGTCTGTTCGCCATCCTTGTCGGTGTAGGTCACGACCACTTCTTCGCCGTTGACTTTAGAACCGGTCACACGAGCGCCCAGCTTGATATCCAGACCTTGCTTGGTCAGGGTTTTCAGCGCTTCTTTGGACACGGCGGTGTCGGCAGCCAGCAGGAACGTGTCCAGGGCTTCCAGTACGGTCACTTGCGAACCCAGGCGGGACCAGACCGAACCCAGTTCCAGGCCGATCACGCCAGCGCCGATCACGCCCAGGCGTTTGGGTACCGATTGGAATTCCAAGGCGCCGGTCGAATCAACGATCACGTTCTGGTCGACTGGAGCCGGTGGAATGTCGATTGGACGCGAACCTGGCGCCAGGATCACGTTCTCGGCTTCGATGATTTCGGTCGAACCGTCTGGCTTGGTGATTTCAACTTTCTTGCCGGCCAGCAGTTTGCCGTGACCTTGCAGGGAAGTGACGCCATTGGCCTTGAACAGGGTAGCCACGCCAGAGGTCAGGCCTTTGACGATGTTGGCCTTGCGGCCGACCATGGCTGGCACGTCCATGGTCACGCCAGCGTGGTTGATGCCGTGGATGGCAAAACCGTCCTGGGCTTCGTGGAATTTCCAGGAGCTGTCCAACAGCGCCTTGGAAGGAATGCAACCGACGTTCAGGCAGGTACCGCCCAGGGCCAGTTTGCCTTCCTTGTCGGTGTATTTTTCGATGCAAGCAGTCGAGAGGCCCAGTTGAGCGGCCTTGATGGCGGCCACGTAGCCGCCAGGGCCCGCACCGATCACTACAACGTCAAATTTCTGTGTCATGAAAATAGATCCTCTATTTGCGACAAGCTTTTAGCTCCAAGCTGCAAGCCAAGCTAATTTTTCCTACAGCTTGTAGCCCGCAACTTGAAGCTGCTTCTATCAGATATCCAGGAGCAGGCGAGCCGGGTCTTCCAGCAGATTCTTGATGGTCACCAGGAACGTCACGGCTTCTTTACCGTCGATCAGGCGGTGATCGTAGGACAGTGCCAGGTACATCATCGGACGGATCACGACCTGGCCGTTGATGGCCATCGGACGCTGGATGATGTTGTGCATGCCCAGGATCGCGGCCTGTGGCGGGTTGACGATCGGGGTCGACATCATCGAACCGAAGGTACCACCGTTGGTGATGGTGAAGGTACCACCGGTCATCTCGTCGATGGTCAGCTTGCCGTCACGGGCTTTCTTGCCGAAGCCGGCGATACCGCCTTCGATTTCAGCCAGGCTCATCAGCTCGGCGTTACGCAGGACCGGCACCACCAGGCCACGGTCGCTGGACACGGCAACACCGATGTCAGCGTAGCCGTGGTAAACGATGTCGCTGCCGTCGATGGAAGCGTTGACTGCCGGGAAGCGTTTCAGCGCTTCGGTGGCCGCTTTCACGAAGAACGACATGAAGCCCAGGCGCACGCCGTTGTGGGACTTCTCGAACAGGTCCTTGTACTTCGAGCGCAGGGCCATGACTTCAGTCATGTCTACTTCGTTGAACGTGGTCAGCATGGCCATGTTCGACTGTGCTTCAACCAGGCGCTTGGCCACGGTGGCGCGCACGCGGGTCATCGGCACGCGCTTCTCGGTGCGGTCGCCAGCGGCGAACACAGGCGCAGCGGCCGCCGGGGCAGCAGCCTTGGCAGGCGCGGCAGCCGGCGCGTTTTTCTTGGTTTCAATAGCGGCAACCACGTCTTCCTTGGTCACGCGGCCGTCTTTGCCGGTGCCCTTGATGGAAGCCAGGTTGATGCCGTTTTCCTCGGCCAACTGACGCGCAGCCGGGGCAGCGATCGGGTCTTGTGCATCAGCCGCCGGAGTGGCAGCCGGAGCCGAAGCAGCAGGGGCCGCTGGAGCTGGGGCCGGAGCGGCAGCACCGCCCTCAACGATGGTGCCCAGGACTTCGTCGGACAGGACAGTATCGCCTTCGTTCTTGATGATTTCGCCCACTACGCCGTCAGCGGTGGCCAGCACTTCCAGAACGACTTTGTCGGTTTCGATGTCGACGATCAGTTCGTCACGCTTGACGGCCTCGCCTGGTTTCTTGTGCCAGGTGGCAACGGTGCCATCAGCAACCGATTCCGGGAATGTCGGGGTTTTGATTTCGATAGCCATTATCTGCGGTCCTTAAAATTCGGTTTCAGTCAGCGCGAATACGTTAAACAGTGAACGCATCTTGCAGCAGTTTTTCCTGCTGCTCGGCGTGCATCGACGCATAACCACATGCAGGTGCAGCAGAAGCATCACGACCGGCGTACTCCAGGCCCAAGGCCTTGTTGTGGTTGCCGATGCTGCGACGCAGGTGATGCTGGCTGCTGTACCACGCGCCCTGGTTCATCGGTTCTTCCTGACACCACACCACATGGGTGAGGTTGGTGTAAGGCGCAATGGCCTCCATCAGGTCGTCTTCCGGGAACGGGTAAAGCTGCTCGATACGCACGATGGCGATGTCTTCGCGGCCTTCGGCACGACGTTTTTCCAGCAAGTCGTAGTAAACCTTGCCGCTGCACAGGATCAGGCGAGTGACCTTGGCGGCGTCCAGGGTGTCGATTTCCGAAATAACGGTCTGGAACGAACCGTCGGCCAGGTCTTCCAGGGTCGAGATGGCCAGTTTGTGACGCAACAGCGACTTCGGTGTCAGCACGACCAGCGGCTTGCGCAGCGGGCGGATCACCTGGCGACGCAGCAAGTGGTAGATCTGGGCCGGGGTAGTCGGCACGCACACCTGGATATTGTGCTCGGCGCACAATTGCAGGTAACGCTCCAGACGGGCCGAGGAGTGCTCCGGCCCCTGACCTTCATAACCGTGTGGCAGCAACATGGTCAGACCGCACAGACGGCCCCACTTGTGCTCGCCGCTGGTGATGAACTGGTCGATCACCACCTGGGCACCGTTGGCGAAGTCGCCGAACTGGGCTTCCCAGATCACCAGCGCGTTTGGCGTGGTGGTCGAGTAACCGTATTCAAACGCCAGTACGGCTTCCTCGGACAGGAACGAATCGTACAGGTCGAAACGCGGCTGGCCTTCGTACAGGTGTTGCAGCGGTACGTAGGTGCTGGCGTCTTTCTGGTTGTGCAAGACCGCGTGACGGTGCGAGAACGTACCACGGCCGATGTCCTGGCCAGTCATGCGGATCGGGTGACCTTCAAACGCCAGGGTCGCGTATGCCATGGTTTCGGCATAACCCCAGTTGATCGGCAGGCCGCCGGCCTGCATCTTCTGGCGGTCTTCGTAGATCTTCGCAACCTGGCGCTGGACCACGAAGCCATCCGGGATTTCCAGCAGCTTGGCGGACAGTTCCTGCAGGGTCTTCAGATCGAACGAGGTGTCGTGACGCGCAGTCCAGGCATGGCCCAGGTATGGACGCCAGTCCACGAACAGCTCTTTGTTCGGCTCTTTGACCAGGCTTTTTACTACATGCAGACCGTTGTCCAGGGCGTTGCGGTATTCATCGATCTTCGCCTGAACACGCGCTTCGTCCAGCACGCCGGCCTTGGTCAGGCTTTCGGCGTACAGCTCACGGGTGGTGCGCTGCTTGCTGATCTGCTGGTACATCAACGGCTGGGTGCCGCTAGGCTCATCCGCTTCGTTGTGACCACGACGGCGGTAGCAGACCAGGTCAATCACCACATCGCGCTTGAACTGCATGCGGTAGTCAATGGCCAGCTGGGTCACGAACAATACGGCTTCCGGATCATCCCCATTCACATGGAGGATCGGCGCCTGGATCATCTTGGCAACGTCGGTCGCGTACTCGGTAGAGCGTGCGTCCAGCGGGTTGCTGATGGTGAAACCCACCTGGTTGTTGATGACGATGTGGACGGTACCGCCGGTCTTGAAGCCGCGGGTCTGCGACATCTGGAACGTTTCCAGGACCACGCCTTGACCGGCGAATGCCGCGTCACCGTGGATGGAAATCGGCAGTACCTTCTCACCGGTGGCGTCGTTACGACGATCCTGGCGAGCACGTACCGACCCCTCGACCACTGGAGAAACAATTTCCAGGTGGGATGGGTTGAATGCCATGGCCAGGTGGACTTCGCCGCCGGTGGTCATCACGTTGGACGAGAAGCCCTGGTGGTATTTAACGTCACCGGAACCCAACTCGACCTTCTTCTTGCCCTCGAACTCGTCGAACAGTTCACGCGGGTTCTTGCCGAAGGTGTTGACCAACACGTTCAGACGACCACGGTGAGCCATGCCGATCACGACTTCCTTGGTGCCGTAGGAACCGGAACGCTGGATCAACTCGTCGAGCATCGGAATCAGGCTCTCGCCGCCTTCCAGGCCGAAACGCTTGGTGCCCGGGTATTTGGTGCCCAGGTATTTTTCGAGGCCCTCGGCAGCGGTCACGCGCTCAAGCAGGTGGCCACGCACATCGGCGGACAGCACCGGACGGCCACGCACGCCTTCTAGGCGATGCTGGAACCAGTGGCGCTGCTCGGAATCGGTGATATGCGTGAACTCAGCGCCAATGGTGCGGCAATATGTCTGCTGCAACGCTTCGTGAATTTCGCGTAGGCTCGCTTCCTCTTTGCCGATGAACAGGTCGCCGGCACGGAAGGTCGTATCAAGATCGGCATTGGTCAAGCCGTAGTGATTGATCGACAGGTCTGCAGGTGCAGAGCGCTGCCACAGCCCCAGCGGATCAAGCTGGGCTGCCTGGTGGCCACGCATACGGTAGGCCTGGATCAGTCGCAGTACTTCAACTTGCTTCTTCTCATGCTCACTGCTCACGCTCCCGGCGGAAACCGGTTGGGCGCGGCGCTGGTTCTTTGCCAGCAGCACGAAATGATCGCGAATTGCAGCATGCGATACATCGGTTGCAGCGTTGCCATCTGAAGGCAACTTCTGAAAATAGGTGCGCCATTCTTCTGGCACAGCGTTAGGGTCGTGCAGGTAGAGCTCATAGAGCTCTTCCACATAGGCAGCATTACCACCGTCTAAGGTGCTGCTGTTCCACATGCGCTGCATCACGCTTTCTTGCATGCTTGGTCACCCTCAATTTGGGGACACCACCGGCGAAAACACCGAGTTTGCTTGCAAAAGGCCAAGTGCAGCGACCAAAACAAGCCACTTAGGATCACGCTGATAGTTCGGGTACCAACCCGAATGCCCCTGCTTGTCTCATTTCTTCAAAATAAGAGCTGCGGCTTTGTAAGTCGCTGCTCAAGTTAAAACTACGGCGCCGGTTGAAGCCTGCGCCGTAGCATTTACGGGCACAACGGTCCTGCTTTTACTACAACGTCTTACACGCCGCTTTGCAGCAGCATGTTACGGATATGACCAATGGCCTTAGTCGGGTTCAGGCCTTTGGGACATACGTTGACGCAGTTCATGATCCCGCGGCAGCGGAATACGCTGAACGGGTCATCCAGTGAGGCCAGACGCTCGGACGTCTTGGTGTCACGGCTGTCTGCCAGGAAGCGATAGGCTTGCAGCAGTGCAGCCGGACCCAGGAACTTGTCCGGGTTCCACCAGAAGGACGGGCAAGAGGTCGAGCAGCAAGCGCACAGGATGCACTCGTACAGACCGTCGAGCTTCTCGCGCTCTTCCGGGGACTGCAGACGCTCGATGGCCGGAGCCGGCGTGTCGTTCTGCAGGAATGGCTTAACCTTCTCGTATTGCTTGTAGAAGATGCTCATATCGACGACCAGGTCACGGATAACCGGCAAACCTGGCAGCGGACGGACAACGAGCTTGCCCTTCTTGACCACGGCCGACAGCGGCGTGACACACGCCAGGCCGTTTTTGCCGTTGATGTTCATGCCGTCGGAGCCGCAGACGCCTTCACGGCAAGAGCGACGATAGGAGAAACCTTCGTCCTGCTCTTTGATCAGGGCCAGCACATCCAGCACCATCAGGTCTTTACCACCGGTATCGACCTCAAATTCCTGCATGAACGGCGCGGCGTCCTGATCAGGGTTGTAGCGATAAACACTGACTTTCAACATGGCAGCCACCCTTAGTAAGTCCGAATCTTCGGTTCAAACGTCGGAACCGTCTTCGGCGAGAAGTTCACGGCACGCTTGGTTACGCGCTTGTCACCCGGGAAGTACAGGGTGTGGCACAACCAGTTTTCGTCATCGCGATCTTCAAAGTCTTCACGAGCGTGAGCGCCACGGGATTCCTTACGAACCTCGGCGGCAATCGCCGTCGCTTCAGCCACTTCCAGCAGGTTTTGCAGTTCAAGGGCTTCGATACGAGCGGTGTTGAACGCCTGGCTCTTATCGTTGATCTTGACGTTGGCAATCCGCTTGCGCAGGTCGGCCAGCTGGGCAATGCCCTTCTGCATGTATTCGCCAGTACGGAATACACCGAAGTAGTTCTGCATGCAGCTTTGCAGCTCACGACGCAGGGTTGCCACGTCTTCGCCATCCGTGCGCTCGTTCAGCGCGTTCAGGCGAGCCAGGGCCGCCTCGATGTTGGCGTCGGTGGCATCATCGTATTCGATACCGTCGGTCAGCGCCTTTTCCAGGTGCAGGCCGGCAGCGCGGCCAAATACCACCAGGTCGAGCAGCGAGTTGCCGCCCAGGCGGTTGGCACCGTGAACCGATACGCAAGCCACTTCGCCCACGGCGAACAGACCATGAATGATCTCGTCCACGCCTTCGGCGTTCTGGGTGATCGCCTGGCCATGAATGTTGGTCGGCACGCCGCCCATCATATAGTGGCAAGTTGGAACTACTGGAACCGGAGCAACCACCGGGTCAACGTGGGCGAAAGTCTTGGACAGCTCGCAAATACCTGGCAGGCGGCTGTGCAGCACTTCCTCGCCCAGGTGATCGAGTTTCAACATCACGTGGTCGCCGTTCGGGCCGCAACCGTTGCCGGCGATGATTTCTTTCACCATCGAACGGGCAACCACGTCACGACCGGCAAGGTCCTTGGCGTTCGGAGCATAACGCTCCATGAAACGCTCGCCGTGCTTGTTGATCAGGTAACCGCCTTCACCACGGCAACCTTCTGTAACCAGTACACCGGCGCCGGCGATGCCGGTTGGGTGGAACTGCCACATTTCGATGTCTTGTACCGGCACGCCTGCACGCAGGGCCATGCCAACGCCGTCACCGGTGTTGATCAGGGCGTTGGTGGTCGACGCGTAGATACGACCTGCACCGCCCGTCGCCAGCACGGTAGCCTTGGCGCGAATGTAGGTGGTTTCACCGGTTTCGATGCAAATAGCGATCACGCCGACGAATGCGCCGTCCTGGTTTTTTACCAGGTCAACAGCGTAGTACTCGTTCAGGAACGTGGTGCCGGCTTTCAGGTTGCCCTGATACAGGGTGTGCAGCAGGGCGTGACCGGTACGGTCGGATGCCGCGCAGGTACGAGCAGCCTGGCCGCCTTTACCGTAGTCCTTGGACTGGCCGCCGAATGGACGCTGGTAGATACGCCCCTGTTCGGTGCGGGAGAACGGCAGACCCATGTGGTCCAGCTCGAACACCGCAGCCGGGCCTTCCTGACACATGTATTCGATAGCGTCCTGGTCACCGATATAGTCGGAACCCTTGACGGTATCGTACATGTGCCAGCGCCAGTCATCGTTCGGGTCGGCAGACGCGATGGCGCAGGTGATGCCGCCCTGGGCCGAGACGGTGTGGGAACGGGTCGGGAACACCTTGGTGATCACGGCTGTCTTGTGACCGCCCTGGGCCAGCTGCAGCGCAGCGCGCATGCCGGCGCCGCCGCCACCAATAATGATGGCGTCAAAAGAAATCGTTGGAATGTTAGCCATGAATCAGATACCCCAGAGAATCTGCACACCCCAGACGAAGTAAGCGAACATCGCGACGCCGCATACTGCCTGGAAAAGGAAACGTACTGCAGTCGCGGACTTGCCCAGCGCCATCGGCGTCAGGTAGTCGGTCGCGATGGTCCACATGCCGACCCAGGCGTGAGCGCCCAGGGCCACAAGGGCGAGCAGACTGAAGATACGCATCCCGTTGTGGGAGAACAGACCGTGCCATTGGGCGTAGCCAATGCCAGGGTTTGCAACGAGGTACCCGATCAGGAAAATGAAATAAGCCGCGAGAACGACCGCAGACACTCGCTGTGCCATCCAGTCATAGAGGCCCGAACGCGATAGGTTCGTAACGCTGGTTACCATATCCAAACTCCTGCCAGAACGATCAGCACCACGGAAATGGCGATGATGATTTTCGAGCCCAGGCGGCCGCCTTCCAGCGTCTCACCGATGCCCATGTCCATGATCAAGTGGCGCACACCGGCTACCAGGTGATACAGCAGAGCGGACAGGAGGCCCCATGCTACGAACTTGGCCAGCGGGCTGGTCAAGCATGCCTTCACCTCGGCGTATCCTTCCTCGGAACCCAGGGATTTGCTCAATGCATAAAGCATGATGCCCAAGCCCAGGAACAGGATGATGCCGGAAACACGGTGCAGGAACGACGTAACGCCGGTGATGGGGAGTTTGATGGTCCTTAGGTCTAGGTTTACAGGTCGTTGGCTATTCACGGCTTTTTTTCACACTGAAGAGCCCCTAACAATCAGGGCAAAGTTGTTGGGGAGTGCACTGGTCAGGTAAGCACCACCCAGGGAGTGCGACCCCCAATGAAAGCAAGCCCAAAAGCCCTTGGCGGTCGGTGGCCGAGTATAGACAGTTAGGCTACTAATGACAACGCGCACTCCTCACCCTAATAGCTGATTGCGCTGACGGGATAAAAGGCGTAAACGGCAGGCAATTTCGAGGAAAAAGTACGGTTAAAGCCTTCTGGAGCAAGACTTTAGGCAAATTGACATTCGGATTTATATCAATATAGTGGTGCGGGCCCTGCGTGGGGGGTCTGTCTGATGATTTGAAGCATAAATAGGAGGCCACATGGCTGACAAAAAAGCGCAGTTGATCATCGAGGGCGCAGCCCCCGTCGAGCTGCCCATTTTAACCGGCACCGTTGGTCCCGATGTTATCGACGTACGGGGCCTGACGGCCACGGGCCGTTTTACTTTCGACCCAGGTTTCATGTCGACCGCCTCTTGCGAGTCGAAGATTACCTATATCGACGGCGATAATGGCATTTTGCTACATCGCGGCTACCCGATCGAACAACTGGCCGAGAAATCGGACTACCTGGAAACCTGCTACCTGCTGCTAAATGGCGAATTGCCAACAGCCGAGCAAAAAGCCCAGTTTGTCAGCACCGTGAAGAACCACACCATGGTTCACGAGCAGTTGAAGACCTTCTTCAACGGCTTCCGTCGCGACGCCCACCCGATGGCCGTCATGTGCGGCGTAGTCGGCGCCCTGTCGGCCTTCTATCACGACTCCCTGGACATCAATAACCCGCAGCATCGTGAAATCTCCGCGATCCGCCTGGTTGCCAAGATGCCCACCCTGGCCGCCATGGTTTACAAGTACTCCATGGGCCAGCCCATGATGTACCCGCGCAACGACCTGACGTACGCGGAAAACTTCCTGCACATGATGTTCAACACCCCGTGCGAGATCAAACCGATCAGCCCGGTGCTGGCCAAGGCCATGGATCGGATCTTCATCCTCCATGCCGACCACGAACAGAACGCCTCGACGTCCACCGTGCGCCTGGCAGGCTCCTCGGGCGCCAATCCGTTCGCCTGTATCGCCGCCGGCATCGCCGCACTGTGGGGCCCTGCCCACGGCGGTGCGAACGAAGCCGTGTTGACCATGCTCGATGAAATCGGCGATGTGTCCAACATCGACAAGTTCATCGCCAAGGCCAAGGACAAGAACGATCCGTTCAAGCTGATGGGCTTCGGTCACCGGGTCTACAAGAACCGCGACCCACGCGCCACCGTGATGAAGCAGACCTGCGACGAAGTGTTGAAGGAACTGGGTATCAACAACGATCCGCAACTCGAACTGGCCATGCGCCTGGAAGAGATCGCGCTGACCGACCCGTACTTCATCGAACGCTCGCTGTACCCGAACGTCGACTTCTACTCGGGGATCATCCTCAAGGCGATCGGCATTCCAACCAGCATGTTCACCGTGATCTTCGCCCTGGCGCGGACCGTGGGCTGGATCTCCCACTGGAAGGAAATGCTCTCCAGCCCGTACAAGATTGGCCGCCCGCGCCAGCTGTACACCGGCTACGAGTCGCGTGACATTACCAAGCTGGAAGACCGCAAGTAAGCATTCAACTGCTTAGCTGCATTGAGAACGGCCTCCCTTAGTGGAGGCCGTTTTTGTTTGTGCTGCCTGACAGGCCGCTTTCGCGAGCAAGCCCGCTCCCACAGTTGACCGCATTTCAAAGGATGAACGCGGCCAACTGTGGGAGATTCTGATCGTTCCCACGCTCCGCGTGGTAACGCCTCCCGTGACGCTCCGCATCACCTGGCTGAGGGACGCGGAGCGTCCGAGGCTGCATTCCCACGCGGAGCGTGGGAACGATCAAACCCCAGGCAAAAAAATGCCCCGGCCTGTCGACCGGGGCATTTCTTATTGAGCGACAAGCTTAGTGGTTAACCGCCCCGCTCGCCCCCAGGCCAGTCTGCGAACGCACAAACTGCGGGAAGTACAACGCACGCTCCTTCACCGCCGCCGCCGATTTGTCGGTGATGGAGAAGAACCAGATACCCACGAACGCAATAATCATCGAGAACAGCGCCGGGTATTCGTACGGGAAGATCGCTTTTTCATGGTGCAGGATCGAGACCCAGATGGTCGGACCAAGGACCATCAGGCCCACGGCACTGACCAGGCCCAGCCAGCCGCCAATCATCGCGCCACGGGTGGTGAGGTTTTTCCAGTACATGGAAAGCAGCAGCACCGGGAAGTTACAACTGGCCGCAATGGAGAACGCCAGGCCGACCATGAACGCAATGTTCTGGCTTTCAAACAGGATACCCAAGCCAATCGCCAGGACTGCCAGGGCGATGGTGGTGATCTTCGACACGCGAATCTCATCCTTCTCGTTGGCCTTGCCTTTCTTGATCACGCTGGCATACAGGTCATGGGACACCGCCGAAGCACCCGCCAGGGTCAAGCCGGCAACCACAGCCAGGATGGTGGCAAACGCCACGGCCGAGATGAAGCCCAGGAAGATACTGCCGCCCACCGCGTTGGCCAGGTGCACCGCCGCCATGTTGTTACCGCCCAACAGAGCGCCTGCCGCATCCTTGAACGCCGGGTTGGTGCTGACCAGCAGAATCGCGCCGAAGCCGATGATAAAGGTCAGGATATAGAAGTAGCCGATAAAGCCTGTGGCATACAGCACGCTCTTGCGGGCTTCTTTCGCGTCACTCACGGTGAAGAAGCGCATCAGGATGTGTGGCAGGCCAGCAGTACCGAACATCAGGGCCAGGCCGAGGGAGAACGCCGAGATCGGGTCTTTCACCAGGCCGCCGGGGCTCATGATCGCCTCACCTTTAGGGTGAACCTTGACCGCCTCGGAGAACAGCATATTGAAGTCGAAGTTGACGTGCTTCATCACCATCAGCGCCATGAACGAGGCACCGGACAGCAGCAGCACTGCCTTGATGATCTGTACCCAGGTGGTCGCCAGCATGCCGCCGAACAACACATAGAGGCACATCAGGATCCCCACCAGGATCACCGCCACATGGTAATCAAGACCGAACAGCAGTTGGATCAGCTTGCCCGCGCCGACCATCTGCGCGATCAGGTAGAACGCCACCACCACCAGCGAACCACAGGCCGACAGGCTGCGGATCTGGGTTTGCCCGAGGCGATAGGACGCCACGTCGGCAAAGGTGTATTTGCCCAGGTTACGCAGGCGCTCGGCGATCAGGAACAGAATGATCGGCCAGCCCACCAGGAAGCCGATCGAGTAGATCAGACCGTCGTAGCCGGAGGTGAACACCAGCGCGGAAATCCCCAGGAAGGACGCCGCCGACATGTAGTCGCCAGCAATCGCCAGGCCGTTCTGGAAACCGGTGATCTTGCCGCCAGCGGCATAGTAGTCGGCCGCCGAGTTGTTACGCTTGGACGCCCAGTAGGTAATGCACAAGGTTGCACCGACGAAGGCGACAAACATCACGATCGCCGCGATGTTCAACGGTTGCTTGTGCACTTCACCGGTCAATGCGTCCGCCGCCCAAACGGCAGGCGCAAAAAGCGAAGCGCCGAATACAGCCAATAGACGACGGATCATTGCGCAGCCTCCTTGAGAATCGCATTGTTCAGGTCGTCGAATTCGCCATTGGCGCGTCGCACGTAGATGCCTGTGAGCACAAAGGCCGAGACAATCAGCCCGATCCCGATCGGGATTCCCCAGGTGATGGATGATTCAGGGCTGATCTTGGCCCCCAGGACTTGGGGCCCATAGGCGATCAACAGGATGAATCCAGAGTACAGCCCAAGCATGATCGCCGAGAGAATCCAGGCGAACCTTTCCCTTTTTTTCACCAGCTCCTTGAAGCGCGGGCTGTTTTGAATCGAGAGGTAAATGCTGTCGTTCATTGTTTTTATCCTCGCAGCACAGCTTTTTTATTATTGGAACATATCCACTGTATGCGGCTGCGGGAGAGGTTCCAGACGACCTTAGTCTTAGAACCGGTGTAGCGAGGGTTTACGGCGCGACAGAAACAATTGTAGGCACAGGCTTATGTGGGAGCGGGCTTGCCCTAATGCCAGTCAGTTAAGCGGATTCTGCTTTCTGTAGGAGCGAGCTTGCTCGCGAA
>NZ_JBWKWY010000038.1:0-48689 GCF_059422465.1 Pseudomonas sp. GW821-FHT01D09
GGTAGTTCAGTCGGTTAGAATACCGGCCTGTCACGCCGGGGGTCGCGGGTTCGAGTCCCGTCCGCTGCGCCATATTTGCTTCCAATAAGGTGCTACTAAGCACCTGGAAGTCACGGAAACAGCGGCCTTGAGCCGCTTTTTTCGTTTTCAGGGTTCCATGAAGAGCCTCTCTAAGATACTTTCCTGCGTGACCTCGCTAGTTCGATGCAGTACAGCTTTTCGCTGACGGCAAATATCTCTGTACTCATTGGCCTGCACGCGGCTTCTGGGACAATCTTCGTTTCACTCCACTAAGGCTGGGATAACCACTGCCTTACGTTCCCTGCGCGCTTGTTCTATGTGTTGATGGTATGAACCATAGACGTCTGCACAACAAACTTTTCTCCAGTTATTGGCTACCTCATGATCGATCTCACAAAAAAGGAGGGCCTCAAAGCTGTTAGAAGGTGATGATCTGCGAGCGTGCATCCTTATAGTTCAATGAAAAGGAACGTTATTTCGTAATAAAGCTATAGATCGATAAATAAAATAAAAATAATCGAGAGATCCTCCATGCGTACGGAAAACAATAATAGACGCCAAATCGGCATGGCCGCCCCTTTACTTTTTATCCTTCCCTTATATGCTCCATTCGTGGATGCTTTTCCATTTAAGTTAAAAGATTCCGACATAAATGGGTATTTTGACAATACGTTGAAGTACAGTAGTGCGTTCCGAGTGTCGGATAAAGACCGTAGTCTTATAGCCGAGCCAAATGCCGATGATGGCAACCGAAATTTCGATAAAGGTCTTATCTCCAATAGGGTCGACCTATTCTCTGAACTGGGTTTGAGTTACCAAAACCTGGGTTTTCGCGTGAGCGGCGCGACTTGGTATGACGAGGCCTATAACCAAAGTAATGACAACGACTCTCCGGTGACCGTAAACCATAACGGCCAGTATGATGAGTTCAGCAGCGACACTAGAAAAATAGCCGGCCGAAAAGGCGAACTGCTTGACGCATTTGTATACGGCTCCACGGACATCGACGGCCACCGGGCCTCATTCAGGCTCGGCAAACATACCCTTCTGTGGGGGCAGAGCCTATTCTTTCCCACAAATGGTATTGCTTACGGACAGGCGCCAATCGATGTGGTGAAAGCTCTGTCGGTACCTAACACTCGAGCGGCAGAGTTGTTCAGGCCGATCAACCAACTCTCAGCCCAGTTTCAGTTCTCGGACACGGTCAGCATGGCTGCGTTCTACCAACTGGATTGGGAAAAGATTCGGCTTCCCCCTGTGGGTAGTTACTTCAGTGTGTCGGATGTTATTGGGGAAGGGAACGAGAAGATCATTGTTGGGCAGTCGCCCTTCATCGGTGATGCACAGGGAAACATCGCGCTGTACCGGGGCAAGAGTCGAGAGGCCAGTAAGTCCGGGCAGTTTGGGCTCTCATTGACTATGCGTCCAGGAGACGGCAATACAGAATATGGTTTCTATGCCTTGCGTTTTAACAATCGGTTGCCGCAGATATATGCCTATCAAGGGAGGGGGTTTTTACAGCAACCCGGGCAAGTGGGCGAATTTACTGAGGTATATTCTGAGGGTGTCAAAATGTTCGGCGCGAGCTTCAGCTCCAGCGTAGGCGAAGCCAATTTCGCCGGCGAGCTTTCCACGCGCTATGACATGCCGTTGCGAAAAAACACCCCCGTATTCGTTGCGTTGGATGATAACGACCGTAGCCGTCATGCCGAAGGCCGCACGCTACATGCGCAATTGTCAACCATTTATCTCGTCCCTCGAACCCCCATTTGGGAGTCGGCGACTTTCGTCGGCGAGTTAGCCTGGCATCGACTGCTGTCTGTGACGCGTAACAAAGAGCAGTTTGATAGTGAGGACTTCACCAATAGCGCCATCGGGATGCGCTTCGTATTAGAGCCGAGTTATTACCAAGCAGCGCCCGGTCTGGATTTGTTTGTCCCGGTCGGCATGGGGTATACCCATGGCAAATCACCTATTGATCCCGCATTTAACAACTACAACGCGGATGGCGGTGGTGATCTGAGCATTGGACTGCGCGGGGTTTATGAGAATAAATGGAACGGGCTGATTAACTACTCGCATTTTTATGGCAGCGCCAGTACGAAAAATAATGCCTATCGCGACCGTGATTTTATCTCTATTTCCATTCAGCGTGCCTTTTAACGTACGGCTTGATTCGGAGTATTTATATGAAATTTTCTCGTTTCCTATTTATGGCTGGCGCGGCATTGGTTTTTGCAAACACAGCGATTGCCTCGAACACGGTAGATGAAGCAAATAGATTAAAGTCTGAACTGACACCCTTCGGTGCAGAGCGGGCGGGCAATACTGATGGCACTATTCCAAAATGGGAAGGTGGCTACACCACGGTTGACCGCAACTATAGGCCCAACGGTAAGCGCAGTGACCCGTTTGCGGCTGAAAAACCAATTTTAAGTATTACAGCTAATAATTATAAAGAACATGCGAACCGGCTGATCGAGGGGCAGCAGGCAATGTTTGCCAAGTACCCTGATTATCGTATTGATGTTTACCCTACTCATCGAACCGCAGCCGCTCCGCAATGGGTGTATGACAATACCTATCGAAACGCTCAAGAAGCCAAAGTCTTGAAAGAGGGGGCGGCGGTGCAGGGTGCCTACGGCGGCGTCCCGTTTCCGATTCCAGCCAATGGTAACGAAGCAATGTGGAACCACATGCTCCGCTGGCAAGGTGAGGCCTATACGTCGGAATTTAGTGCTTATAACGGAACGTCTACCGGACGCACCTCGCTCACTTCAACAAACACCGCGTATTACCAGTTTCCGTACTATATAAAAGACGGCCGTGACACGTTTAATGGCATCTATCGGAAGATCAAGCTATTGCCGACAGCGCCTCCACTTCAGGCAGGACAATCGATTCTGGGGTTTGATCCACTGGATCCCCTGGCCAACGGGCGCCCGACTTGGCAATACCTGACCGGTCAGCGGCGGACGAGGAAACTACCGAATGCGGCTTATGACACTCCGTCATTTGTCACATCCGGGCAGATGAATTATGACGAGGTTTATATATTTGAAGGGCCGATGAACCGATACTCCTGGAAACTTATCGGTAAACAAGAGTTGTACGTTCCCTATAACAATAATAAAAACCTGCAACCCACTAAAGATTCGGATGTTCTCGGTGCCAACTTTCTGAATCCCGACTACGTACGATGGGAGCTACATCGCGTGTGGGTCGTAGAAGCAGAGCTTATCCCCGGCAACCGGCATGTGATGCCAAAGCGCAAGTTCTATCTCGACGAAGACACTTGGCAAGCTGTGCTTGCTGATAACTGGGATGCCAAGGGAAAACTTTGGAAAACAGCTTATATGCTGAATATCGTAGCCCCTGAGCTTCCCGGGGTCGTGAACTCAAGCTTTGGCGTCTACGACCTGCAGACGGGGAACTGGTTTGCTAACAATGTTTTTAACAGCTATGAAGACCAAATCACGTTCCATAAACCTTGGCCCGACTCGTTCTTCTCGCCTGACTCGCTCGCCAGTGAGGGTGTTCGCTGAACTTCAGCTGCGCCGGATAATTTGGCACGGTAACTTTCATGGTCGGAGAAGAAATGAATAAGTTGTTATGTGCCGTTGGGCTGCTAGGCCTCCTGTCGCTTTCCCAAAATGTCTTTGCCGTCAGATTTGAGGATGTCTCCACTTATCTCACTTCTGTTAGTAAAGCCGGTAATCGATTGGTTGCAGTCGGCGAACACGGAAAAGTGCTGCTATCCGAAGATAATGGCAAACATTGGCAATCTGTTGAGGGAGGTGTTACCAACACCCTTACAGCCGTTAGATTCTTCGATGACAGAGAAGGCTTCGCGCTCGGTCATGGCGGTACCATCCTCAAGACAAGTGATGGGGGGCAGACCTGGAGAACTGTACTGCAGGGCGCACAGGTTGCAGAACTGACCAGAGAAGCTGCGGCAAGGATCAGCTCTGATTCGCAGCTAGGCCACAAAGCATCTGAGCTTGAGCTATACGCGCAACGTCTCGATAAAAGTGAGGCAAGCGATCCGCTGTTTGACATTCTGTTTTTTGGGACCAACAAAATTCTAGTGGTGGGCGCCTATGGGATGGTATTGCGCTCAGACGACGGAGGGGACACTTGGCAGGTTTGGATGGCCCACGTCGAGAACCCTCAAGAGTCTCATCTCTATGCCATTGCTCAAGCCGGTGATGCCATCTACCTTGCCGGAGAACAAGGCTATCTTGCACGTTCGCTTGATCAAGGCAGGACATTTCTCAAGTTGAAAACCGACGTTGGCAGTAGTTTTTTTACTCTGCAGGTGGACAACCAGGGCAAGATTCTAGCGGCCGGACTACAAGGGATCCTTGTACTAACTGTTAATCAAGGGGGATCTTGGACCAGGCTCGATACTGGGCAGATTGGCACTCTGATTGACAGTGAGAAAGATGATCGTGGAAGAATCTACTTTGCCGATTTAAATGGCCGTCTTACAAGGCTGGTAGGGAATACGCTTACGCCAGTACAAAATGCGGATTTACCTCTTTCGGCATTTGTTATCGACTCTGAAGGCGCATTTGTAATTGTCGGTGCCTCGGGTATAAAAAGAATAACGGTCGATAAAGAAATATCCACTGGAGGGGCAGGCCATGAAGCTCTCTGAATCGACTGATCCGCTTGATTTTTCTGATCCACAGTCGTTTGACAAAAGATCCGGTAGTCTGGTGGAAAGACTGTTGTTCAATCGGCGAGGCTTAGTGTTGCTCCTCTGTTTTTTTGTCACCGTCATTCTGTCAGGGCAATTACGGCATCTTGAAATAAACGCAAATTTTGAAAAAATGATTCCTTATGATCATCCGTATGTTCAAAACTACCTGAGCAATAGGGATGAGTTGGGGGGACAAGGAAACTCTTTGCGAATTGCCGTTGAAAATACGCGCGGCTTTATATACGAATCGACTTACCTGGAGACCCTCAAGCAAATCAACGATGAAGTATTCCTGATACCTGGAATTGATCGCCCTTTCATGCGCTCCTTATGGACACCATCGACTCGGTGGATGGCCGTTACTGAAGACGGGCTTGACGGGGGAGCAGTGATTCCTGATGACTATAGTGGTGATGCCCAATCCTTGAATGTCGTAAAAAGTAACGTCGAACGTTCAGGTGAAATAGGTAAGTTGGTTGCTTTAGATGGCCGCTCAAGCGTTATCTATGTTCCTTTACTTAATCTGGATACCGAGACAGGACTTACCATCGATTACCAAGCCTTATCGCAAAGGCTCGAAACGCTACGTGATAAGTATTCCCAGCGGGGCGTCGAGCTACACATCATTGGATTTGCCAAGGTGGTGGGCGACCTCATCTCTGGATTACAGAAAATCATCATATTTTTTGTTCTGGCCGTATTTATTATCGGGGCGGTACTTCTTTGGTACACACGCTGCGCTAGAAGTACATTTCTGGTTTTGTTCTGCTCACTCATCGCTATTGTGTGGCAATTGGGGCTTCTCCCTCTCTTTGGACTAGGGCTCGACCCTTATTCGATTCTTGTGCCGTTCCTTGTTTTTGCTATTGGCATAAGTCATGGTGCACAAAAAATGAATGGCATCATGCAGGATATTGGGCGGGGTGCGCACAAACTAATAGCTGCACGCCTTACATTCCGCCGTCTGTTCCTTACCGGGCTGACAGCGCTTCTCTGTGACGCCGTCGGCTTCGCTGTTCTGTCGATTATCAAGATTGAAGTTATCCAAGATCTTGCTTTGGTGGCCAGTATTGGCGTGGGAATGTTGATCTTCACGAATTTGGTTTTGCTGCCGATTTTGTTGTCGTATGTCGGTGTTAGTCCTGCAGCCGCGGCCAAAAGTATGCAGAGCGGCGCAGTGGGGCTCGTGAAAGAAGATCGACATAGAGTTTGGCTTTTCTTGGATCGTTTTACCCAGCGTGGATGGGCAACGGCTACCGTGTGCGGCGCACTCGGTTTGGCGGTTTTCGGTTTTTACGTAAGTTTGCATGTGAAGATTGGTGACCTTGAACCCGGGGCCCCAGAGCTTCGGGCCAACTCACGCTACAACCTTGATAACGCGTATATAACGGAAAATTATGCGGCCAGTAGCGACGTAATGATCGTTATGGTGAAAACGCCAGAAAATCAATGCGCCCTTTATAAAACCCAGGCAAAGGTAGATGACCTGGTATGGAGGCTTCGTGATCTCCCAGGCGTGGAGTCGACGAGATCACTCGCTCAGCTCAGTCGGGCCGGGCTGGTTGGAATGAATGAAGGTAACCCCAAGTGGTTTGATCTGTCGCAGAATCAAGCGATGCTGAATTCAATTGCTACGAATGCCTCGCGCGATTTATTTAACCAACGCTGCAGCCTCCTTTCCGTATTTATCTATTTGTCTGACCATAAAGCGAATACGCTTGAAGGCGTTACCAATTTAGTAACGGATTTTTCGAGAGATAACGCCACAACTGAAGTGCAGTTTTTGCTGGCTGCAGGCAGTGCAGGGTTTGAGGCAGCCACGAATCAAGTTGTAAGGGACGCTAATCGTGAAATGCTGATCTGGGTATATGCGGCTGTTGCGCTACTCTGCCTGATAACCTTCCGAAGTTGGCGTGCAACACTATGTGCTATTTTGCCTTTGATGCTGACATCCGTGTTATGCGAAGCATTGATGGTATGGCTGGGTATCGGGATCAAGGTGGCCACTCTTCCAGTTATCGCGTTAGGTGTCGGTATCGGCGTTGACTATGCGCTATACGTTATGAGTGTGTTATTAAAGAATCATCGCGCTGGTCTGGGGCTTTCTGAATCTTACTACGGTGCTCTACTTTTTACCGGCAAGGTGGTGATGTTGACTGGTATCACTCTTTCTGCCGCTGTCTTTTTCTGGGTATTTTCCCCGATAAAATTTCAGGCAGATATGGGGGTTCTTCTCGCCTTCATGTTTCTTTTAAATATGCTGGGTGCGCTGATACTGCTGCCGGCTTTGGCATACTTCCTGTTGTCCGCGCCTCAAGTGAAAAATGAAAAATAGCATGCTGCTATCAGAGCGAAAATATGGTTTCCTGTTGCGAGTTCATTGTGTGAACCCTGAACGTTTGCGGAAAGAACTTTTCTCTGGTTTTTTACTCTTCCATAATCCGATATACAAAAATCGTCCTAGTCGATCAAGGTGGAAGTAACTGGAGGTTTATTTATGTCGATCATTGGGATTGAAAGTCTTGTGTATGGTGTCGATGATATTGCTCTGTGTACCCAATACTTGAAAGATTTTGGTTTGGCACTGAAGCGCAGCGATGAAACCGAAGCTGTTTTTGAGCTGGCTGAGGGTTCAAGTGTATATGTTAGATCAATTAATGACTCTCGTATTCCTAACTCCAAACAAGTAGGTTTTGGTGTGCGCGAAGTGATCTGGGGTGTTGATACGCAGCAAGCATTAACTGCACTGGTTCAGAGCCTGAGTCAAGATCGTGAAGTGAGCGTCGACAGTGACGGCACCGCTCGGTTTTTCACGGATGGTGGCCTTGCTTTTGGTCTTCGTCAGTTTACAAAGAAACCGATTGTGAACGCTCCAGCACCGACCAACGCCCCCGGGATGGTCTGTCGCTTAAATACTCCACGGCCTTGGCGAACTCAAGCTATACCAAAAACTATTAATCATATCGTTTTTGCGGTGCCTGATTTTTTGCAAGAAACTGCCTTCTTCCAAGAGCGTCTGGGTTTCAAGTTATCTGATTATCAACATAATGTCGGTGTCTACTTGCGAGCGGACGGCACTAATAACCATCATTCATTGCTTGCCATGAATGCCTCCATGCCAACGCCTGGAATGGATGGACAATTGCGTTTCCATCACGCCAATTTTGGTGTTTGCGATCTGGATGAATTAATGATCGGCGTGAATAACATGGAGCGCGCCGGCTGGCCTAAGTCTCACTTTGGATTGGGTCGTCACCGAATCGACTCGGCGTTGTTCTGTTACCTGCCGTGTCCGGCCGGTGGCGAGATCGAGTACGGCACCGATGCCGACTATGTGGATGACACATGGGTGCCGAGAGAGTGGCCGATACCACTCTTTGCTTATTCCCACTGGGTTCAAGACATTCCCCCCTTTTTAGTGGAAGCCCCGGCCTGGGAGTTCCGTTATTTGACCGATGGAAAGATCCCGAAGATAAAGTAGACACGTTCAGAAAATAATAATTCTAACAATAACAGGTGACTAAATTGGCAATTCGCAAAGTCCTGATTGTTGGCGGTGGCATCGGTGGTCTGACCGCTGCTATTGCACTTCGTCGAAAAGGGATTGAGGCCGACGTAATAGAACGTGATCCAAATTGGTCTGTTTATGGTGTCGGGATCATCCAACCCTCAAACGTGCTACGTGCTCTACACGAGATTGGATTGGGCGACGCCTGTATTCAGAACGGTCGTGGCTTTCAGGGGTGGCGCTTCTGTGACGCTCAAGGAAACCTGCTCGGCGAAGCCGGTAGTCATAATGTTCTTGGGCCGAACTACCCGCCTGTCAATGGGATTCGTCGGCCCGCCCTTCATAAGATCCTTACGGAAACGACCCTGGGACAAGGCACTTTAGTTCGCCTGGGGGTTACGCTCAGCTCATGGGTAGAAGATCTCGAAGGTGTTGACGCCATTTTCAGCGATGGAACCGAAGGGCGATACGACCTGATTATTGGGGCGGATGGGGCCTATTCAAAACTGCGTCAACAGATATTCGGGGATATGTCTAAGCCAAGCTTCACCGGCCAGGGCGTTTGGCGTCATAACTTTGAGCGCCCTCGCGATCTCGACTGGGGAATGCTCTTTTTTGGCGGGAAAAGCAAGGCAGGCCTTGTACCGATCTCTGAAACGCTCATGTACCTCTTTGTTGCCACACCTGAGCCCGGTAATCCGAAACACCCTACCGATCAGCTTCACACCTTGCTTAAAGAACGCCTTGCAGAGTACGGCGGCATCGTGAAGCAGCTGTCCGAGCAGATTGTCGATGCGAATGACGTGGTCTATCGCCCGATGGAAGTTGTGATGCTCCCTGAACCTTGGCACAAGGGGCGAGTCGTGCTGATTGGTGATGCGGCGCACTCAAGCACTCCACACCTTGCCGAAGGTGCGGGAATGGCGATCGAAGATTCGGTTCTTCTTGCCGAAGTATTAGCCACTAATGGCCAAAACGTCGAATTGGCTTTGACGATGTTTGAACAACGCCGGGCGCCAAGGGCAAAACTTGTCTATGACGTGAGTGTTCGCCTTGGAGAGTGGGAGATGGCTCAGTGGAATGGGCAACCTCATGGTGATGTCGGTGCACTTATGAACAGTACTTATACAACACTAATGCAACCGATCTGACTTCGTGAGTCAGTTAAAGCCACTAACTAAAAGGTAATTTATTAGATGAGTAAAGTCATTATTACTTGTGCGATTACTGGGTCGGCTCATGTACCGACTATGTCTCGTTACTTACCCATTACGCCAGATGAAATTGTAGAACATGCGATTGAAGCGGCAGAGGCTGGTGCTGCGATATTGCACCTGCATGCTCGTGACCCTCAGGATGGACGGCCGACACCGGATCCGAAAGTATTCTCTCAGTTCGTCCCGCGCATTGCACAAGCAACCAATGCCGTGATTAATATAACGACGGGCGGCAGTATGGGAATGTCGCTTGAAGAACGTCTTGCCTATGCTTTGCAAATCAAGCCTGAACTGTGTTCGTTGAACATGGGGTCGATGAATTTTTCATTACACCCTCTCGCAAAAAAAATAACAGATTTCCGCTTTAGCTGGGAAAAACCGTATCTCGAAGCTTTTGAAGATAAAGTTTTCAAAAATACGTTCAAAGATATCAAGCACATCATGTTGAAGTTGGGTGAGGAGTGTGGCACTCGATTCGAGTTTGAGTGCTATGACATTAGTCATCTTTACAACCTGGCTTTTTTCTTGAATGAGGGGTTGATCAAACCACCGTTCTTTATTCAGTCGATTTATGGCGTCCTGGGTGGAATGGGGCCTGATCCAGAAAACCTTTCGTTGATGCGCACCACGGCTGATCGACTGTTCGGGCGCGAGAACTATCGTTTTTCTGTCCTGGGAGCTGGCCGCCACCAAATGCCTCTCGCTGCGATGTCCGCAGTCATGGGGGGGAACGTGCGCGTAGGTCTTGAAGACAGTGTGTTTCTTGGTAAAGGCGAACTCGCCGTGAGCAATGCCGACCAGGTGCGCAAGGTACGCCGCATTCTGAGTGAACTGTCGCTCGAAGTAGCAACACCCGATGAAGCACGCACGATGCTTGCCCTCAAGGGGCGCGATGCCGTCAATTTGTGAGGAACTGAAATGGTCGAGTATTTTCCAACTAATTACGTCTGGAACTTATCAGTCAATATCGCTTTAGGTACGGGCGGGAATACGGGTGAGATTGATGAGGTCTGCCGACCTTTGATTGAGCCGTCCCAACGTACAGATGATAGTGGCGCAGAAGAGTTCTTCATGGCATGGCGCGACCTTGGGGACCGCCTTTATTCGCTTGCCGAGGACGACCTGGCCGCCGGGAGAAAGCTGAGTGCGGGGACCAAACTCGCTCGTGCCGCCGTGTATTACATCACGGGCGAGCGGGTGACTCACCCAACCTTTGAGCCGCGAAAAGAAGCCTACAAAAAAGGTCTGGACTGCTTCGCCCGGCATATTCAACTCAGCGGGGCCAACTGTCAGCGCGTTGATATTCCGTACCGTGGTAAGACACTGGCCGGGTTGTTAGTCAAGGCCAGGAACAGTCAGGGCCCGGCCCCCTGTGTGGTGCTTGCGAACGGCCTGGATAGCTTCAAGGAAATGATCTACGGCAGCGGCATCCAGGATGCGCTCGCCAACCGTGGAATTTCGAGCATTGCGATTGATCAACCGGGTACCGGCGAAGCCTTGCGTTTGAATGGTCTGACAGCGCTGATTGAAGCGGAAGTATGGGCCGGCGCAGTGATTGACTACCTTGAGCAGCAAAACGATGTCGACAGCGGCAATATTGGTATGTGCGCCTGGTCGCTTGGGGGGTACTACTCACCTCGCGCTGTCGCGATGGAAAAGCGTTTCAAGCTTTGTGTGGCGTGGGGCGCGAACTTTAACTGGGGGGAATTGCAAAAGCGCCGTCTGGCACGTGAGGGCGACCGGCCGGTACCGCATTATTGGGATCATGTGCAGTGGGTTTGGGGCAAGCCGAACCTTGATGAGTTCATAGCCTTTTCTGAAGGCATTACCTTGGCACCCGTCATCGACAAAATCACTGTGCCGTTCCTTGTCGTTCATGGTGAGGCGGACCGTCAGATCCCCAGCGAGTATGCCCATCGACAATATGACGGCGCGGTTAATAGTCCTAAACGGGAGCTCAAATTCTTCACTCGTCGTGAAGGCGGCATTGAACATTGCAGCGCAGACAATATGACGAACGTACGCGACTATATCGTTGATTGGATCGCGGAAACCTTCACTGAGCTAGGGGCTAGCGGGGTGAGAACATGACGCGTGGGAAAAACCCTCTTGACGGCTGGGTGCTTAACCGCGCCGACATCAAGCACGTTGGACATGACCTGAGAAGGCCGGAATGTATCCTCGCTGAGCCCGACGGCACGCTTTGGAGTGCCGACGCTCGGGGAGGTGTCATGCGCATTGATCCCAGCGGCGATCAACACCTGCTTGTTCAGCGGCAGAGTTCTCACTTTGACCTCAAGGCAGATATCAAGTCGAGCCTGCTTTCTGGAACGTTGCCCAACGGACTTGCCTTCACAAGCCATGGCGACTTTCTGATCGCAAACTTTGGTACTGACACCCTGGAACTCATGACCAGAGACGGGCGTTCGCGTGTACTGCACGACACGATCGATGGAAAGCCACTCGGTAAGGTCAACTATGTGATGCGTGACTCAAAAGATCGGATCTGGTTGACCGTTTCTACTCGTACCAATCCGTGGAGCGATGCGGTCCGTAAAGATCTTGCTGATGGATATATCGCCTTAATAGATGGCAATGGGCTGCGGGTTGTTGCTGAGGGTTTTGCCTTCACCAACGAAATCTGCCTGGATGCGAACGAAGAGTACCTTTATGTCGCTGAAACCACTGCGAATCACGTTAGCCGCTTAAAAGTTGCGCCTGACGGAACACTTTCCGGGAGGGAAGTATTTGGTCCGAGCGATTTAGGGCGAGGCTTGATTGACGGTATTACCTTTGATGCCTATGGAAACCTTTGGGGGGCGATGTGTCTCTCTGACAGGCTTATCGCAATTACACCCGAAGGGGATTTGAAGACCCTATTTGATGACGGCGAAGACCCTGCTGTCGAGCAGTTCGAGCGCGAATTCCAGTCTGGCCAGGCGCTATCTTTTGAAACGCTTGCGGCATGTGGAGGAACGGTCTCGCCTTGGATGGCCAGTATTACGTTTGGTGGGCCGGATCTCAAAACGGTTTATGTCGGTAGCCTTAAGGGGACGACTATCCCTACTTTCATCTCTCCTGTTGCCGGTTTGCCAATGGTTCACTGGCGCTGACTTGGGTCTGGTTGTGCGGGGCGGTTGAGACCTGAATATGTATACGGGGTAGTGAGCGTTCCGAACAGCCTTGCTCGATTTGCGGAATAACCATTGTTGCGCTAGTGTGAAATTGCCTACGAGGCGTATCAATGATCGAGCCCAATAAAAAATGCGTCTTAATAAATTCGATCTTAATAATCTGGTCTGTCTTGATGCGTTGTTAGCAGAGAAGAGCATAACGCGCGCTGGCGACCGACTGTTCTTAAGCCGCCCTGCCATGAGCAATGCGCTGGCACGGCTGCGTGAGTATTTCAACGATGAAATTTTGACGCAGGTGGGCAAAACAATGGTGCCTACACCCTTTGCCCTGTCATTGCAGGCTCCCGTGCGCGACCTGTTGTTACGCATGCAGGCTGTTATCTCTGCGTCGCCGTCCGATATAAACCTAGCAACGGTTGCCCGTCGGCTTTCGGTTACATGTTCGGACTATGTCGCTTCGATCTTTATGCCAGTGGTTTTAGCGCATATTTATGAACAAGCGCCCAGTATTGCATTTGATATACGTCCATTTTCATCCCGGTATTTAGAAGAAATCGACAGCGCAGAGATAGATTTTCTCATCACGTCTGATAAGGCGATCAGCGACGAGCATCCTTCGGAAATGCTCTTCACTGATACATTTTCTTGTGTCGTTTGGGATGAAAACCGGAAGCTCGGTGCAACTCTAAGTCTTGAAGAGTATTTGAGCCTGGGGCATGTAGTCGCTCAGTGGGGAGTAGGCCGTATCAAAGCTTTGGACGAGTCTTTTCTCCAGGAGCATAACCTGTCCCGGCGTATCGAGACCTGGGTTTCTACGTTCACGCAGATACCTCAATACGTAGTGGGTACCGGGCGAATCGGCACACTACCGACCCGGTTAGCACAATGGGCTGCCCAGCGCTGGCCGCTTCGTATTTTTGAATGTCCAGTCCCTATCCCTCCTCTTAACGAGATGATGCAGTGGCACGCCTATCAACAGTCAGACCCTATTCAATCCTGGGTCAGAGAGCAGTTTCGGTATGTCGGGGGCTTGCTCACAACCCCACCAACCGGTAGCCCACCTGCAACTCGGTAATAAAGTACTGCGGCTGCGCCGGGTCCACCTCCAGTTTTTGCCGCAGATGCGCCATATGCACCCGTAGATAGTGGGCGCGGTCGACGTAATCCAGGCCCCACACTTCCAACAGCAGTTGTCGGTGGGTCAGTACGCGGCTCTGGCCGCGAATCATCGCGCAGAGCAAGCGGTACTCGATGGGGGTCAGGTGTACCGGCAGGCCCGAGCGCCACACCTCATGGGTTGCCAGGTCGACGGCAATCTCGCCAAACGCCACCTTGCTGGTCGCCATCACGGTGCCGGTGTGCCCATGCCGGCGCAGTTGGGCGCGGATGCGGGCGAGCAACTCGGGCACGCCGAATGGCTTGGTCAGGTAGTCATCGGCGCCTGCGTCCAGGGCCGCGACTTTTTCTTCTTCACGGTCACGGGCCGACAGCACCAGGATTGGCACCGCGAGCCAACCGCGCAGTTCGCGGATCAATTGTTTGCCATCACTGTCCGGCAAGCCGAGGTCGACGATCACCAGGTCGGGCTGGCGGCTGGCGGCATGGATCAGCGCCCGTTTCACGCTGTCGGCCTCGAACACATGAAAGCCTTCATCTTGCAGGGCAATGCGCACAAAGCGGCGGATGTTGGCCTCGTCTTCAACGATCAGAATGCGTGCAGTGTTCATAAGGGTTCCATGGCCGGTGGGGTGCCTGCCGGTAGCGTGATGGTGAAATGCATGCCGCCCGCGCAGCCGGGGTTGGCTGCGATACGCCCGCCGTGGGCCTCGACGATGCGTTTGGCCAGCGCCAGGCCCAGGCCGATGCCGGCCACCGACGATTCCTGCTGGCCGCGGGTGAAGGGCTCGAACAGATTGGCCGGCGCGCTACCGGGGCCGGTGTCGCTGACCTCAAGCACAATGTGCTCGCCGACCAGGCTGGCGGCCACGCTGATGGTGGTGCCCGGCGGGGTGTACTTGGCGGCGTTGTCCAGCAGGTTGACCAGCACCCGCTCGATCAGCAGCGCGTCGACCTCCACCAACGGCAAGTGCGCGTCGAGCGTGGTCTGCACGCGGTGTTGCGCCAAGGGTTCGCGCAATTGACGCAGGGCGCTGCCGACGATTTCTTCCAGCGAGTGCCATTGGCGGTTCAGGCGCACGCCGCGCTCTTGCAGGCGTGCCATGTCCAACAGGTTTTCGATCAGGCGCTGCATGGACGTGGCCTGTTCGTGAATGCCCTGCAGCAGCTCGTTCAGTGGCCCCGGCTGGGCGTGGGGCAGGGCGGTCTCGGCGGCGCCGATCAGGGTGGTCAGCGGTGTGCGCAGGTCGTGGGAAATCGCCGCGAGCAGGGTGTTGCGCATTTTTTCGCCCTCCATCTGCACCAGGGTGCTTTGCGCCACTTCGACGAAATGCACGCGCTCCAGGGCAATCGCCAGCTGGCTCATGCAGGCTTCCAGCAGGCGGCGTTCCTGCGGATCGTTCAGGCGATCGCGCTGAGCCAGTTCCAGCACCAGCACGCCGCGCACGCGCATCGGCGCCTTGAGCGGCCAGTAGCAGCCCTTGGCCGCGGACAGGGTGTCGGTGCCGTGCCCGGCGGGGTGGCCGTGGTCGTAGGTCCATTGCGCGATGCTGTCGTCGATCGGCAGCCCACCGGCGCTCACACTGTGGACGCCATCGGCGGCGTCCGGCAGGGCCAGGCCCACCCGGGCCTCGAAGACGCCGCTGAAGGTGCGCAGCGCGACCTCGCTGATCTGCTCCACGGTCAGCGCCGCCGACAGGTCGCGGGCCAGGCGCGCCAGGGAGGTGGCGCGGCGTTCCCGTGCGGCGGCGGTGCGCGCTTCGTGGCGCAGGCGCGCGGTGAGTTGGCCGGTGATCAGGGCGATGCCGAGCATCAAGGCAAAGGTGAAGAAGTACTGAGTGTCGTTGACCGTGAAGGAATAGCGCGGCTGGACGAAAAAGAAGTCGAGACACAGCACCGCCAGCATCGCCGCCCACACGCCGGGGCCGCGTCCAAAACGCAGCGCTACCAGCACCACCGTGAGCAAAAACAGCATGACCACGTTGGCCAGGTCGAACACCTGCAGCAGCAGGGCGGCGACGGCGCTGGTGGCGAAGCAGGCCAGGCTGGTCCACAGGTAGGCCAGGCGCGTGCCGGGCTGTGCTGCGCTTTTGTCGCGCACGGCGGGTTTGCCCGGCAATAGGCCGTGGGCGATCACGATCTGATCGATTTGCGGGTGATGGCGGCTGATCCGGTCGCTGACCGACTGATGCCAGAACCGCCAGCGGCGGCGCGGATGATGGCCGAGCACCAGGCGATTGGCATTGTGTTCACGGGCGCAGGCCACCAGGGCTTCGGCGACGTCCATGCCCGGCAGTGTGGCGGTGTCGGCGCCGAACTCCTCGGCCAGGGCCAGGGTTTTCATCGCGCCCAGGTAGCGCCTGGCGCCGCGCCCCTGGGCCGAGGCCACATGCACCACAATCCAGTCGGCTTCCAGCTTTTGCGCCAGGCGCGCCGCTTCACGCACCAGGCGTTCATCGCCGGCATCCCCGGCGATGCCGACCAACAACCGTTCGCGGGCCGGCCACAGGGTCTTGATCGACTGCTCGCGGCGGTACACGCGCATCTGCGTATCGACCCGGTCGGCCGTGCGCCGCAGGGCCAGCTCGCGCAGCGCCAGCAGGTTGCCCTTGCGGAAAAAATGCTGTGACGCGCGCGCCGCCGCCGGGCCCAGGTACACCTTGCCGTCCTTGAGGCGTTGCAACAGATCGTCGGGCGGCAGGTCGATCACCACCACTTCGTGGGCGTTGTCGAACACATGGTCCGGCACGGTTTCACGCACCCGTATGCCGATGATCCCGCTGACCAGGTCATTGAGGCTTTCCAGGTGCTGGACGTTGAGGGTGGTCCACACGTCGATGCCGGCGCTGAGCAGTTCTTCCACGTCTTGCCAGCGTTTGGGGTGACGCGAGCCGGGCACGTTGCTGTGGGCCAGTTCGTCCACCAGTAACACGGCAGGATGGCGCAAGAGGGCGGCGTCGAGGTCAAATTCGCTGAGGGCGAACTCACGGTGCAGGTGCTGGGCGCGGGGCAGTTGTTCGAGGCCGTGGAGCCGCTCGGCGGTGTCCTGGCGGCCATGGGTTTCCACCACGCCGGCCAGCACGTCGCGGCCCAGGCTGGCTTCGCGGCGCGCCGCTTCGAGCATCGCGCAGGTCTTGCCCACCCCGGCGTTGGAGCCAAAGTAGATACGCAATTTGCCGCGCAAGGCGGCCTGTTCTTCTTGTTGGACCCGGGCCAGCAGGGCGTCGGGGTCGGGGCGTTCGTTGTGTAAGGCGGGCATGTCATTCCTGGTCAATGGGGTTCAAGTGTGGGAGCGGGCGAGCCCGTTCCCACATTGGGGTTGAGTCGTTACACCAGGCCCACTGCGGTCAAGAGCATGTCGATCAGCTTGATCCCGGCAAACGGCACCAACACCCCGCCCAGGCCATAGATCAGCAGGTTGCGATTGAGCAGGGCCGCCGCGCCGATTGCGCGGTAAGTCACGCCGCGCAGGGCCAGGGGAATCAGCGCGACAATGATCAGCGCGTTAAAAATCACCGCGCTGAGAATCGCCGAGTTGGGGCTGCTCAGTTGCATCACGTTCAACGCGCCGAGCTGGGGGTAGGTCGCGACAAACGCCGCCGGGATGATTGCAAAGTACTTGGCCACGTCATTCGCCACGCTGAAGGTGGTGAGGGCGCCGCGGGTCATCAGCATCTGCTTGCCGACTTCAACCACTTCGATCAGCTTGGTCGGGTTGCTGTCGAGGTCGACCATATTGCCGGCCTCCTTGGCGGCCTGGGTGCCGCTGTTCATGGCCACCGCCACGTCGGCCTGGGCCAGCGCCGGCGCGTCGTTGGTGCCGTCGCCGGTCATGGCCACCAGCTTGCCCTGGGCCTGGTAGTCGCGGATCAATTGCAGCTTGTCTTCCGGGCGGGCTTCGGCGAGGAAGTCATCCACCCCGGCCTCCACCGCAATGGCCGCAGCGGTCAGGCGGTTGTCGCCGGTGATCATCACGGTCTTGATGCCCATGCGCCGCAGCTCGGCGAAGCGCTCCTTGATGCCGCCCTTGACCACGTCCTTGAGTTCCACCACGCCCAGCGCGGTGGCGCCGTCGCTGACCACCAGCGGCGTGCTGCCGCGCCGCGAGACTTCATCGACCTTGGCCTGCAAGGCCGCCGGAAAACTACCGCCCAAGGCCTCGATATGGCGGCGGATCGCGTCCGCCGCCCCCTTGCGAATCGCCCGGCCTGCGGGCAGGTCGACGCCGCTCATGCGGGTTTGCGCGGTGAAGTGCACAAAGCTGGCGCCCAGCTGGTTGATGTCCCGCGCGCGAATGTCGAATTTCTGCTTGGCCAGCACCACAATACTGCGGCCTTCCGGGGTTTCATCGGCCAGGGAGGCCAATTGCGCGGCATCCGCCACGTCGGCCTCTTTGATCCCCGGCGCTGGCCAAAAGCTGCTGGCCTGACGATTGCCCAGGGTGATGGTGCCGGTCTTGTCCAGCAGCAACACATCGACGTCACCTGCCGCCTCCACCGCCCGCCCGGAAGTGGCGATGACATTGGCCGACATCATCCGGCTCATGCCCGCCACGCCGATGGCCGAGAGCAGGCCGCCGATGGTGGTGGGGATCAGGCAGACCAGCAAGGCCACCAGCACCGTGGCGCTGACCACGCTGCCGCTGCCGCTCATGAGCACGGCGAAGATCGAGTACGGGCTCAGCGTGGCGATCACCAGCAGGAACAACAGGGTCAGGCCCACCAGCAGGATGGTCAGGGCCACTTCGTTCGGGGTTTTCTGGCGCTTGGCCGATTCGACCATCGAGATCATACGGTCCAGGAACGCCTCGCCGGGGTTGACGCTGATGCGCACCACCAGCCAGTCCGACAGCACACGCGTGCCGCCGGTGACCGAGGAAAAATCGCCCCCGGCCTCGCGAATCACCGGCGCCGATTCGCCGGTGATCGCGCTTTCATCCACCGACGCCACGCCCTCGATTACGATGCCATCGAGCGGCACCAGGTCGCCGGCCTCGACCAGCACCACCTGATCCTTGCGCAGCAGCGTCGCTTCGGTCGGCAGCCAGGCCGCGCCGTGCTTGGGTTGTTGCAGCAGCTTGGCCAGGGTCTGGCGTTTCATCCCGCGCAGGCTGGCGGCCTGGGCGCGGCTGCGGCCTTCGGCCAGGGCCTCGGCGAAGTTGGCGAACAGCACGGTGAACCACAGCCACAAGGTGATGCTGAGGATAAAACCGCTGGGCGCTTCACCCTGGCCGCCCAGGGACTGGAACCACAGCAGGGTGGTGAGGAGGCTGCCCAGGTAGACCACGAACATCACCGGGTTTTTCCATTGCGCCTGGGGTAGCAGTTTCTTCAGCGCATCCCCACACGCGGTGAGCACGATGGCGCGATCAAACAGAGGTAAACGAGCATTTTTCATAAGGGCAATCTCTTACTCACTGGCCGCAATAGGAGGTGATGGCAGGCGGGCGTCCAGCGCCAGGTTGAGTTGCAGCACATTGACCCGGGGCTCGCCGAGCAGGCCGAGGGTGCGCGCGCTGGTGTGCTGGCTGACCAGTTGCAGCAGCTCGGCTTCGGGGATCTGCCGCAGGCGCGCGACCCGTGGCAGTTGCAGCCGCGCATTGGCCACCGAGATATGCGGGTCGAGGCCCGAGGCGGAGGCGGTGACCGCGTCCACCGGCACCTGGGCGTCGGCGGCCAGGCCGTTGGCCAGGCGATAGGCCTGCACGCGGGCGGCTACCTGGTCCACCAGCTTCTGGCTGGTCGGCCCCAGGTTGCTGGCGCCGCTGGAACCGGCGTTGTACGGCTGCGACACGCTTTTGCCCGGGTCTTGCGGGTCGGCGCCCAGGGTCATGCTCGGGCGGCCCTGGAAGTATTGCGCCCGGGTGAAGTGCTGGCCGATCAGGGTCGAGCCCATGACCAGGCCATCGCGTTCAATCAGCGAGCCGCGGGCCTGGAACGGGAACATCAGCTGTGCGGCCACGGTGGTGAACGCCGGGTAGGCGAACCCCGTCAACAGCATGAAAAACACCGCCGACACCAGCACCGGGCGCAACAGCCCCTTGAAGATCGATTGGGTTGTCATCTACATGTCCTCAGTTGTACGTGTGGCCGGACAGCAACTGCAGTTGCTCCACCAGCGGGCCGAGCGCGAGCGCCGGCAAAAAGGTCAGGCCGCCGACTACCAGCACCACGAACACCACCAGCAACATGAACAGCGGGGTTGCGGTGGGGATGGTCCCGGCACCGGCCGGCACGGTTTTTTTCAGCGCCAGGGAGCCGGCCACGGCCAGCATCGGCAGCATGGTGAAGAAGCGCCCGATCAACATCGCCAGGCCGATGGTGGTGTTGAAAAACGGCGTGTTGGCGTTCAGGCCGGCAAAGGCCGAGCCGTTGTTGGCGGTGCCGGAGGTGTAGGCGTACAACACCTCGCTGAACCCGTGGGGGCCGAGGTTGTTGAGGCTGGCCATGGTGTCGGGCCACAGGGCGGCGAGGGCGGTGAAGCCGAGGATGCTGATGGGGTGCGCGAGCACCGAGAGCATCACCAGCTTGATCTCCCGCGCCTCGATTTTCTTGCCGAGGAACTCCGGGCTGCGGCCGATCATCATGCCCACCAGGAACACCGTCAGCAGGGCGTACTGGATCAGGTTGATAAAGCCCACGCCGTCGCCGCCGAACACGCAGTTGAGCATCATCTGCGCCAGGGGCACGAAACCGCCCATGGGGGTCAGCGAGTCATGCATGGTGTTGACTGAACCGGTGGTCGCCGCCGTGGTGGTGGCAATGAACAGGCTGCTGTCGGCGATACCGAAGCGCAGTTCCTTGCCCTCCATGTTGCCGCCGCTGTGTTCCAGCGACAGGGTCTGGTTGGCGCCGGCCTGGGTCAGCAGCGGGTTGCCGTTTTGCTCGGCGCCGTAGACCAGGGCGAGGAAGCCGATGAACATCACCAGGAAGGTGCCGAAAAACACCCAGCCCTGACGGCGTTGCAACAGCATGCTGCCGAAGGTGTAGGTCAGCGCCGAAGGGATCAGCAACATGCTCAGGATATGCAGGATGTTGGTCAGCGGCGTCGGGTTTTCAAACGGGTGCGCGGCATTCATGCTGAAGAAGCCGCCGCCGTTGGTGCCGATGTGCTTGATCGATTCAAAGCTGGCCACCGCGCCGACAATCAACTGTTGCTGCGCCCCTTCCAGGGTGGTGACCAGGGCCTGGGAGGCGAAGGTCTGTGGCATGCCCTGCCAGACATACACCAGCGCCATGCCCACGCACAGCGGCAGCATCACGCGGTACAGCGTGCGGGTGAAGTCGACCCAGAAGTTGCCGATATCGCCCGAACTGGAGCGGCTCAGGCCACGAATAAAACCGGCCGCCGCGACCACGCCGGAGGTGGCGCCGACGCACATCAGAAAGGTGATGACCGCCATCTGGCTGAAGTTCGACAGGCTGGTCTCGCCCGAGTACGCCTGCCAGTTGGTGTTGGTGATAAAGGACGCGGCGGTGTTGAACGCCAGGTCCGGGGTTTGCGCGGCGAGCCCCAGTGGGTTGATCGGCATGAAGGTCTGCAGGCGCAGGACCAGATAGCCCAGCAGCATCATCGCCGCGTTCGACAACAACAGCGCCGAACCGAAGCGGGCCCAGCCCATGGTTTCCTGTGGGTCGATGCCCAGCAGGCGATAGGTCAAGCGTTCCGGCAAGGCATGCCGGGTCCCGGTGAAGACCCGGGTCAGCCATTTGCCCATCAGTACGGCGAGCCCCGTCATTACCCCCAGGACCAGCGCAAATTCCAACAGCGTGCTTAACATGTCGTGGCTCCGTTCAAATCTTGCCCATGGCGACAATGGCCATGGCAGTCGCAACAAAAAACACCAGGGAAAGGCTGATAAACATCAGGTCGTACATGGCCAGCTCCTTAGAATTTCTCGGCGCGAATAAGGGCGTAGCCCAAGTAAGCGAACAGCCCCACGGCACATAAGCCGCTGGCGATATAAATGAACTTAAGTGTGAGCACGGTGTAACTCCCCTGAATAAATAAGCCGCAACTGCGGACGCGGGGAGGTTAATCCCCGGGGTATCAAGTTCGAGCACTGATTACAGTCAGCGGTATTAAGACGGTATATAGAAAAAGTTCAGCCGGGCGCACGAAAAGAAGGGATAACCCGCCGCCCGGGTATCCCTTTAAACACTGGGTGCTGCTGAGGTTGACGCCCCGCTTATTTGGTTTTGTTTTTCTTCTCGCTGCGGGTGGCGAGGTGCTCGAAGCAAAATGCGGCAGTGCCGAAGAGCGCAATCATTGACAGGATGATCATGCCTAAAGTTGAACTTTCCACGATGACTTCCTACGGGTGTTGGGGTAGACAGTGACGGTAGAGTGTTTGCACTTGGTTACTCAATAGCGGCGACGTAAACGTTATGCAGAATAGACAAACTATATGAACTCTTTACGCGGTGCTGGGCACCAGCGCCGCGACGATCCCGGTTCCCCCCGGAGTGGCCATGACCTGACGGAATACCCCCATACCCATTGGTCGATTGCACCGCGGCCGGCACCCACGCTTATCTATAGCCACGCGAAGACTTCAAGGCGGCACAGTGCCCGCTTCTAACAATGGCCTGCAACGGCAATAAAAATAGTCTGTCTGGGGAAGCGCACGAGATGAAATACCCATTGCGTCCTTTGGTCTTCTGGCCAACCTTTCTGATTCTGCTGGCGGCGGTGATCGCCAGCTACGTTGACCTCACCGCATTCCTCGCCGTGAGCAAACAGCTCAATACGCTGATCCTGCAAAACTTCTCCTGGCTGTTCAGTGCCGGCTCTTTCGCCATGTTGGTGCTCACGGCCATCGTGTATTTTTCGCCCCTGGGCCAGGTGCGTATCGGCGGGGAGGGCGCCACGCCGCTGTTGAGCAAATGGCGCTGGTTCATGGTCGCGCTGTGCACCACCCTGGCGGTGGGCGTGTTGTTCTGGACCACGGCCGAGCCGCTCTACCACCTGTACTCACCGCCCGGCAGCCTGCCGATCGAAGCGGGCAGCGCGGCGGCCAAAAGCTTTGCCCTGTCGACGATGTTTCTGCACTGGACCCTCACGCCCTACGCCATTTACCTGGTGCCCTCCCTGGTGTTTGCCCTGGTGTTCTACAACCTGCGCAGCCACTTCTCCATCGGCGCCATGTTGCAACCCTTGCTCGGCGCCGCGCGGGTCAAGCGCTATGCCGGGTTGATCGACACCCTGGCGATGTTCGCCCTGGTCGCAGGCATGGCCTCGTCCCTGGGCACCGGCGCGCTGACCTTGGCTGGCGGCCTGAGCCAGTACATTGGCGGCGAGACCACGCCGTTGCGCCTGGGTCTGATCATCGCAATCATCGTCTTCACCTTTGTCGCCTCGGCTGCCAGCGGCCTGCAGCGCGGCATCGTCATGCTGTCGTCGTTCAACACCTGGATCATGCTGGCCCTGGGCGGGTTTGTATTGCTGTGCGGGCCGACCCTGTACATCTTCAGCCTGGGCGTCGAGTCCCTGGGGGTCTACCTCGATACCTTCTTCAGCCGCAGCCTGGCCACCGGCGCCGCCAGTGGCGACAGCTGGCCGCAGAGCTGGACGGTGTTCTATTGGTCGGTGTGGTTTGCCTGGGCTCCGGTGAGTGCGCTGTTCCTCGGCAAGATCGGCCGCGGCTACCGGGTGCGCGAATTTATCCAGATCAACATGCTGTACCCGGCGCTGTTTACCGCGCTGTGGATCTGCATCTTCTCCGGCAGCAGCCTGTACTTCGATGCCCTCGGCGATGGCAGCTTGAACCGCGTGCTCAACGAACAAGGCGTGGAGCATGTGCTGTACCAGATGTTCCAGCAGTTGCCGGCCAGCGGCCTGATGATCGCGTTTTTGCTGTTTGTCGCGTTTATCTCGTTCGTCACCGCCGCCGACTCCAGCACCGACGTGATCGCCAACCTGTGTAGCCAAGGCGTCACCGCCGATTCGGACCTGGACGGCAACCCCCTGCTGAAGATTGTCTGGGGCGTGATCATCGGCACGGTGTCCTGGGTCATGGTGGCCTTTGTCGGTATCGACGGGGTGAAGATGCTCTCCAACCTCGGTGGCCTGCCGGGCATGCTCCTGGTGCTGCTGGCCAGCACGTCGTTGCTCTACTGGTTGCAGAACCCCGCGCTGCTGGACGTCAAGCCCCCTGTGGTGCACGTCGAACCTGGCCTGGGTGCCCGCCCGGTGGCGGATTTTGCCCGTTGACTTGTCTCTTGGTTGCTGGAGTTACCCATGGAAATCGTCACCGAATTTGCCTACAAGGTCCGGGAAATCGAGCATTGCCTGATCCCCATGAGCGATGGCACGCAACTGGCTGCCCGCATCTGGCTGCCTGAAACCGCTGGCGCGCAGGCCTTCCCGGCGATCCTCGAATACCTGCCCTATCGCAAGCGCGATGGCACGGCGGTGCGCGATGCCCTGACCCATGCCTGGATGGCGGGGCAGGGCTATGCCTGCGTGCGGGTCGATATGCGCGGCAATGGCGAGTCCCAGGGCTTGATGGCCGATGAGTACCTGTTGCAGGAGCAGGATGACGCCCTCGAAGTGATCGACTGGCTGTGCCAGCAGCCCTGGTGCGACGGCAACCTGGGAATGATGGGCATCTCCTGGGGTGGCTTCAACAGCCTGCAAGTCGCGGCGCGCCAGCCCGAAGCATTGAAGGCGATCATCACCCTGTGCTCCACCGATGACCGCTATGCCGATGACATCCATTACAAGGGCGGCAACCTGCTGCTGGAGAACTTCGGCTGGGCAGCGACCATGCTCAACTTCAGCGCGGCGGTGCCCGACCCGCTGCTGCTCGGCGAGGCCTGGAAAAGCCTGTGGCAACAACGCCTCGACGCCATGCCGCTGCTGGCCGAGATCTGGCTGCAACACCAGACCCGCGATGCCTACTGGCGTCACGGCTCGGTGTGCGAGGACTACTCGGCGATCAAGGCGGCGGTGTACGCCGTGGGCGGTTGGGGCGATGCCTACAAGAATGCGGTGCCGCGCCTGATGGCAAACCTGCCGGGGCCGAAAAAAGCCATGATCGGCCCGTGGATCCACAAGTACCCGCATTTCGCGGTGCCCAACCCGGCCATTGGCTTCCTGCAAGAGGCCAGGCGCTGGTGGGACCACTGGCTTAAAGGTATCGACAATCGGGTGATGGACGACGCGGCCTGCACCTTTTACCTACAGGATGTGCTGGCGCCCAAGGGCAGTTATGCCGAACGCCCAGGGATCTGGGTGCAGACCTCGGGCTGGCCCGACCCCCAGGTGCAATGGACCGACTACAGCCTGACCGACCAGGGCCTCAGCCCCGGCCAGCAGGTACTGGGCAGCCCGCGCAGTATCTGTTCGCCCCTGACCACCGGCCTGCACCAGGGCGAATACTGCGCCATCTGGTTCGGCCCCGACGGCCCCACCGATCAGCGCCGCGACGATGCGCAGTCGCTGTGCTTCGACACCCCGCCCCTGGCCGAACCCCTGGCGCTGCTGGGGGATGTGCGCTTGCACCTGCGCCTGGCCAGCGATACCTGCTGTGGGCAACTGGTGGCGCGCCTGAACGCGGTGGCGCCCGACGGCCAAGTCACGCAGATCACCTACGGCGTGCTCAACCTGGCCCTACGTGAAGATTTCTCCCGTCTGACGCCACCGGTGCCGGGCGAACCGCTGGATGTGCAGTTGAGCCTGGATCATATCGGCACACGGGTGCCGGCCGGCTACCGCCTGCGCCTGGCCCTGAGCACCGCGAGTTTCCCGTTGCTGTGGCCCAGCCGCGAGCTGACCACCCTGACCGTATTGCCTGCCCTGCAACGGGTGCAATTGCCGGTCTTCAGCGGCGCGGCCGTGCCATGCCCCTTCGACGCCCCGCAAGCGGCTACCCCGGCGGCGCTGGAGGTGCTGCGGGCGGCGGCGCCGAAACGCACCTTGATCGAGGACGTGGGCAGTGGCGAAGTCTGCGTAAAAATCGAGGACGACCTGGGCGCGGTGCGCTTCACCGAGCACGGCTTGGCGGTGGACCAGCGCTGCACCGAGCAATACCGCACCTTGCCCTGGGATCCGTTGTCGACCCGGGCCGATATCCACTGGCAGTACCGCGTCGAGCGCGCGCCGTGGTCGGTGGCGGTCGACAGCCACTTGCAGGTGCACGCCGACGCCCAGTGGTTCTACATCGAGGCGCAGCAGCAGGCGTGGGAAAACGGGGTGCAGGTGCATCACCGAACCTGGAACAGGCGGGTTGCGCGGGTCGCGTTGTGAGTGGGCAAGTGGCAGGATGGGGGCTTACCTGATCAGCCACGGACCCCTGCATGCCGCGCCGAAATGTCGACCTGCCACCGCTCAACTGTTTGCAGACGTTCGAGGCGGCCGCCCGGCATTTGAGTTTTACCCAGGCGGCCCACGAACTGAACCTGACCCAAAGCGCGGTGAGCCGGCAGATCAAGCGCCTGGAGGAGGACCTGGCGCGCCCGCTGTTTTACCGGCTGGCGCTGGGCCTGAGTCTGACCCCGGCCGGCGTGCGTTACTTTCGCACCATCCAGCGCCTGCTGCGCGAGCTGGACCGCGAGTCGGCGCAGCTGCGCCGACGCGGTGCCGATCGCCAACTGACCCTGGCCAGCACGCCGACCATCAGCTCCATCTGGCTTGCCGCGCTGTTGCCGGCCTTCCAGCGCGAGCACCCGGACCTGGATATCCGCATCTTGTGCAGTGAAAGCCCGAGCCACCTGGATGTCAGCGAATATGACCTGGGCCTGTTCTATCACCTCGACGAACTGCCGGCGCCCCTTGGCCTGGAACTGACCCCGGTATTTGCCCGCGAGCAGGTCATCGCCGTGTGCAGCCCCGGCTATATCGAGCGCCACGGCGCGATACGCGACGCCGAGCAACTGTTGCATAGCCATACCCTGTTGATCGTCGAGGACCATTCCCACGACTGGCTGACCTGGGCCGACTGGTTCGCCGATATCGGCGCGCAGTACCACATGCCCCGTCATGCCTTGCGCACCAACAGCTATCAGTTGCTGATGCAATCGGCGGTGATGGGGCATGGCGTGGCCCTGGGCTGGAAGTGCCTGCTCGAAGGCGAGCTGGCTGCTGGCCGCCTGCAACTGGCCTTGCCCCATCACATGCACAGCCGTGGCCGCCTGCAACTGATGCAACCACAGCATCGCAACCCGCCTTCGGCAGCGCGTAGTTTTCAGCAATGGTTGCTGACGGCGTCCGATACAACGCCGCAGGGGCTTTTCTGTGGGAGCGGGCTTGCCCGCGATGATCGTTAACGATGACGCGGTGAGGCGGTCTTGTTGACGTCAGCGCGAGCAAGCCCGCTCCTGCAGGCGTTGTTCAGGGTGCGTTGCGGCTATGCCGATAATCACTCACCGCCTCATACACCGCCTTGCGCAGCCGGTTGATCCCGCCAATCGGCCGGTGTTCTTCCACACCAAACCAGGGGTTGAACGACTGGTTGTCACAGGCCAGGTTCAGCTCCGGGGTATCAAAGTCCTGCGCCGGGATGCGGATTTTAGCCACGCTCTCGTAGGGCGCGTCGCTTTCCTTCCATTCGATGCTGGTGTCTTCGATGGGCATGTATTTTTGTGGGTTCTGGCGCTGGATCTGCAACACAAAACACGCATCGACACGGTCGGTGGACAGCTGCTGGCTTAAGGCGCTGCGCAAGAAGTTCGGCAAGTCCTGGTTCTGCTTGGGCAGGCTGTACTCCGGGCAGCTTTGCGGGTCTGGGGCGACGCGGAACTTGGCGTTGGCCGCGCCAAACTTGTAGGGCGATACCGAAAAGTATGTCGCCTCGGTCGGGCTGGCGGGGGCCGGTGCCAGCGTTGCCAGGGCGATAAACAGATGCCGCACCTGCCAACTGCGCGGGTCGAGACTGGGGAAAAACGCCATGGCCTTCTTGCCATCGGCCTGGGCCCCGACGTTTTGCGCGTATTCCGCTACATCGCTGACAAAAAAGTTGGGGTGGCTGAACATCACAAAGTCCTGCTCGCTGCGCGCCTGCTGATCGGCCAGCAGTTGCTTGCCTGGCACGTCCAGCAGCTTGATCGCCATGCCGCGGGCGTCGCGGATGCTGTCGAACTGTGGATAAGCATTGCCGTTGGACAGGCGCATCATCGCCTGCCAGGTCTTGCCCGGCTCGGCGAACACGCCCTGGCGCAGCGCCGGGTCGAGGTCCGGCAGCACGCGGACTTCGGCCTTCACGCAGCCGTGGGCCTTGGCGTGGGCATCGCGCAGGTAACGGGTGCCTTCGCGATGCTGATCGACGATGCGCACCGCCGTCTGAATGATGCCCTGGGTCATGGCGGCTTCGCCGGGCGGAATCTGCTCATCGACCGACACCGGGCCGCTGTGCTGCCAGGCAAACCACAGGGTCGCCGCCAACCAGCCGAGCAGGCCCAGGCCTACCAGCCATAACAGCGTCTTGCCGAGAAACGCGCCGAGGCGCAGCCACAGTCGAGCGAGCATGGAACGGTCCTTGTATCGAAATGGGGAAGTCATGGCAGTTGCTGCTCCAGCGGGCCGCCCAGTACTTTCAGGTATTCCAGCAGCGCCCAGCGTTCCTCGGGTGCAAGGCCCCGGCCAATCACCCCGTTGCCACGCTTGCCCGCACGGAATTCGTGGCCGCTGTTGTGGTTGCCGGTGATGCGGGTATCGAACAGAAACGCATTTTTAAAGGCTTCGGTGCGATAGCCCAGGTGACGAGGGTTGTAGTCGAAGGTGCCTTTATAGAAGGTGCGGCTGCGCTCGTACTGGGGCGAAAGCAGCTGGTAGATCGTCGGCACCGAACCGTTGTGCAGAAATGGCGGCGTGGCCCACACGCCGGCCAGTGGGCGGGCCTTGTAGGCGCGCAGTTCACGCACGCCGATGGGCAGGCCATAGCCGTCCAGGCGCGGTCGTTCGGCCGGGGTGACGCCGGCGGCGCGGTAGGCGTGCTCTTCGACAAACGCGGTGACATAGGCCAGGCCCTTGGCCACGGACAGGCTGCGCAGGTCCAGGGGTTCGGTTGGCGTGGGGTGCAGTTCGACATTCAACTGCGCCAGCTCGGCCGGGTCCCATTGCAGGGCGCTGAGGTCGTAGCGCTGGTCGGCAATGTTGCTGGCGGTGCCGGGGTCGGTGCCGATGTAGTCCACCGGCAGCATTTTCAGTTGCTGCACCGGGCGGCCGTTGACTTCGCTCACGCTAGGCATATGACAGGCCGCGCAGTTTTCCGCGAACAGCGCGCGGCCACGGGCGGCCAGGGGTTTGTCGATGGCACCGAACAACGCTTCAGGCCAGGTCGGCGGCTTGAGCCGTTGCAGGGTTTCTTCGATGCGGTTCAGGTCCCGCACGCGCACGCTGGAAGGGTAGCGCGCATCGCCCTTGAGGGGCTGGCCGGCGCTGTCGAAGAACGCCAGGGTCGCGCCCACGCCCAAGGCCTCGCCGATATTGCGCGCCATGGGTTGCTGGGCCGAGCCGTTCCATTGCACCCAGTCGAAGGTCCACATGTCCCACAGCTGCGGGTAGTCCACCGGCGCGTTGGCGATACGGTAGTTATCCGGCGAAATGGCATCGCCAAAGCTGGCGTTGGCGATGCGGCCGAAGGCGTCGGTGCGCCCCGGGCCTTCTTCGGTGGGGTAGAGGCCACGGTGGGTATCGTTCCAGGCCACCTTGAGGAAGTTGTCCAGGGACTGTTTGAAGTCCTGGCGCAACTGATCGTACTGGGCGTCGTATTGATCCCCCAGCACGCTATGGGCGAAGCGCCTGAACTTCAGCGGGTTGTAATAGGTGGAGGCGAGACTGGCCACCAGGGCCTGGCCAAAGCTGCCGCCGCGCAGGGTCGGCACGCTGGAGGGCAGCACATGCTGTGCAGCACCGCCGTCGATACGCAGGGCCTGGCCATTGAAATGCAATTCGCCGGTATGGCAGGCGGCGCAGGTGATATCGAGAAACTCGTCGTTGCTCCCGGCATTCTTGTGCCGGGCGAAACCTGCGGGCAGGTTGCCGGGGTTCTGGGCTGTGGCCTGTTGTCGCGGGTCCACCAGGAAACCGAAGCGCGCCAGGTAGGCCGGCTCGGCAAAGCGCTGCTGGGAAAACGGCAGCTCCAGCGCGGTGAACCAGTTATAACGCAGGCCCTTGACCTGGGTGCCCTGGGGCGTGAAGTAGTAGGCCTGGCGGTCGGCGGCGCTCCATTGGTCCTGGTAGTGCACCTGCTGCACCGGCACGTAATCCGGGAGCTTGGGGTTGATCACGTAATAGAGGACCACGGCCAGGGCCAGTCCCATTAATGACAGGATCAGGAGTAAAACACGGGAAAAAATGCGCAAGATAACTATCCTTGTCGAGTTGTTGCGTCCTTATGCCACTGAGCGCGGCAGGCGGCAAGTAGCCATGATCGGTCTGCACCGGCGGTTTTCGGCTTGCCTGCTGTCCTTCAGCGGGCTTTGGGGCGGATGAAAATGCTTTTAAACACGTGAACTTATCAGAAGTTTCCTGCTCACATGCCGGTAGCCATTGGTCGTGGCCGCCTGATAAGCTCGCGACTTTATCTGAATGCCCTTTTGGCGCATGAACAAGGAAATAGCATGAAACAGCATCGGTTGGCGGCGGCGGTGGCCCTGGTTAGCCTGGTACTTGCGGGTTGTGATTCGCAAACCAGCGTAGAGCTGAAAACCCCGGCGCAGAAAGCTTCCTACGGTATCGGCCTGAACATGGGCAAAAGCCTGGCTCAGGAAGGTATGGATGACCTGGACTCCAAGGCCGTGGCCCAAGGCATCGAAGATGCCGTCGGCAAGAAAGAACAGAAGCTGAAGGACGAAGAACTGGTCGAAGCGTTTTCCGCACTGCAAAAGCGTGCCGAAGAGCGCATGACCAAGATGAGCGAAGAGTCGGCAGCCGCCGGCAAGAAATACCTCGAAGACAACGCCAAGAAAGACGGCGTCGTCACCACCGCTTCCGGTCTGCAGTACAAGATCGTGAAGAAGGCCGAAGGCGCCCAGCCCAAGCCAACCGACGTAGTGACTGTGCACTACACCGGCAAGCTGACCAACGGCACCACCTTTGACAGCTCCGTGGATCGCGGCAGCCCGATTGACCTGCCGGTCAGCGGCGTGATTCCAGGCTGGGTCGAAGGCCTGCAACTGATGCACGTGGGTGAGAAGGTCGAGTTGTACATCCCGTCCGACCTGGCCTACGGTGCCCAGAGCCCGAGCCCGGCGATTCCAGCCAACTCCGTACTGGTCTTCGACCTGGAGCTGCTGGCAATCAAGGACCCGGCCAAGGCCGACGCGCCTGAGGCACCGGCTGCCAAGTAAGCCGCTGCAAAACACCCAACGCCCCGTTTTACGGGGCGTTGTTGTTTCTGGGCCAGGGCTTGGTCCAATCCGTGTGGGAGCTGTCGAGCCCTGGCGAGGCTGCGATAGCAGTAGATCAGGCAACACTCCTGCTGGCCATGCCGCCGCCATCGCCGCCTCGCCGGGGCTCGACAGCTCCCACAGTTGACCGTGGGGCAAATCAAAACGAACACCTGCGGCTTAGAGCAGTCTGATGCTATACCTCGGCACGGCTAGCCGCAGGCGCGCTTCAAGTCAATGAATTCTTGGGTTTTTTTTATGTGCGCAAAAAACGCCCGATCTGACTCTGGGCCTTGTATTACGCGGCTTTCAGCCGTGAAAATGGGCTCTGTTCACAAGGTTATCCACAAGTTGTGTGGATAACCTTTTCTCTCGCCTGGAACTGGAGTGACGATGAAAGCACCCTGGAATTTCACCCGCTTCCTGCCGTTGGCCGCCCGCCTGATTGGGCGTGGGCGCTTGCCGACCCTGTTGTTCGCGGTCGCTGCCAAAGGCTCAAGCCAAGGTAGCCGCCTGGGCAAGCTCAAGGACGACCTGAAGCTGCTCCAGGCGCTGTGCCTGGCCTACTGGCGCGGCGAGTACCGGGCGATCAGCCCCAAGGCGCTGATCTCGGTGGTGGCGGGGCTGATGTACTTCCTCAGCCCCATTGATGCGATCCCGGACTTTTTGCCGATGTTCGGCATGCTCGATGATATCGCGGTACTGGCCTGGGTCATGAAGAGCCTGGACGGTGAGTTGAGTGCGTTCCGCGCCTGGCGTGAACGCCAGCGCCCGGAGAAGTTGGTGGTGGTTGAACGCTTGCCCGCCACGCCGCAGCTTCTGGAGCAGGAAAACCCGAAAAAAAACTGAAGACGCGGATAATCCCCCTGCGCTCTTTAGGGCTGTTAGGATTACACTCCTAAGGAAAGTACTTACGTTGTAAGTGTTGTGATCCTACGGGGCAGTTATGGATATACAAATCATTTCACGGGATGGCGAACCCGAATACGCGGTTCTGCCATGGGCTCAGTACCAGGCGCTGTTAACCGCCGCCGGCCGGCAGCCACCGGCTACTCCTTCTGCACAACCCCCTCACACCGCTACCGAGCAGGATCTACGCCCCCTGGCGCACTTGCGCAGCCTGCGCGAAGCCAAGGGCCTGGCCATCGAGACATTGGCCCGCACCGTGGGCATCAGCCCGTCTTACCTGGGGCTGATTGAAAGTGGCGAACGCCAGCCGGATGCCGCGATCCGTCGCAGCCTGGCCTGGGAGTTGGGGATTGCGGGTTGGAGGGATGAAACGTGAGTGTGCGCATCAGCCGTCAACACTGGGATGGGTTGCTCAATGAACTCGATCAGGCCCGTCGCCAGCGACATCTTTTGACTTACCGTGCGTTGCTGGAGCGTCTGCAATTCCCCACGCCTGCGATGCAAACCCTGACCGCCGCCCTGGAGCACCTGGCGGCCCTGGATGCCAAGGCGGACCAGCCACTGCGCAGTTCCCTGGTGATCAGCCAGGGTGCGAGCCGCTTGCCGCGCACCGGTTTTTTTGAATGTGTCGAGCGCCTCGGGCGCTTTTGCGGACCGTCCGATGGCGTTGCTGCGGCATCGTGGCATGCCTCGGAAGTGGTCCGTGTGTTCGAGTACGAATATCCTGAGTCAGCGGAGGCCTGAGTGTTCTGGAAGCTTAAAGCGTATGCCAGCTATTGGTTGGCCCGCAGGTTGTTTCATTGGTCATGGTTTGTGCGCCAGCCCCGTGGCTGGCACTGGCTGGAGGGTCAGTTTGCACGCATGGCCAACCTGGGGAATGTCGAGGCCCAAAGTTTTTATGGGCATATCCTGACCTTTCGCGGCCAGGGGCTTGGCGCGCGTGAAGAAGGCGTGCGCTTGCTGCGCCTGGCGGGCCAGGCGGGGGATGGCAAGGCGGCCTATCAGGTGGGCGTGTTGAGCCTGGCAGGCAGCCTGGGCAAGGCGCCAGACCCGAGCGAAGCCGCACGCTGGTGGACCATCGCCGCCAAGGCCGGGCACCCGCTGGCGCAGATGCGTCTGGAGCAGTTGTAGGCGCGTACCTACAGCAGTTGGCGACTGTCGATGACATGGATGCTGTAGCCGGCCACGTTCTTGGCGTGATGCTTGGCCTGTGAGGCCAGCTCCGCCAACTGGCTGGCATCCAGGTGTCCACAGCTCAATGGATGCAGATGCACCACGCCGATGGACAGCGACAGCAAGGCAAACTCCTGGCGCACCCCCTGGCGATTCAGGGCGATAAAACAGCCCGCGTCCAAATGCTCGCTGCGGTAGAAACGCCGGCATTGGGTCTGGAAATCGTCCACCAACTGGTTAAGACGCTTGCGCCAGTCCTGGGCGCCCAGCACCAGTAAAAAATCATCGCCGCCAATATGCCCGACAAAATCGCGGCTGGGGTCCACCCGGTCGTTGAGGCACTGCGCCAGGCACAGCAGCACTTCATCGCCACGGCCATAGCCGTAGATATCGTTGAACGGCTTGAAACTGTCGATATCCACATAGCAAATCACCGATTCGCGCTGTTGCTGCAACAGCCGTGTCAGGCACTGCTGGATCGGCACGTTGCCCGGGAGCAGGGTCAGCGGGTTGGCGTAGCGCGCCTGTTGGATTTTCAGTTCGGTAATCAGCTTGAGCACGTCGATCACCCGGCCCAGGCCCAGGTAGTTGCCGTTCTGGGTGATGATGAAATCTTCCTCGATGCGCTGCCGTGCCCGGCTGGTCAGCAGGCGGCTGACCTGTTGCAACGACTGGCTCAGTTCCACGGCCAGGAAGTCGTCGCTCATCAGGCGGCTGATGGGTTTGCGCGCAAACAGGTCGGTGGCAAACGGCTTGAGCAGCACATCGGACAACGAGTGCCGATGCACGATGCCGATGGGCTGGCCGCGCCCATCCAGGACCGCCAGGGAGTTGAGGTTGGCCTGGCGGCGAAACGCTTCCAGCACTTTGGCCGTGGCCGTGTCCTGGGCCACGGCCGGTTGTTCGTTGAGCAGGGCGCTGAGGTCACTGGCGTCCTCGTTGAGCGAGACATTGGTGCTGTCGGGCTGGGCCAGCATCCACCGGGCTTCGGTCGGCGGATGCTCCTGGGGGCGGCACAGCAGGTAGCCCTGGACCAGGTCCACGCCCATTTCCGTGAGCACCGCCAACTCTTGTGGCAACTCGATGCCTTCGGCAATCACCTGCGCGCGGGAGGCCTTGGCGATCTGCAGGATCGAGCCGACAAACTCGCGCTTGAGCGCATCCTGATGGATGCCATCGATAAAATGCCGGTCGATCTTCACGTAGTCCGGGCGCAGCTCAGACCACAGGCGCAAGCTGGAATAACCGGCGCCCAGGTCATCCAGGGCAATCGAAAAACCCATGGCGCGGTAGTGGTGCAGGGCGGTTTGCAGCAGTTGGAAGTCGTCGGTCGGCGCTTGTTCCGTGAGTTCGATCACGATCTGGCTGGGGGCGATCCCGTACTCGCGCAGCATCTGCAAGGTGCGTCCCGGTTGATGGGTGGTTTCCAGCAGGGACTCGGGCGAGACGTTGATAAACAGCTTGCCCGGCAGCTTCTGTTCGCTGAAATGCTTGCAGGCACTTTGCCGGCAGGCCACCTCCAGCTCATTCAGGCGCCCGGCCTGGCGCGCCACGCCAAACAACGCGAGGGGCGCGTGCAACGGGCTGTTGGACGGGCCGCGGCTCAGGGCTTCATAACCAAGGATGCGGCGCTCGCAGAGGCTGATGATCGGTTGGAACAGACTGTGCAAACTGCCTTGGGCCAGGATGGAGCCCAGGGCATTCAGCTGTTCGGTCATGGTCATGGTGATCTCGGTCGAAAAAAAAGGACCGGGTGCCTGGGGCGCCCGGTCCTTCATTTCACGACAGAATGATGTCTGTTTGATGACGCTCAGTGGAGCGACAACATTAAATTGCCATCATTTACTGCTTGGCCACCGTCTTACTGATTTTCAGGTAGTCCAGCAGAATCCGCCCGGTTTCGCTCAGGTAGGCATCATCTTCCGGCTTGGTCTTTTCAGGTTCGGTCGGCAGCGCGTCTTCGTCTTCTTTCTTCAGCTCCTTGAGCGGGTCTTCACCCTTGGCCTTGCGGCGGGTGTTTTCCAGGGCCAGTTGCTGGTTCTCGATATCGGTGTGCTGCGCACGGCGGTCCACTTCATTGAGGCTGACGGTCTTCTCGGCCATCAGCTTCTTGGCCAGGGCCAGCTTGTCGCGGATAAACACGAACTCGGCATCCTTGGCCGAGCGCAGGTCATGTTGGGCCTTGAGCTGGGTCAGGTACGGCTTGAAGGGGTCCGATGCCGGCTTGATGGCTGGACGGATGGTGTCCCAAGGCATGGCTTCGGGCAGGGCGCTTTCGCCGATTTCCTTGGTGTCGATGATCGACGGGAAATCAATGTCCGGCAGGACGCCCTGGTGCTGGGTGCTCTGCCCGGAAACCCGGTAGAACTTGGCCAGGGTCAGCTTCAGCTCGCCATGGTTGAGCGGCTGGATCGTCTGCACCGTGCCTTTGCCGAAGGTCTGGCCACCGATGATCAGCGCACGGTGGTAGTCCTGCATGGCGCCGGCAAAAATCTCCGAGGCCGAGGCCGAGAGACGGTTGACCAGCAACGCCATCGGGCCTTTGTAGAAGGCGCCCGGGTTTTCGTCTTCCAGCACATCCACACGGCCGTCAGCGTTGCGCACCAACACGGTCGGGCCCTTGTCGATAAACAGGCTGGTCAGCTCGGTGGCTTCCTGCAACGAGCCGCCGCCGTTGTTGCGCAGGTCGATGACCACGCCGTCGACCTTCTCTTTGGTCAGCTCGGTGAGGATCTTCTTCACGTCGCGGGTGGTGCTCTTGTAGTCTGGGTCGCCGGCACGGAAGGCCTTGAAGTCCAGGTAGAACGCCGGGATTTCAATGACGCCCAGCTTGTAGTCCTTGCCATCCTGCTTGAGGTTGAGGACTTTCTTCTGCACGGCCTGGTCTTCGAGCTTCACTGCTTCGCGGGTGATCGACACGACCTTGCTGGTCTGGTCGTTCGGCGCGTTGGTGTGTGGAATCACTTCCAGGCGCACCACGCTGCCCTTGGGTCCGCGGATCAGCTTGACCACTTCGTCCAGGCGCCAGCCGACCACGTCGACCATCTCTTTGTCGGCCTGGGCCACGCCGATGATCTTGTCGGCCGGGGCGACCTGCTTGGTCTTGTCCGCCGGCCCTGCCGGCACCAGGCGCACGATCTTGACCTGATCGTTGTCGCTCTGCAGCACGGCACCGATGCCTTCGAGGGACAGACTCATGTTGATATCAAAATTTTCCGCGTTATCGGGCGACAGATAATTGGTGTGCGGATCGTAGGACATCGCGAAGGTGTTGATATAGGCCTGGAAGATATCTTCGGCGCGGGTCTGTTCCAGGCGGCTCAACTGATTCTTGTAGCGCTTGGTCAGCAGTTCCTGGATCGCCTTGGGCTCTTTGCCAGCGATCTTCAGGCGCAGGACTTCATCTTTGACGCGCTTGCGCCACAGGTCATCCAGGGCGGCGGTGCTGGTCAGCCACGGGGCCTCCTTGCGATCCACCAGCAGGGTTTCCTTCTGGGTGAAGTCGAGCTTGTCCACGCCTTTGTTCAACTCACCGAGGGCGAAGTCCAGACGCGCTTTGACGCGGTCCAGGTAACGCTTGTAAATGGTGAAGCCCGGCTGCAGGTCGCCGCTCTTGAGGAAGTCGTCGAACTGGGTCTTCCACTTGTCGAACTCGGCGATATCGCTGGCCAGGAAGTAGCTGCGCGAGGGATCCAGCAGCTTGAGGTAGCTGTCATAGATGATCACCGAGCGCGCATCGTCCAGCGGTGGCTTGCTGTAATGGTGGCGCTTGAGCAACTCGACGACGTTAAGGCTGGCAATCACCTCATCGCGATCAGGCTGAAGTTTGTCCCAGCTATTGGCTGCGAACGTATTGGTCGACAGCGGCAACAGGCCGAGACCAATGAAAAGAGCGAGGGCGGTGCTGGGGAACAAATGCTTCATGCTGATTCGACGCGGGGGCAATTGATAACGCATATTAGGCCGTCTTTGAAGTCGCCGGTTCCATGTGGGCCGGTCGCATAATGCAAAAAGCCCGGCGCTACAGCAACGGGCTCAGTCCAGACTCACTATGGAGGCACTGTGAAAGCATTGCAAGGCGTTGAAGGTCATGTAGCGTGGGTTGAGACCCCGAGTCCTACGTGCGATGTAGGGCAAGTTCGCATTCGGGTGGCGGCAGCCGGCCTCAATCGGGCGGATTTATTACAGCGTGCAGGGCTCTATCCGCCACCGCCCGGGGTCAGCGAAGTGCTGGGCCTGGAATGCTCCGGGGTGATCAGCGAGGTCGGCGCCGGCTCGTCCTGGCAGGTTGGGGATCGGGTCTGTGCGCTGCTGGCGGGCGGCGGCATGGCGCAGGAAGTGGTGGTGGACGCGCGCCACGTGCTGCCGGTGCCGCAAGGGTTGTCCCTGGCCGAAGCCGCTGCGTTGCCCGAGGTGTACAGCACCGCCTGGCTCAACCTATTCCAGCTGGCGGCGCTCAAACCCGGTGAAAAGGTGCTGTTGCACGCCGGCGCCAGTGGCGTCGGCTCGGCGGCAATCCAGCTGTGCAAGGCCTTTGGCAGCCCGTGCTGGGTCAGCGTCGGCTCGGCGGACCGCCTGGCCTACTGCGAGGAGCTTGGCGCCCAAGGTGGTGTGGTACGTACCGACGGCATCGAGAGCCTGGGGGATTTTGGCCCGTTCGACGTGATTCTCGACCCGGTGGGCGGCAACTATGCCGCCATTAACCTCAAGCTCCTGGCCCGCGACGGTCGTTGGGTGCTGATCGGCTTGATGGGCGGGCGCGAAGCCCAGTTGGACCTGGCACAGGTGCTGGCCAAGCGCGTGCAAGTGCTGGGCTCGACCTTGCGCAGCCGTGATGATCAGTTCAAGGCCGATTTGTTCAGTGATCTAAGCCAGCATGTATGGCCGTTGTTTGGCGAAGGGCGGTTGAGTCCGCAGTTGGCCAAGACCTTTGCGATCACGGATGCTGAGGCGGCGTTTGCGGCGTTGGCGACCAACCAGATTTCCGGGAAGCTGGTGCTGGTGATCGACGAGAGCCTGGCTTGAGGCCAATCCCGAATTGAAACCGGGTCAAAAGTGTGGGAGCGGGCTTGCTCGCGATAGCGGTATGTCAGTTAACAACTATATCGACTGATCCACCGCTATCGCGAGCAAGCCTGCTCCCACATTTCGATGGGGTTTCAAGTCAGGAAACGTACTGTCAGGCCCACTGGTGGATCGGCCAGCCGGCCTGTTCGGCATGGGCGCGCAACACCGGATCCGGGTTGACCACCTGCGGGTAATCGACCTTGCTCAACAACGGCAGGTCATTGCGCGAATCCGAGTAGAAGTACGCGCCCTCCAGGCTTTCACCTTCCTGCTCCAGCCACTGCATCAAGCGGGTGATCTTGCCTTCGCGGTAGGTCAGGACACCCACGGTCTTGCCGCTGTACACGCCGTGGGCCACCTCCAGTTCAATCCCCAGTACTTCATCGATGCCAATGCGTGCCGCAATCGGCGTGACCAAGTGCGTGCCCGAGGCCGAGATCACCAGGATCCGGTCACCGTTCTGGCGGTGGCGGGCAATGGTCTTGGTGGCGTCGCTGTAGATCAGCGGTTCGATACTGTCTTCCACCCACGGCTCCACCAGGTGCGCGACTTCTTCCGGGGTGCGGCCGATCATCGGCTCCAGGCTGAAGTCCATGAACTCTTCCATGGCCAACTCGCCGCGACTGTAGGCGGCCATCAACTCGTGGTTCTTGCGCATGAACGATTCGCGGTCCACCCAGCCCAGGCGGGCCATCTGTTCGCTCCAGAGGGTGGCGCAGTCGCCGTGGATCAGGGTGTCGTCCAGATCAAAAATTACCAAAGCCATCAGTCATGTTTCCTTAATGAACACTGCATCCTCAGGCTACCTCACACAGCGCACTGGGATCGATGGAAAGTGCCAGGCGTTGCCCGTCTGGGTGCAGATCCTGGGCCGAGCGGTTGAGCACGTCCACTACCAATTCGATGCCGCGGGCCTCGACGCGATAGCGGATCACGTTACCCAACAGGCTATGGCTGCGTACCAGGGCGTCCAGCTCGCCGCTGCGGTTCAGTTCGATGGACTCGGGGCGAATCGCAATACGGCTGCTGACCGGACGCTGCAACAGCTTACTGGCCTGCTCGGCGTCCAGCAGGTTGTAGTTGCCGATAAAGCCGGCGGCGAAAGCGTCCACTGGGGCGGTGTAGAGGGTTTCGGCGTCGCCGCTCTGCACGATCTTGCCCTGGTTCATCAGGAAGATGCGGTCGGACATGACCAGGGCTTCTTCCTGGTCATGGGTCACAAAAATCGTGGTCAGCCCCAGTTCCCGCTGGATCTGGCGGATTTGTTCGCGCAGGTGTTTGCGGATCCGCGCATCCAGCGCCGACAGCGGCTCATCGAGCAGCAGCAGGCGCGGCCGGGTGACCAGGGAGCGGGCGAGGGCGACGCGCTGGCACTGGCCGCCGGACATCTGGTGCGGATAGCGCCCGGCCAGGTCCTTGAGTTCCACCAGTTGCAGCACTTCCTGGACGCGCTTGTGGCTGTCGTCGGCGTTGACCTTCTGCATGCGCAGGCCGAAGGCGACGTTCTGTTCCACGGTCATATTGGGGAACAGCGCGTAGCTCTGGAACACCATGCCGATATGGCGCTTCTGCGGGCTCAGCGGCACGATATCCTGGCCGTCCAGCAGGATCTGCCCGCTGTCCACCGGCGTCAGGCCGGCGATGCAGCGCAGCAGCGTGGACTTGCCGCAACCGGACGGGCCGAGCAGGGTCACGAATTCGCCCTTGGCGATCTCGCAGTTGATATCACTGAACACCGGGGTGGCGGCGTAGCTTTTTTGCAGGTGCTGGACGCTGACGAAGCTCATTGGCTTTTGTCCTTGTTCAAGAGGTTGGCGGCCCAGGTGAGCAGCAGCACGAAAAGGAAATAGGAAATGACCACGGCGCTGGTGAAGTGGCCGCTGCTGTTGCGCATATTGTTGAGGTACACCTGCAAGGTCTCGTAGCGCGTGCCGACCAGGATATTGGCGAACACAAACTCGCCGAACAGGAACGAGAACGACAGCAGCAACGCCACCATCAGGCCCTTGCGCAGGTTGGGCAGCACCACCAGGATCGCCGCCTGCCAGGTGCTGGCGCCGAGCAGTTGGGCGGCGTCCATCAGGTCACGCAGGTTGATCGCCTGCAGGTTGTTGGTGATCGCGCGGTACATGAACGGCAACGCCACGGTGAAGTAGCAGCCGATCAGGATCCACGGCGTGCCGACCATGGCCAGCGGCCCCGAGCCATACAGCTGCAACAGCCCCACCGACGACACCACCGGCGGCACCGCGAAGGGCAGCAGGATCAGGATATTCATCAGCGCGTCGAGCCTGGGGAAGTGGTAGTGCACCACGAACAGCAGCGGCAGGATCAGCACCACCGACAGGATCAGCGCGCCGACGCACACCAGCAGCGATTGGCCAAAGGCATGCAAAAAGCGCGGGTCGCTCCACAGTTGCACATACCACTTGAAGGTAAAGCCGGCGGGCAGGATGGTGGCCGACCAACTGCTGGCGAGGGAGTACACCAGGGTGCCGATCAGCGGCAGCACCAGGATCGCGAACAGCAGGTACACCACCACGCGATGATAGAGGGCAACGGGGCTGGCTTCAGCGCGAGACATGGTAGCTCCTCTTGAGCAGCAGTTGATGGACCACGGTGACCACGGTCATCAGCGCCACCAGGATTACGGCCAGGGCGCTGGCCATGTTCGGGTCCAGGGAAATGTCGCCGGACACCATCGCTGCGATGCGGATCGGCAACACGTTGAAGTTGCCGGTGGTCAACGCATACACCGTGGCATAGGCGCCCAGGGCATTGGCCACCAGGATCACAAAGGTCCCCAGCAGCGCCGGCGTCAGTACCGGCAGGCCGATATGCCGCCAGTACTGCCAGCCACTGGCGCCCAGCAGCGCGGCGGACTCGCGCCAGTCTTCACGCAGGGCATCGAAGGCCGGGTACAGCAGCAACACGCCGAGGGGGATCTGGAAATAGGTGTAGAGGATGATCAGGCCGGTCTTGGAGTACAGGTTGAAGTCCTGAATGATCCCGGCCTGCTTGAGCATGATGGTGATGCTGCCGTTGAACCCCAGCAGGATGATGAAGGCAAAGGCCAGGGGCACGCCGGAGAAGTTGCTGGTCATGTTGGCGAAGGCGGTGACGAAGTTGCGCAGTGGCGAATCCACCTTGCGCAACGAGTAGCTGCCGAGCACGGCGATGATGATACCGAACACGCTGGAGTAGAAACTCAGCTCCAGGCTGTACTGGATTGCCTGCAGGTAGAACTTCGAGCTGAAGATCCTGCTGAAGTTGGCCAGGCCCCAGCCGAACTCTTCCGATTGCAGGCTGTTGACCATCACCCAGAACAGCGGCGCGATCTGGAACACGATAAAAAACAGGGCGAAAGGCACCAGGCACAAGGCGGCCAGCCATTTGCCACGGATCACTGAATTCACTTCAACAGCTCCTGGCAGACAGGTTTGTCGTGGGCAACGCCCAGCAGGGCGCAGACGGTGCCGCAGATCTCGGTTTGCGTGGGCAGGGCCTTGGGGTCGAGGCTGAACGCACTACCGAAGACAAACAGTGGTACTTCGCGCTCCTCCGGCAACAGGCCGTTGTGGGAGCGGTCGTTGTTCATGCCGTGGTCGGCGGTGACCAGCACCTGGTAGCCGGCGTCGAGCCAGCCTTGCAGGTAGTCGGCCAGGATAATGTCGGCCGAACGGGCGCTGTTGCGGTATTGCGCGGTGTCGAGGCCGAACTTGTGGCCGGCGTCGTCGATATTCATCGGGTGCACCAGCAAAAAGTTCGGTGTGTGCTTGAGGCGCAGGCTTTCGGCATCGGCCAACAGGTGGGCGTCGGGGTAATGATCGCTCCAGTAGAAGTGCCCATGCTGGATCGCCAGGGCCGGGTCGTCGATATGCCGGTCGCGGGCGGCGATAAACGGCGAGCGGTTATACAGCTCGCTGACCCAATGGTAGGCCGCCGCCGCCGTGGTCAGGCCGGCCGCGGTGGCGTAATGGAAAATGCTGCGCTGGTTGGACAGGCGCGAGACGTGGTTGTGCACGATACCGCTGTCGATCGGCGCCACGCCGGTGAGGATGCATTCGTACAGCGGGCGCGAGAGCGCGGGCAATTGGCATTCCAGCTTGTACAGCGCCGCGCGCCCGGCGCCGACATAGGCCTGCAGGTGCCCCATGGCATGCCGGGCGACCTCGTAGTTCAGGCCGTCGAGCACCACAAGGATGACGTTGTGCTTCATAGGGGCAGGGGCTCCTCGGTGGTTCTTCTGGAACCGGATCAACTGTGGGAGCTGGCTTGCCTGCGATAACGGTGCATCAGCCGATACACGTGTTGAATGTCATACCGCTATCGCAGGCAAGCCAGCTCTCACCCAGGGCTTATTGCATGTTGATAATGACTTCTTCCTGCCACTTCTGCGGCAAGCCCTTGGAGGTCTTCTCCCAGGCATCGGCGTCCTTGATCGGGGTCACGCCCTTGTACTGCTCGTTCGGCAGCAGCTTGGCCTGCACTTCAGCGGGCAGGGTCAGGTGCTCGGCCCGGATCGGCCGGGCATTGCCCTTGGCCAGGTTGATCTGCCCGGCATCGCTGAAGATGTACTCGCGGGTCAGCTTGGCGGCGTTGGGGTGCTTGGCGTATTTGTTGATGATGGTGGTGTAGCCGGAAATCACCGAGCCATCCGAGGGGATCAGCACCACGTAGTCATCCGGGTTGGCCATCTTGGCCTTGTAGCTCAGGCCGTTGAAGTCCCAGACCACGCCCACTTCGACTTCGCCTTTTTCCATGGTGGCGATGGTCGGGTTGGCCAGGGAGATACGCCCCTGCTTGGCGATCTCGGCGAACATCAGCAGCGCTGGCTGGATATTCTTCTCGTTGCCGCCAGTAGCCAGGGCAGCGGCCAGCACACCGTTGGCGGCCTGGGCGGCGGTGCTCACGTCACCAATCGAGACTTTGTACTTGCCGCTCTTCAGGTCAGACCACTTGGTCGGTACTTCGGAGCCGTGCAGCAGCTTTTTGTTGACGATAAACGCGATGGTGCCGGTGTAGGCCAGTGCCCAGTTGCCGTCCTTGTCCTTGGCCCAGTCCGGGATCTGCTCCCAGGTGCTGGGCTTGTAGGGTTGGGTCACGCCCTGCTTGACCGCGATCGGTCCGAAGGCTGCACCCACGTCACCGATGTCGGCGCTGGCATTGTCTTTTTCTGCGGCGAACTTGGCGATTTCCTGGGCCGAACTCATGTCGGTATCGATGTGCTTGAGGCCGTATTTCGATGCCAGGTCTTCCCAGGTACCGCGCCAGTTGGCCCAGTCATCGGGCATGCCGACGCTGTTCACGGCGCCTTCTGCCTTGGCGGCAGCTTCCAGGGTTTTCAAATCGGTGTCAGCGGCCATGGCGGCGGTGCACATGGCAATGGTCGAGCCTAACAGTGATGCCAGGAAAAGCTGTTTCATCCGAAGCTCCTTTGGGCGTTTTCAACGCTGCGTTTTTTTTGATGGCGCGGTGGGTTTGGTCTAGGTCAGCAATACACGAGCCAATTTAGGCGCGCTGGATGACAGTTTCATGTCGGTGTCGTTTTTAAAGCACCTGGCCAGGCGTCTGCCGGGTAAGCGTAGACCAGGGCCATGGCCCCGTAATCCCTGGACTTGGCCGATGTATTGCAGGGCGTGTGAGGTGGTGGCGCCAGGCGCTGTCATCTGTCGGTCATGTGTAATGCCTAGGCTTGCACGCAATAGCCGTCGCCCATACCCGGGGCATTTGGCGCACCCAAACAGTGCTGGCCTAGTCCAGATAGGTAACGTTGATGCGTGATGAGGCAACCAAAGCGGTGACAGCCATTGGCCTGGCGCTGCAAGAGCAGATCAGCCACGGTTTATTGAGCCCGGCGAGCAAATTGCCGGCCGAGCGCAAACTCAGTGAGTTGTTTGGTACCACCCGCATCACTGTGCGCGAAGCCTTGCTGCAACTGGAGGCCCAGGGCCAGATCTACCGCGAGGAACGCCGTGGCTGGTTTGTCTCGCCGCCCCGGCTGGCCTACAACCTGATGCAGCGCAGCCACTTCCACGCCATGGTCGGCGCCCAGGATCGTGTGCCTTCTACCGAAGTCATTTCGGCACGCCTGCAACCGGCGTCGGCCGCCGTATGCGCGTGGCTGCAATTGCCGGCGCTGTCCAGCGTGATCCAGATCTGCCGCAGGCGGCGTATTGATGGGCGGTTGGTGCTGTATGTGGAGCACTACCTCAACCCCCGGTATTTTCCGGGGATCCTGGCGTGTGACCTGAACGAGTCGATGACTGAGCTGTACGCTCGCAACTACGACCTGCACTACGGGCGCGTGCGCTTTGAAATTGTGCCGACCTCATTGCCGGTGGACGCGGCAGCAGCCCTGAAGGTCTCGGCGGGCAGCCCCGGGCTGCGGATCGCCCGGGTCAATTACGATCAGCATCAGCGCCTGATCGATTGCGACCTGGAGTTCTGGCGCCATGATGCGATTCACGTCGGGGTCGATGTGACCTGAACATCCTGCGGGCCGCTCGCCGCCGTCACCACCTGCACACTCAAGCGCGGCATCGCCAGGTCCATCCCGGCCTCATCCAGGTGGCGCTTGAGCGACAGGTTGAACGCCCGTGACACTTCCCACTGTTTGATCGGCGCGGTCTTGAAGCGCGCACGCAGGATGGCGTTGCCGGACTCGAAGCTCTCCACACCCTGGAACTCCAGGGGCGACCAGATATTGCGGCGTTGCAGCGGGTCTGCGCGCATTTTCTGGCCGACGTCGCGCATCAGCTTGATCGCCGTGTCGATGTCCATGCTGGCGGGCACCGCGACGCGGAAAATCGCATAGCCGAATTCCCGCGAGTAGTTCTTGATGCTCTTGATCTCGCTGAATGGGATGGTATGCACGATGCCGTCGATATCGCGCAGGCGCACGGTACGGATGGTCAGGCCTTCGACGGTGCCGAGGTGGCCGCCGACGTCCACGTAGTCATCGATGGCCAGGGAGTCTTCGATGATGATGAACAGGCCGGTGATCAAGTCCGCCACCAGTGACTGTGCGCCAAAGCCGATGGCCAGGCCGATCACACCGGCACCGGCCAGCAGGGGCGTGACGTTCATGCCCATGTTTGCCAGGGCGACGATGGCGGCGATGATAAAGATCGTTATGAACAGCACGTTGCGGATCAACGGCATCATGGTCTGCGCCCGCGCATTGGCCAGGCCTTTGCGCGAGCGGGTGAGGGCGTGGTGGATCGCGGTGTCGCTGAGGATCCAGATCAGCCAGGCGAACAGCAGGGTGCCTGCGAGGCCGAACAGCTTGACGCTGATCTCATGCCCGTCGCCCTCGGTAAAGCGGATCAGCGACCAGCCCCAGACCCGCAGGCCCAGTTCGATAAACACCAGCCATACCGCCAGGTGGGCCAGGGTGTAGACGAAGCTTTTCAGGCGCTCGGAATACAGCGCATGGCGCTTGTGCCCGCGCAGGGGCTTGAGGGCGTGGCGGCGCACCAGGCCGTTGATCACCATGCACAGCACCAGCAACACCGTGCACAGTAATGACTGGCGCAAGGCGGTGCTGGTATCGCCGGCGGACACGAAGGTGGCAAACAGCGAAATACCCACCAGCAGCAGCGCGGGCAGGTACCAGAAGGTGCCGATGATCTCGATCGTATCGCTCAGGGCGCGGCGGGTCAGGCGCCGGGACAGCGGCTGGTTGCGGATCAGGTGCGCGATGGGCCGGCGAAAGCGCAGGATAAACACGCCGGTGGACAGTGCAGCCAGCACATTGGCGAGCGTCGCGGCGCTGTGGGCCAGGTGGGTGCCCAGGGCTTCGGTCAGGCGCGGATCGCTCAAGGCCTCGCCGAAGGCGGCGAAGCTGCCGATCAGCCACAGCGGGCGAAATGCCTGGTGGCGCAGGATATACAGGGCGCGGTGACGGTGCGGGCCGTCGAGCACGGAAAAGGCGATGACACAGATCGCCGAAAAACACGTGCCGATCACCAGCGCGTACGCCAGCACCATCGCCAGGGACTTGCCCAGGGACGAGGGCAGGGCGTAACTGAGGTAGACGGTGATCACCAGGGCAATCAGCCAGGGGCCGAGCTTGCGCAAGGCAAAGCGCAGCATGTCCCAGGTCTTGGGGTGTTGCGGCAGCTCTTCGCTGAGGCCAAAGCGCAGGCGCACCCAATGGCCGAGCCAGATCAGCGCGGCGGCCAGCAGGCTCCAGAGCAGCAGCACCACGGCAAAGCCAAAGATGATCGGCAGCCATTCGCTGGCGGGCAGCATCAGCGCGGCCAGCTCGGTCTTGGCCTGGTCGAACTCGACGGACCAGCGGTTGAGCGGGCTGTCGGCGCCGGCAAACTGTTGTTCCAGGTTGGCCAGGGTGCCGCCGATCAAGCTCAGTACCCCTTGATCGGCCTCCGGCTGGGCCTTTTTCGTGGCTTCGCGCAGCTTTTTCAGGTCGGCCAGCAGCTTGGTGCGCTGCTGGTCGTTTTCCAGGGTCTTGATCACCTCGTCCAACGACTGGCCCAACGGCATGTCGGCCTGTGGCTGGGCTTTGGTGCCGCTGCCCAGGATGCCTGGCAGGCCGACTGCCTGGGCAGGGGCGATGGGCAACAGGATCAGCAGGCACAGAAGCAGGCAGTGGGGCAGGGCAAACAGACGGGCAAGCACGAGGCGGTCAACCTTGGAAACGACAGATCGCCCGAGTGTACGAGGGCGCTATGCCCAATGCGAGTGCATTTGTTATTCGGCCAGTTTCGCGAGGATCCGGTAGACGATGGTGGCGAGGATCAGCAGCATGCCGATCCACATGCCAAACACACCGAGGTTCTTGTCGCGGAAGTTGAAGCCCACGGCCAGCAGGATCATGCCCGCGAGGATGGGGATGAGCATGGCGTGGAAGGCGGACATAGAGATCATAGTGGGGACGACCTTGTCGTAGAGAGATGCCTGTCAGTTTAGGCGGGATTGGCGCGGGGTGCCTTGATGTGGGTCAGATAGCGCCGCAGTGCGCTCGAAATCGCCATCGCGGGCAAGCCCCCACACCCAATGTGGGAGCGGGCTTGCCCGCGATTGGCCGCAGCGCCACTGTCAGGGCAGGTCGCGACTCGCATAAAACGCACTCAGCACCTTCACCAGGTGCGCCAGGTCGTGGCTGCCGCACAGCTCGCGGATCGAGTGCATGGCGAAGGTCGGCAGGCCGATATCCACAGTGCGCACGCCCAGGTGGCTGGCGGTGATCGGGCCGATGGTCGAGCCACAGCCCATGTCGCTGCGCACCACGAAGCTCTGCACCGGCACTTCTTCGGCCATGCACAGGTGGCGGAAGAACCCGGCGGTTTCGCTGTTGGTGGCGTAGCGCTGGTTGCTGTTGACCTTGATCACCGGGCCGGCATTGAGTTTCGGGCCGTGGTTGGCGTCGTGCTTGTCGGCATAGTTGGGGTGGATGCCGTGGGCATTGTCGGCAGACACCAGCAGCGACTTCTGAATCGCACGTACGAACTCATCACCTTCAGGCAGCAGGCGACGCAGGGTCTGTTCCAGCATCGGGCCGTCGGCACCACAGGCCGAGCAGGAGCCGACTTCTTCGTGGTCGGTACACACCAGCACGCAGGTTTCGTCGGTCTCGCTGGTGAGCAGGGCTTGCAGGCCGGCGTAGCACGACAGCAGATTGTCCAGGCGGGCGCCGGCGATAAAGTCGCCATGCAGGCCAATCACCGCCGCACCTTGGGTGTCGTAGAAACTCAGCTCGTAGTCGAGCACCACATCAGCGTTCAACCCATGCTCGCGAGCCAGTTGGTCGGTGAGCACGGCGCGAAAGTCCACGCGCTCGTCACCGGCAAATTGCGCGAGGATCGGCGGCAGCTCGGTCTGGGCATTGATCGCCCAGCCCTGGTTGGCTTCACGGTTCAGGTGGATGGCCAGGTTGGGGATGATGGCAATCGGCAGCTTGAAGTCGATCAACTGGCTTTCGACCTTGCCGTCACGCCGGAACGTTACGCGCCCGGCCAGGGACAGGTCACGGTCGAACCACGGCGCCAGCAGCGCGCCGCCATAGACTTCTACCCCCAACTGCCAGAAGCCCTGGCGTTGCAGCTCGGGTTGCGGCTTGACCCGCAGGCACGGGCTGTCGGTATGGGCGCCGACCAGGCGGATGCCGTCGTGCAGGGGCGACTGGCGGCCCATCTTGAAGGCGATGATCGAGGAGTCGTTGCGGGTCACGTAGTAGCGACCGTTGGCCTCGGTGGTCCAGGTCTCGCGCTCGTCGAGGCGCTGGAAACCGGCAGCTTCCAGGCGCTGGGCCAGGGCCGCAGTGGCATGAAAGGGAGTGGGAGAGGCCTTGAGGAAGTCGATCAGGCCTTGATTCAACGCTTCGCGCATAAGTAGCTCCAGACAGCAATGGCGCGAGTTTACCGTATTGGCTCAGGATTTGGCTTGAAGCTACTTTCTTAAGTGCAACACAAGACCCTGTAGGAGCTGGCTTGCCTGCGATAGCGGTGTGTCAGGTCAGGATATTTCATTGACACACCGCTATCG
>NZ_JBWKWY010000039.1:0-46668 GCF_059422465.1 Pseudomonas sp. GW821-FHT01D09
GGCGGTGGGTCAGTCAAGTATCCATTAACTGACCCACCGCTATCGCGAGCAAGCCCGCTCCCACAAAACCTCTGCAACATTTAGACCGAGGTCATTTCCTACATCACGCCGGGCTGGACAGCCGCCAAACTTCGGCAGATGATTTGCACCGCACCAGCCCCCCCATCGGAGCGTCCCGATCATGAGCAAAAAGCCATCCAAGCATGGCCCCAACAAGGCCAAATCCCTTATCGCCCAGCCGTTGTTCCGCAGTCGCCAGGAACGCGCCGGCAAAGGCAAAGGCAGCTACCGCCGCGAAGCCTTCCAGTCTAATAGCTGGGAGGCTTCTTACTTTCTGGCTGCCTGAAGGCAAGCGCCCCTCTGGCATGATAAGGTCTGCACCTGATTCGTATTTCCTGGACCTGTGCATGCCCTCTAGTCTTTCCCGTCGTTGGCACCTTCGCCAATTGATTGCTGCCTCCAGCCTGATCCTGTTAGTCGCCTGCGCCGAAAAACCCACCGCCGCCGACGCTCAGCCCCTGCCCACGCTCCAGACCGCACCGGTTGCCGCACCCGCCGTAGTTGCGCCCCTGGCCGTGACCAATCTCGATATCCAACCAACCCAAACCTTCGCCCAATGGCAGGCGGGTTTTCGCATCGAGGCCCTGAAAGCCGGTATTACCCCTGCGGTGTTCGACACCGCCTTCGCCAACGTCAGCCCTGACATGGCGGTTATCCGTGCCGACCGCAGCCAACCGGAGTTTTCCCGCCCGGTATGGGAATACCTCAACGGTGCCCTGTCCGCAGTGCGCGTGCGCAATGGCCAGGCCCTGCTGATCAAGCATGCCGATATCCTGCAAAGCATCGAACAGCGCTACGGCGTTGATCGCCAGGTGCTGGTCTCGGTGTGGGGCATGGAAAGCAACTTCGGCGCGTTCCAGGGCAATAACTCGGTGATCCGCTCCCTGGCGACCCTGGCCTACGAAGGCCGCCGCCCGGCGTTCGCCCAGGCGCAGTTGCTGGCCGCGCTGCAAATCATCCAGCACGGTGATATCCCGGCCGAACAGATGCGTGGCTCCTGGGCCGGGGCCATGGGCCAGACCCAATTCATACCGACCACCTACAACACCCACGCCGTGGATTTCGATGGCGACGGTCGCCGCGATATCTGGAACAGCTCGGCCGACGCCCTCGCCTCCACCGCCCACTACCTGCAAAGCTCGGGCTGGCAGAAAGGCCAGCCATGGGGCTTTGAGGTGCAGCAGTTGCCGGAGAATTTCGACTACGCCCTGGCCGATGGCGTGGGGCGCAAGCCGGTGGGCGAGTGGTTGAAGCTCGGGCTGCGGGTGCCGGCCGGTGCCAGCGTGCCGCCCAATGTCGAAACGCTATCGGCCGCCCTGCTGCTGCCGGCTGGCCATCGTGGCCCGGCGTTCCTGGTGCTGGACAACTTCCGCGCAATCCTCAAGTACAACAACTCGTCGTCTTATGCCCTGGCGGTCGGCCTGCTGTCCGAGCGTTTTGCTGGTGGCGGGGTGATTCGCGGGGATTGGCCAACGGATGAACTGCCGCTGACCCGGACCCAGCGTATCGAATTGCAGACGGTGTTGAGTGCCAAGGGGTACGAGGCTGGCAACCCGGATGGGATTATCGGCGCTAACACGCGTAAGGCGATTCGTGCGGCGCAGCAGTCGTTGGGCTGGCCGGCGGATGGGTATCCGACGGTGAAGCTGCTGGAGTCGTTGCAGAACCGCTAGAACTGCGTAAGGCGTCTACCGCCATCGCGAGCAAGCTCGCGATGGCGGTAGAGCAGGCAAAAACCCCTCAGGATTTGAACACCACATCCTGCTCCAACACCAACCGCTGCTCCCCCGCATCCAGGCGCACCAGGGCGCCCATCGGCAAGGTCAGGTTCGGGTCGCAATGGCCGCTGCGCCAGCCGGACAGGACCGGAATGCACAACGGCTCGAAGGTCTGTTTCAGCAGCCGCTCCAGCGCCCCGCTCTCCACCCCTGCCACATCCCCCACCAACACACCGCGCACCTGCGCCAGCTTGCCCGCCAGGCGCAAGTGCGTCAGCAGGCGGTCAATGCGATAGAGCGGTTCGTTGACGTCCTCGATAAACAGAATGATGCCCTCGGCATCAAGCTCGTACGGCGTGCCCATCACAGCCGCGATCATCGACAGGTTGCCCCCCAGCAGGCGCCCATAGGCGATGCCAGGTTCAATGGTGGTCAACGGGTACGCCACAGGGTGCGCCAGCACACTGCCAGCGCCCAGTTGCCCACGGAGTAGGCTGAACAGTGATGATTCGGTGGGTTGTTGCTTGTCACCGAGCAGGTCGGCATTGAGCATCGGGCCGTGGAAGGTCACGAAGCCGGCATAGCGGCTGATCGCCAGGTGCAGCGCGGTGATATCGCTGTAGCCGACGAAGGGCTTGGGATTGGCCGCCAGCAGCTCGAAATCCACGCTATCGAGCAGGCGTGGGGTGCCGTAGCCACCGCGCAGGCAGAAGATGGCGTCGATCTCGGGATCGGCAAAGGCCGCGTGCAGGTCGCGCAGGCGTACTTTATCGCTGCCGGCCAGGTAGCCATCGCGCTCATACACCCCCGAGAAAATCCGCAGCTCGTAGCCACGGGCGCGCATCCAGTGCCCGGCCTTTTCAACATCCAGCGCAGCGGGGCCGGCGGGAGCGATGAGGCCGATCACGCCTTCGGCGCGCAGGGCGGGGACGGCGGTGGCGGGCGGGTTGGTCATCCTTGGTTCTCCCTATTCTGTACAGCGCAACGAACTGTGGGAGCGGACTTATGTGGGAGCGGGCTTGCCCGCGATGCAGACGCCTCGGTGTATCAGTTGCACCGAGGCGATGCTATCGCGGGCAAGCCCTAATGCCAGTCAGTTAAGCCTTTTTGTAGGAGCGAGCTTGCTCGCGAAGAACTTGAGAGCGCCGCGTTTACCTAGCAAACACGCGTTATCGTTGACGTCCTTCGCGAGCAAGCTCGCTCCTACAGAAAGCAGAATCCGCTTAACTGACTGGCATTAGGGCAAGCCCGCTCCCACACAAGCCAGCTCCCACACACGCCCATCCAGGCAAATGGATCGGCGCTAAGGCTTAGGAAACCAGGCTGGCCTTGACCAGCTTGGCCTGCTCGTCGGCATGGTACGACGAACGCACCAACGGGCCCGACGCAACGTTTTTAAAGCCCATCTTGTAGCCTTCTTCGGCAAACCAGGCAAAGGTGTCCGGGTGCACGAAACGCTGCACCGGCAAGTGGCTGCGCGACGGTTGCAGGTACTGGCCGAGGGTCAGCATATCGATGTCGTGCTCGCGCATGCGCTTCATGACTTCGATGACTTCTTCGTCGGTTTCGCCCAGGCCCAGCATCAGGCCGGACTTGGTCGGGATATGCGGCATCATCTGCTTGAATTTCTGCAGCAGGGTCAGCGACCACTGGTAGTCCGACCCCGGGCGCGCGGCCTTGTACAGGCGTGGCACGGTTTCCAGGTTGTGGTTGAACACATCGGGCGGCTCGGCGGCGGTGATGTCCAGGGCGACGTCCATGCGGCCACGGTAGTCCGGGACCAGGGTCTCGAGCATCACGTTCGGCGACAGTTTGCGGATTTCACGGATGCAGTCGGCAAAGTGCTGGGCACCGCCGTCGCGCAGGTCATCGCGGTCTACCGAGGTGATCACCACGTACTTGAGTTTCAGGTCGGCGATGGCGATGGCCAGGCTTTCTGGCTCGTTGACGTCCAGTGGCTTGGGCCGGCCATGGCCCACGTCGCAGAACGGGCAGCGACGGGTGCAGATGTCCCCCATGATCATGAAGGTCGCGGTGCCGCCGGAGAAGCACTCCCCCAGGTTCGGGCAGGAGGCTTCTTCGCACACGCTGTGCAGCTTGTGTTTGCGCAACAGCGCCTTGATGCGGTCGACTTCCGGCGAAACCGGGATGCGCACACGGATCCAGTCGGGCTTTTTCGGCAGTTCGGTGGTCGGAATGATCTTCACCGGGATGCGTGCAACCTTCTCGGCGCCGCGCAGCTTGACGCCGGCTTCCACCTTGGCACGCGGAGCCGGGGCCGGACGCTCGGTAATGTCCAGCGTCGGGATCATGGTTTGCACAACATCAGTAGTCATATCAGTCGATTCCGCCCGTCAGGGTCGTCTGCTCAGCATAGTCGAGGTGTTTGACGAGCTGCGCGCGCAGCCGGGCACTTACCTCGGCAAATTCTAGGGGTGTTGCGTGATCGCTCAACTGGGTCATGGCCAAACCGGCGTAACCACAGGGATTGATCCGGCGAAACGGCGCCAGGTCCATGTCCACGTTCAAGGCCAGGCCGTGAAAGGAACAGCCATGGCGGATGCGCAGGCCCAGGGAGGCGATTTTCGCGCCGTCGACATACACACCAGGAGCGTCGGGCTTGGCCACGGCAGTCACACCATAGCTGGCCAAAAGCTCGATCAGGCAGTTCTCCATGCGACTGACCAGCTCGCGCACGCCGTAACCCAGCTTGCGCACATCCAGCAGCAAGTACGCCACCAGTTGCCCGGGGCCATGGTAAGTCACTTGGCCACCTCGGTCGACCTGCACCACCGCAATATCACCCGGAAGTAGTAGATGCTCAGCCTTGCCGGCCTGGCCCTGGGTAAATACCGGTGGGTGCTCCACCAGCCAGATTTCGTCGGGCGCCGAGCTGCCGCGTTCATTGGTGAAGCGCTGCATGGCATGCCAGACGGGCTCGTAAGCCATCTGGCCGAGCTCGCGAAAGCCCAGGACCTGGGACATCACAACACCATGTGTACGAAACCGGTGGCTCGCAGTTCGCTGTTGATGTCGTAGAGCTGGTCTTGACCGGTTGCAACGATATGCAACTGGATCGTGGTGTACTTACCGTTGGTGCTCAAGCGCTCATCCACACGGTTATCGTTGATCGTTGCGTGTTTACGCATGATCTCGAGGATCTTGTCTTTGTTGCCCACACCGGTATCGCTGATCACCTTGACGGGATAATCCGTCACCGGGAATTCGATCTTTGGCGCCTTTACTTCTTTATCGGTCATGGCGAAACGGCCTCGTAAGCGGTAAGCCGTGGCGACGGGCAAGGCCCCGCGTCGGATCAACGCGGGGCCTTGCGGGTGCACACAATCAGTTGAACAAGCCGTAGAAGAATAGACGGATGCTATCCCACACGCGACGGAAGATACCACCTTCCTCAACAGCGTCGAGCGCGATCAGATCGGCGCTGTGTACGACTTTGTCGTCCAGCTTCACTTCGACTTTACCGATCACATCGCCCTTGGCGATAGGCGCGGTCAGTTGCGGGTTCATGGTCATGCTGGCAGCCAGTTTCTTGAGCTGGCCTTTAGGCATCGTCAAGGTCAGGTCGTCAGCCAGGCCGGCCTTGACTTGACGCTCGGTGCCTTTCCACACAGGAGCCTGGGCCAGTTCGGCACCCTTCTGGTAGAAGGTCTGGGTTTCAAAGAAGCGGAAACCGTAGGTCAGCAGCTTCTGGGTTTCAGCCGCGCGGGCCTGTTCGCTGTTGGTGCCGAACACCACGGCGATCAGGCGCTGGCCATCACGTACAGCCGAAGACACCATGCAGTAACCGGCTTCGTCGGTATGGCCGGTTTTCAGGCCGTCGACGGTCTTGTCGCGCCACAGCAACAGGTTGCGGTTAGGCTGCTTGATGTTGTTCCAGAAGAATTCCTTCTGGGAGTAGATGGCGTAGTGCACCGGGTCGACGCGAATGATCGCGCGCGCCAGGATCGCCATGTCATGGGCCGACGAGTAGTGGTCTGGGTTGGGCAGGCCGGTCGGGTTCATGAAGTGGCTGTTGGTCATGCCCAGGTCAGTCACGGTTTTGTTCATCATGTCGGCGAATGCATCTTCGCTGCCGGCAATGTGCTCGGCCAGGGCGACGCTGGCGTCGTTACCGGACTGGATGATGATGCCGTGCAACAGGTCGCTCACCGTGACCTGGGAGCCGACCTTGATGAACATCCGCGAACCGCCGGTACGCCAGGCGTTTTCGCTGACGGTCACCGGATCGTTTTCACCGATCTGGCCACGACGGATTTCCAGGGTCGCGATGTAGGCGGTCATCAGCTTGGTCAGGCTGGCCGGCGGCAGGCGCTGGTCACCGTTGTTTTCGACCAGCACGTTGCCGCTGGCGGCATCCATGAGCACGTAGGACTTGGCGGCCAGTTGCGGTGGCGCTGGCATCATTTCGACGGCCCAGGCAGCGGGCGCGATGATCAGCGGGACAAGCAGGCACAGGCGTTTGGCTAAGGTGGTGATGTTCATCCGTCTCTCGAAATTGCTTATGGAAACTTGCCCTCGCGGGCAAAACTATTCAGACAGCCCGTTGCCAGGCTGTCGCGTATTCAGTTGCCAGCTCAACCCTTGCCTTCGGGTTTTTATTATTCGACGAGCCTGCAACCAGGGCCCCGGCACGCAAGCGCGCCAGCACCCTCGATCCGCTACTGCTTATTCGGCGCTGACCACGCTGGGCTGGCCCAGGTTGGCCAAGCGCACGCTGTTCTGCACCTGGGCAATCTCGCCCGCCGAGCCGATGGGGCCCAGGCGAACCCGGTGCAGGGTCTGCTGGTTACGCACGATGGAGCTGATAAACACGGGCGCGCTGACCATCCCGCTGAGCTTGGACCTTAACAGTTCTGCCGCATCCGGGTTGGCGAAAGCGCCGACTTGCAGGTATTGCCCGCCCGCCGTACTGCCCGGCGCCGCCTGTGGCACGGCCACGACTGGCGCGGCGTGTTGCTGGGGCGGCGGCGTCCACTGCTCGACCTTGCCCGCCGAAGCGGTGATCTGCGGTTGCGCGCTTTGGGGTTCGTTGAGCATCAATGGCGCCGGCTTGCCGCGCTGGGCCCAGTACTGGGCCGGGTCGATGCCTTCGACCTTGACCCGCGCCGTGCCGGTTTCGGCATAGCCGAGTTTTTTCGCGGCTGCGTAGGACAAGTCGATGATTCGGTCGGAATAGAACGGCCCGCGGTCGTTGACCCGCAGGATCACCACGCGGTTGTTGTCCAGGTTGGTCACCCGCACGTAGGCCGGCAGCGGCAGGGTCTTGTGCGCCGCGCTCATACCGTACAGGTCATACACTTCGCCGTTGGCGGTGTTCTGGCCGTGGAACTTGGTGCCGTACCAGGACGCGGTGCCCGACTGCACATAATTCTTCGATTCCTGCAGCGGGAAGTAGGTCTTGCCCAATACCGTGTAAGGGTTGGCTTTATAGTTGCCGGTATGCAGGGTCGGCGTGGCATCCGGGATACGCGAGACATCGACGTCCCACCACGGCGCGCCGTCCTTGTGGGCCCGGTTGATATCCAGCCCCGGCTGCGCGCGGACTACCGGGCCACTGGCCTTCTGCGCCGGCGCGCGGCTGGTGGAGCAACTGACAACCAGCAAGGACAATGCGGCCAGCGCCACCAGCTTGAGCGGTTTATTGATCGGCGATACCCGCATTACTTGACGCCCCGTGCTTGAACCAGCATGTCTGACAGCTGATGCACGGCCATGGCGTACATCACACTGCGGTTATAACGCGTAATTGCGTAAAAATTCTTCAGGCCCATCCAGTATTCCGGGCCGTCTGCGCCTTCCAGGCGGAAGGCGGTAACCGGCATATCATCGCGCAGCGCATCATGACTTGACCAGCCCAGCGCCCGCAACTCCCCGACAGTTTTCACCGGCTCGATGCCCTGGGTCAGGCCCTCATCGGCGCGCTCGCCCGTGACATCGGCACGGATCACCACCGGCTCGCCAGCCACCCAGCCATGGCGCTTGAAGTAGCTGGCAACGCTGCCGATGGCATCGTCAGGGTTGCTCCAGATATTGATATGGCCATCACCGTCGAAATCCACGGCATAGGCGCGAAAGCTGCTGGGCATGAACTGTGGCAGGCCCATGGCCCCGGCGTAGGAACCTTTGAGGGTCAAGGGGTCGACCTGCTCTTCACGGGCCAGCAGCAGGAACTCACGCAGCTCCTTGCGGAAGAATTCGGCGCGGGGCGGGTAATCGAAACCCAGGGTCGACAAAGCGTCGATCACCCGGTAACTGCCGGTATTGCGCCCGTAAAAGGTTTCAACGCCGATGATCGACACGATCACCTGGGCCGGTACGCCATATTCCTGCTCGGCGCGGGCCAGCACCGCCTCGTGCTGGCGCCAGAAGTCCACCCCCCGCGCCACCCGGGCGTCGGTGAGGAACATCGGGCGATAGTCCTTCCACTGCTTGACGCGCTCGGCGGGGCGCGAAATGGCGTCGAGGATCGACTGCTTGCGCTGGGCCTCGCGGAACACGCCCATCAGTTGTTCGCCGGCGAAACCATAGTCACGCGTCATCTCACCGACAAACTCGGCGACTTGGGGCGAGCCATCGTAATCGCCGGCCAGGGCTGGCTGTGCAGCACCGAAGGCGCCCAACAGGCCCAGGCAGGCCGCATATCGAGCAGCCCGGCCGCGCATTGCTTGCATTGACATCTTCACCTTATTCAAACCTGTGCGATCCACTTGCGATGGGTATGGATCGACATCAAGACCCCAAACGCTGACAGTAATGTCACCAGCGAAGTTCCGCCGTAGCTAATGAACGGCAACGGCACCCCAACCACCGGCAGCAGGCCACTGACCATACCGATGTTGACGAAAACGTAAACAAAAAAAGTCATTGTCAGCGCACCGGCGAGCAATTTGCCGAACAACGTCTGCGCTTGCGCGGTAATCACCAGGCCACGCCCGATCAACAGCAAGTAGATCAGCAGCAGTGCGCAGATGCCCACCAGGCCGAACTCCTCGCCCATCACCGCGATAATAAAGTCGGTGTGGCTTTCCGGCAGGAAGTCCAGGTGCGACTGGGTGCCCAGCAACCAGCCCTTGCCAAACACGCCGCCGGAACCGATGGCCGCCTTGGACTGGATAATATTCCAACCGGTGCCCAGCGGATCGCTCTCGGGATCGAGGAAGGTCAGGACCCGCTGCTTCTGATAATCGTGCATAAAGAAGAACCACATGGCGACAGCCACCGGCACCGCCGCCACCAGCACGCTGATGATCCAGCGCCAGCGCAGGCCGCCCATGAACAGCACGAACGCACCGCCGGCAAGGATCAGCAGGCCGGTGCCCAGGTCTGGCTGGCGCACGATCAGAATGAACGGAATGCCGATCAGGACCAGGCTGATCCCCACGTGCTTGAGCTGCGGCGGCAAGGTGCGCTTGGCCAGGTACCAGGCGATGGTGGCCGGCATCAGGATCTTCATGAATTCCGACGGCTGGAAACGAATCACCCCCGGGATATTGATCCAGCGGGTGGCCCCCATGGCGTTATGCCCCATGACGTCCACCACCACCAGCAACAGCACCCCGGCGACATACCCCAGCGGCACCCAGCGCGCCATGAAGCGCGGCTCCAGCTGGGCGATGACCACCATCGACAACAGGCCCAGGCCGAACGACGACGCCTGCTTGATCAGCAGGTCCCAGTTCTTGCCACTGGCCGAATACAGCACGAACAGGCTACCGGCCGCCAGGGTCAGCAGCAGGATCAGCAACGGGCCATCAATGTGCATGCGCTGCAACAAAGTGGCGCGGCGACGCATCACATCCTCACTGGAGAGGATCCGGTCGAAATTACTCTTCACGGGCCGTAGCCTCCGCGCTTGAAGGGTTGGCAAACTCAGGCTTGAGCCTGCCGTCCTGGTCCAGCAGCCAGGCGTCCATGATCTGGCGCACCACTGGGGCGGCCACGCCGGAACCGGACTCGCCGTTCTCAACCATCACCGCCACGGTGATTTTCGGGTTGTCGGCCGGGGCGAAACCGACGAACAAGGCGTGGTCGCGATGGCGCTCCTGGACTTTGGAGCGGTCGTACTTCTCGCCCTGCTTGATCGCAACCACCTGGGCGGTCCCGCTCTTGCCAGCAATCCGGTACTGCGCGCCAACAGCCGCCTTGCGCGCCGTGCCCCGCGCGCCGTGCATCACTTGCTGCATGCCGTGGTTGACCTTGGCCCAGTCAGACGGGTCGCGCAGGACGATGTCCGGGATCGGGTTTTCATCCACCGGCGTTTCGCCCTCGATGGTCTTGGCCAGGTGCGGGCGAATCCACTTGCCCTTGCTGGCCACCAGTGCCGTGGCCTGGGCCAGTTGCAAGGGCGTGGCCTGCATATAGCCCTGGCCGATCCCCAGGATCAGGGTTTCACCGGGGAACCAGGCCTGGCGCCGGGTGGCGCGCTTCCACTCGCGGGAAGGCATCAAGCCTGGGGATTCTTCAAACATATCCAGGGACACTTTCTGACCGAGGCCGAACTTGCCCATGTAGGTCGACAAGCGATCGATACCCAGCTTGTGGGCCAGGTCATAGAAGTAGGTGTCGTTGGAACGCATGATCGCCGTATCCAGGTCCACATAGCCGTCGCCGGTACGGTTCCAGTTACGGTATTTGTGATCGTAGTTGGGCAACATGTAGTAACCCGGATCGTAGACCCGGCTGGAAGCAGTCACGACACCGGCATCCAGGCCGGCAATTGCCACCGCCGGCTTGATGGTCGAACCCGGCGGATAGAGGCCGCGCAGCACCCGGTTGAACAGCGGCCGGTCGATGGAGTCGCGCAACTCGGCATAGGCCTTGAAGCTGATCCCGGTGACAAACAGGTTGGGGTCGAAACTCGGCTGGCTGACCATGGCCAGGACCTCGCCGGTGTTCGGATCCAGCGCCACCACCGCGCCACGACGCCCGCCGAGAGCCATTTCCGCAGCCTCCTGCAGCTTGATATCCAGGCTCAGGACAATGTCCTTGCCGGGAATCGGGTCGGTGCGCTTGAGCACCCGCAGCACGCGGCCACGGGCGTTGGTCTCGACTTCCTCGTAACCCACCTGGCCATGCAGTTCCGGTTCGTAGAAGCGCTCGATACCGGTCTTGCCGATATGGTGGGTGCCGCTGTAGTTGACCGGATCGAGGGTTTTCAGCTCTTTTTCGTTGATCCGCCCCATGTAGCCGACCGAGTGGGCAAAGTGCGCCCCTTGCGGGTAATGCCGCACCAGTTGCGCCACCACCTCCACGCCCGGCAGGCGGAACTGGTTCACCGCGATCCTGGCGATCTGCTCCTCGGTCAGCTCAAACAGGATCGGCACCGGCTCAAACGGGCGCCGCCCCTGCTTCATGCGCTTCTCGAAGATCGCCCGGTCTTCCGGCGTCAGTTGCAGCACCTCGACAATCACATCAAGGATCTGCTGCCAGTCGCCGGAACGTTCGCGGGTCATGCTCAAGCTGAAGCTGGGCCGGTTATCGGCAATCACCACGCCATTACGGTCGAAAATCAGGCCACGGGTCGGCGGGATCGGCTGCACATGCACCCGGTTGTTTTCCGACAGCGTGGAGTGATACTCGTACTGGATCACCTGCAAAAAATACAGGCGGGCGATCAACACACACATCAGCACCACCACCGCGATCGCGCCAAAGATCACGCGCGCGCGTACAAGACGTGCGTCTTTCTCGTGGTCCTTGATGCGGATCGGCTGGGTCATCAGGCAGGGCGCAGACTATTTGTGGTAAGGGTGCCCGGACAGGACTGTCCAGGCGCGATACAGCTGTTCACCCATCAGAATCCGCACCAGCGGATGGGGCAACGTCAGGGGCGACAGCGACCAGCGCTGATCGGCCCGCGCGCAGACTTCCGGTGCCAGCCCCTCGGGGCCGCCGACCATGAAGTTGACCGTGCGCGAATCCAGGCGCCAGCGATCCAGCTCCACCGCCAACTGCTCGGTGCTCCAGGGTTTGCCGTGCACCTCCAGGGTGACGATGCGCTCGTTGGCACCGACCTTGGCCAGCATCGCCTCGCCTTCCTGACGGATAAAGCGCGCCACATCGGCGTTCTTGCCCCGGGTGTTGAGCGGTATTTCCACCAGTTCCAGCGCCAGTTCCGATGGCAGACGCTTGGCATATTCATGCCAGCCTTCTTCCACCCACTTGGGCATGCGTGAACCGACAGCGATCAGACGCAGGCGCACAGCCGTTCCTTATTCCTGGTCTTTGTTGAGCTTGTCGAAGTGCGCGTGACCGACTTCAGGGCTGTGGTGCTTGCCATCGGCGGCACGGCTCTGCTCGGCACCTTTCCACAGGCGCTCCAGGTCGTAGAACTGGCGGGCGTTGCTGGTCATCATGTGCACGATCACGGTGTCCAGGTCAGCCAGCACCCAGTCGCTGTCGCCCTTGCCTTCTTCACCCAGTGGCTTGACGCCCTGGGCTTTGACGGCTTCGCGAACCTTGTCCAGCATCGCGCCGATCTGGCGGTTGGAAGTACCGGTGGCGATGATCATGAAGTCGGTGATGCTTTGCTTGTCACGCACGTCCAGGACCTGGATGTCCTGGGCCTTCACGTCTTCCAGGGCCGCTACGGCCAGCGCTACCAGCGCTTCGCCCTCGGGAGCCGGGACCAGCAGGGCTTCCACCGGCAACGGTGCGCTCTTGAACGTGCCTTTGCGCTTAACTTTGCTTACGTCTTTGTTCGTCATATAAAACTCGTTTTGCTCATTAGTTCGGGCGCTTCAATACACGACTATTCGTGCCTTCAAGCGCGCCTTTTCAGTTCGACGCACGGTAAAGCCCGTGCGCATCGATGTAGGCCAGGACCGCGTCAGGCACCAGGAAACGTACCGACTTACCGCTGGCCAGCAGTTGACGGATCTGGGTGGCCGACACCGCAAGCGGGGTCTGCCAGACAAATGCAATATTCCCGCTCGGCCCGGTCAGGGCCTGTGGGTCACTTACCGACCGCGCTGCCAGCAGGTTGCGCAAGGCATCCGGCGGTTCGCTGTCGGCATCCGGGCGTTGCAAAACCAGGATGTGGCAATGCTGGAGCAACTCTTCCCAGCGATGCCAAGTGGGCAGTGCGCAAAATGCGTCCCAACCCAAAAGCAGAAACAACTGGTCATCGGCGGCCAACTCGGCCCGCGTCTGTTCCAGGGTGTCGATAGTGTAGGACGGTTTATCGCGCTTGAGCTCGCGGTCGTCCACCACCAACGGGGCAATCCCGGCCACCGCGCACTGCACCATCGCCAGGCGCGCCTGCGCGCTGACCTGCGGCGTGTCCCGGTGCGGCGGCCGGGCATTGGGGATCAGCCGCAATTCTTGCAGGCCGAGGGTGTCCGCCACTTCCAGGGCACTGCGCAGATGGCCGATGTGCACGGGGTCGAAGGTACCGCCGAGCAGCCCGATGCGTTTAGCCATCAAGTGCGCACATGACCGTCGCCAAAGACCACGTACTTCTCGCTGGTCAAGCCTTCGAGGCCCACCGGGCCACGGGCATGCAGCTTGTCCGTGGAAATCCCGATCTCCGCCCCCAGGCCGTACTCGAAGCCGTCGGCAAAGCGCGTCGAGGCGTTGATCATCACCGACGCGGAGTCTACTTCGGTGAGGAAACGCCGGGCATCGCTGAAATGCTCGGAAACAATGGCGTCGGTGTGCTTGGAGCCGTAGGTATTGATGTGCTCGATGGCCTGGTCCAGGTCATCGACGATACGGATCGACAGGATCGGCGCCGTGTATTCGGTGTACCAATCCTGCTCGGTGGCTTCGATCACATCGCTGCCCAGCAAGGCCCGGGTACGCTCGCAACCGCGCAGTTCCACGCCCTTGTCGCGGTAGATCGCCGCCAGCGGCGGCAACACACGCTCGGCAATGCCGGCGTGGACCAACAGGGTTTCCATGGTGTTGCACGGCGCGTAGCGGTGGGTCTTGGCGTTGTCGGCAATGCGGATCGCCTTGTCGAGATCGGCCGCCACATCGATAAACACATGGCAGACGCCATCCAGGTGCTTGATAACTGGCACCTTGGCATCGCGACTGACACGTTCGATCAGGCTCTTGCCGCCGCGTGGCACGATCACGTCGACAAATTCCGGCATGGTGATCAGCGCCCCTACGGCGGCGCGGTCGGTGGTCTCCACCACTTGCACCACTTCGGCCGGCAACTCGGCCACGGCCAGGCCTTGCTGGATGCAGGCGGCGATGGCGCGGTTGGAGTGGATGGCCTCGGAGCCGCCGCGCAGGATGGTGGCATTGCCGGACTTCAGGCACAGGCTCGCCGCGTCGATGGTCACATTGGGGCGCGACTCATAGATGATGCCGATCACGCCCAGGGGCACGCGCATCTTGCCGACCTGGATACCGGACGGCAGGTAGCGCATGTCACGGATTTCACCGATGGGGTCCGGCAGCTTGGCCACCTGGCGCAGGCCTTCGATCATGTCGTCGATACGGGCCGGCGTCAGCGCCAGGCGATCCAACAATGCCGGCTCCAGACCATTGGCCCGGCCGTTGGCCAGGTCCAGCTCGTTGGCGGCGGTCAACTCGGAGCGCGAGGCATCCAGAGCATCGGCGGCCGCCAGCAGGGCACGGTTCTTCTGCGCAGTACTCGCACGGGCGATCAACCGCGAGGCCTGACGGGCAGCGCGACCCAGGCGGGTCATGTAGTCAAGAACGGACTCAGTCATGGTCTGGTGGGGTCTTGGCAAAGAGGAAAGCGGCAGATTATAGCTGTCGCGCCGTCCTACGGACAGCGGTGAGGGGCGGATGGTCGAAATGAACTGTAAAAACTCAAGGTTCAGCGGTGATTAAGCCTGGAGTTGATATCATTCGGTCACATTTGGCCTGTGCAACCGTCCATCGTCATGTCCAGTTTTCCCCCGAAGCTCCCCGCCAACGCCCTGCCTGATGGCTTTTTCGACCGCGACGCACAAACGCTCGCGAAAGATTTGCTGGGCAAAGTCATCCGCCATCGGGTCGGCGATGTGTGGCTGTCGGCGCGAATTATTGAAACCGAAGCCTATTACCTGGCCGAAAAAGGCAGCCATGCGTCCCTCGGCTACACAGAAAAGCGTAAGGCTTTGTTTCTGGATGGCGGCCACATCTATATGTACTACGCCCGTGGCGGCGACTCCCTGAACTTCAGCGCCCAGGGGCCGGGCAATGCCGTGCTGATCAAGTCGGCCTACCCCTGGGTGGATGACGTCTCGGGGCCCGCCAGCCTGGCACATATGCTCCTCAACAACCCCGACGCCAGCGGCCGGCCACGCCCGCCCCAGAAGCTCTGCGCCGGGCAGACCCTGTTGTGCAAGGCCCTGGATTTGAAAGTGCCAATGTGGGACGCCAAACGCTTCGACCAGGAGCGGCTTTACGTCGAGGATGTGGGCCTGGCGCCCGCGCAGATTATCCAGACCACCCGCCTGGGCATCCCCGGCGGGCGCGATGAACACCTGATGTATCGCTTCGTCGATGCGGGCTATGCGGCGTATTGCACACGGAACCCCTTGCGACGCGGCCAGGTCGAAGGCCGCGATTACGTTTTGATTTGAAATATGCCCTGCAGCAATGGGCTTATGTGGGAGCGGGCTTGCTCGCGATAGCAGCACCTCGGTCTGTCAGTCATACCGAGTCGCTTGCATCGCGGGCAAGCCCGCTCCCACACAAGCTCGTTTCTACGGGGGGAGATGACCATTAATGGAGTTGATTGTATGGGCCCATGGCTCGATGGCATTACTGGCTGGCTGACCCTTAACCCGCAATGGCTGGCGGCGGCGGTCTTTATCGTCGCCTTTGTGGAATGCCTGGCCATCGCCGGGATTATCGTGCCGGGCACGGTGCTGCTGTTCGCCATTGCCGCACTGGCCGGCAGCGGCGCGCTGTCCCTGGGGGAAACCCTGCTGCTGGGCTTGCTCGGCGGGCTGCTGGGCGATGGGGTTTCCTACTACCTGGGCCGGCATTTCCACCAGAACATCCGGCGCTTGCCCGGCTTGCGTCATCATCCCGAGTGGATGGACGGCGCCGAAGCCTACTTTCAGAAGTACGGCATCGTCAGCCTGCTGGTAGGACGTTTTATCGGCCCCTTGCGCCCCATGCTGCCGATGGTGGCCGGGATGTGCGACATGCCGTTCCCGCGCTTTGCCGCGGTCAGCGTACTGGCCGCTGCCGGCTGGACGGTCGCCTACCTGTTGCCTGGCTGGGCCGCCGGCGCGGCATTTCGCCTGCCGCTGCCCGAAGGGTTCTGGCCCGAGGCCGGGGTGGTCGCGGCCTGCCTGGCCGTGTTGTTCGGCATCGCCCTCAACAGCACCCTGCGCGGCCACCGCCGCGCCACGCTGTGGATGGGCTGCGCCAGCCTGGTGCTGTTGATCGCGATGTTTATCGGTTATCCGTACCTGAACCATTTTGACCAGGGCTTGATGGCCCTGGTCCAGGAACATCGCAGCCCGGCCATGGACCGGGCCATGGTGATGATCACTCAACTGGGCGAGTTCAAGAAGATGTTCGTCGCCAGCGCCGTGTTGACCGGCCTGCTGTTACTGGCACGGCAATGGCGCCAGGGGATTTTTGTCGGGGCCACGCTGTTGGGGGCCGCGCTGATCAACACCGGGAGCAAGCTGTTCTTTGCCCGTGGCCGGCCAGAAATCCTCGTCGACCCGCTGACCAGCTTCAGCATGCCCAGCGGCCACGCCTCTGGCGCGTTTGCGTTCTTCCTCGCGCTGGCGGTGCTGGCCGGTCGCGGCCAACCGATCCGCATGCGCCTGGCCTGGCTGCTGCTGGGGGCCATTCCGGCCGCCGCCATTGCCCTGTCGCGGGTGTACCTGGGGGCTCACTGGCCGAGCGACATCTTGGCTGGCACCTTACTGGCCATGACGGTCTGCGCCTTCAGCCTGACCGTGAGCCAGCGCCAGCACCCACTACCGGCCATGGCGCCGAAGGTGTGGTGGCTGATCGTGCCGGGGTGCGTGGCGGTCCTCGGTTTTTTTGCCCTGACCGGGACCTCCCACGCCCTGCTCCGATACGCCTATTGACCTACGCCGGACCAACCCAGTCCACGGGAGCATTGCGCCGCTCGACGCTGCGCTCCCGACGCTCCAGCAGCATTTCATCGGCAATTTCGGCAGCCCGCTCGGCAATGTACTCCGGGCCTCGATCGTTGGCCTGCTGAATCAGCTGCGTCGTAACGCTGACAAAAAAAGCATCCCAGACCGGCTGCTCCGATGGCGATAAACGAATCATGTTCACTCCCTGACAAATAGTGGCTGAAGCCCCACTATTTCAGGCGATGAGCGTACTGCAACGACGAAAGTTCCGAATCTGTTGCGGATAATTCCGAGCAACAGGGTTCACGGGAACAATTCGCCCTGCAGCTCATCCAGCAGCAATTGAATCGCATCCAGCCGTTGCTCGGGATCGTCGAGTTGCAGCAATTGGATTTTGTCGGAATCGGTAAACGGCAGCAGGTACGCCAACCGGTTACCCAACACTTGCTGCCCTTGCGCATCGGCGCCCATGTCCAGCGAGGCAACCATCGGGTGCTCCGCCAGGGCCTCAAGCAGGGCCAACAAGTCGGCGTCTTCCTCGCCCAGCGGGCGTTCGGGCTGTTCTTGCAACCACTCGATATCGGCCACCAGCAGTTGATCGCGCTGCACATCCGCCTCAAGCACCCGAAACCTGCGCCCGCCCTCGACACGAATCCCCAGCAAGCCGTTGTCCTGCTGCTTGAAGTCCCGAATCAGCGCCTCGCAGCCAATCACTGCATAGCCGTCCGGCGCCAGGCCGACCTCTTTGCCATCCAGGATGCACACCACACCAAAGCCTTCGCCCTTTTTCATGCAGCGGCCGATCATGTCCAGGTAGCGCGCCTCGAACAGTTGCAGATCGAGGGTGCAGCCTGGAAACAGCACCGTATTGAGCGGAAAAAGCGCCAGACTCATAAAGCGTTCCTTAAACCCGACTTAGATCACCAAAGACACCGCCAACGGCAGGAATACCGCCGTGGCCACGCCCATCAGACTCATCGCCAATGCGGCAAACGCGCCGCACTCCTCGCTCTCCTGCAAGGCCACCGAGGTGCCGACCGCATGGGCCGTCATGCCCAAGGCCATGCCCCGCGCCTCCGGGCTGTGTACCCCCAGGCGCGACAGGAACGCCGGCCCGATCATCGCACCAATCACCCCGGTGATCAGCACGAACACCGCTGCCAGTGCCGCAACGCCACCGATCTGCTCGGCCACCAGCATGGCAATCGGCGAAGTCACCGACTTGGGCGCCATGGTCATCAGCACCATATGCTCGGCGCCAAACCACCACCCCAGCCACACACACAGGCCGGTGGCAAACACGCCCCCCACTACCAGCGTAGTAAAAATCGGCCAGAACAATTGGCGAATCCGCCTCAGGTTCAGATACAACGGCACCGCCAGCGCCACCGTGGCTGGGCCCAGCAGGATGCTCATGATCTCGGTACTTTTGCGGTACTCGACGTAGGTCAGGCCGCATCCCAGCAACACGCCAATCACCAGCAACATCGACACCAGCACCGGTTGCAGGAAAATCCAGCGGGTTTTCTCGAACCCCGCCAGCACCAGTTGATAGGCGCCCAGGGTAATGCCAATGCCAAATAACGGATGGTGGATCACCGCGGCCCACGCACCCTGCCAATCGAAGGTCATTGCCCCTCCTCCCGCTGCGCCTGGCGCTTAACCAGCTTTTGCATCAGCACGCCAACAAAGGCCATGGCGATCACCAGCGACAACACCAGCGCCCCGACGATGGCCCAGAAATCGGCCGCAATGTCCTTGGCATACACCATCACCCCCACCGCCGGCGGCACCAGCAGCAACGGCAAGTAACGCAATAGGCTGCCGGCGGCCAGGCTCAACGGCTCACCGACCTCACCACGCCACACCAGGTACGCCAGCAGCAGCAACAGGCCGACAATCGGCCCCGGCAAGACCGGCAGGAACAAATGATTGATCGCCGTGCCAAGCAATTGAAACAACACCAGCCAAGTCAAACCGCGTAACAACATGGGTTTTTCTCCCCCAAAAGCCCGTGGGCATTATAAGCACGCAGCCCCTATGAACTGGCATTCGCCAAAAGCATGGTGGGTTGACCGGGCCATTTGCCCATGATGATCTACATTGGTTCCCTGGAATCCAACCAAAACAACACCCCGGCAGGCGCGAACTGGCTCGCGCCTGCCGGGAGATAAATTGATGAACCAAGGAGAGTCGCAATGCCCTATGTACCTGTAGCGCAACTCAATGATTATGTCGGCAAGGAACTGGGACGTTCCCCATGGCTCACCATCGACCAGGAGCGTATCAACCTGTTCGCAGAAGCGACCGGCGATTTTCAGTTCATCCACGTCGACCCGGTAAAAGCCGCCCAGACTCCGTTTGGCAGCACCATCGCCCATGGCTTCCTGTCGTTGTCGCTGATCCCCAAGTTGATCGAAGACATCCTGATCATGCCCGAGGGCTTGAAGATGGCCGTCAATTACGGCCTGGACAGCGTGCGTTTTATCCAGCCGGTAAAAGTCAATTCCAGGGTACGCCTGGCGGTGACCCTCACCGACGCCACCGAGAAAAAGCCTGGCCAGTGGCTGCTCAAGGCCACCTGCACCCTGGAAATCGACGGCCAGGAAAAACCGGCCTACATCGCCGAGTCGTTGTCACTGTGCTTCGTCTGATACACCCGTAGGAGCCGGCTTGCCGGCGATAGCGCCGGCAGGCGCGCCATCGCCGACAAGTCCTAATTCGCGCATAGACCACTAGGTATAGCTTCCCCCGCTGCGGCATACTCGGCGCTCAATTATCCGGATCCCGCTATGCGCCCACTCGCCCCCCTTGCTCTCGCCTTGTTGCTCACCGCTTGCGGCGATGGCGAATCCCTGTTGCCGCCCGATGCCCGGCTGCCAGACGGCGGGCGTTATCGCGGGGATGTGGTCGATGGGCTGTTGCAAGGCCAGGGCCGGGTGGACTACCCCAACGGCAGTTGGTACGCCGGGCAATTCGACAAGGGCCAGTGGCATGGCCAGGGCGAATGGCATGGCAGCAACGGCGAAGTCTATAAAGGCCAGTTCCAGCAAGGCCTGTTCGACGGCCAAGGCACCCTGACCACCTCGGCCAATACCTACGTCGGCGGCTTCAGGCAAGGCCGGCGCAATGGCGAAGGCACCCTCAAAGAGGGGCAAATGACCTATCGCGGCGAATTCAAGGACGACCAGTATTCCGGCCTCGGCCGCCTGGAACTGGCCGACGGCAGCCAATACCAGGGCCAGTTTGCCCACGGCAAGCCCAACGGCGAAGGCCAGCGCAACGACGACAGCGGCAACCAGTTCAGCGGGCGCTTCGTCAATGGCCAGCTGGAGGGCAATGGCACCTTCAACAGCGCCGAAGGCGACATGTACATCGGCCACTTCAAGCAGAACCAGCTCAACGGCAAGGGTCGCTACGAAAACGCCGACGGCGACGTGTGGACCGGCGAGTTCCGCGAAGGCGCCCTCAGCGGCAAGGGCGAACTGACCGGCGTGGATGGCAGCCATTACCTCGGGCACTTCAGTGACTGGCGCTTTACCGGTGAAGGGCGCCTGAACCTCAGTGATGGCAGTTTCTATATCGGTGGTTTCGACAACGACAGCTATCACGGCCAGGGCACCCTGGTACTCGCCGATGGCACCGTGCAGGCCGGGACCTGGGCCAACGGCCTGCGCGTGCGCGATGCCGACGGCAAGCTGTTGCCCGATACCCTGGAAGTCGGGGTACTGGCCCAGGGCCGCTTGCTCGACGACGCCCTCGCCGCCGTACCGGCGTCTACCCCGGCCGTCGAGCTATACACCCTGGTGGTGGCCGGCGACGGCAAGCAAAGCGTATTCCTGCGCGAGGCCGACTATGTCAGCAACCTGCTGGCCAGCCGCTTCGGCGCGCGCGGGCAGATCCGCCTGGTCAACCACCGCGACCATATCGCCGACCGCCCGATGGCGACCCGCGAAAGCCTGCGCCGCGCCGTGCAGACTCTGGCCGAGCGCACCGGCCCCGAAGACCTGGTGTTTATCTACCTGACCAGCCACGGCACCCATGAACACCAACTGGTGCTCGACCAACCCCGCATGGAGCTGGCCGACCTGCCAAGCGACGAACTGGCTGCGGTGATGGCACCACTGAAAAACCGCGACAAGGTCATCGTGATTTCCGCGTGCTACTCCGGCGGCTTCATCCCGGCGCTCAAGGATGAACACACCCTGCTCATGACCGCCTCGCGCGCCGATCGCGTGTCGTTTGGCTGCTCGGAAGAAGCCGACTTCACCTACTTTGGCGATGCCTTGTTCGCCCAGGCCCTGACCCAGACCGACGATTTGCAGCACGCCTTCAAGCTGGCCCAACGGCATGTGACCGAACGAGAAATGGCTGATAATTTCGAGGCCTCCGAACCACAGATCTGGGCCCCCAAGCGCGTGATCGCCCGTTGGCAATTATTGCGTAAGCAGCAGGCACGAAAGGCGCTGGAAAGCGTCTCTATCAATAGCAAGGACGCCAAGAGCAACTAAGCTGAAACTGTATCAAGGGGGGAAACACCATGTACTTGACGCCTCAGCATATATTGCTTGCCGGAGCCTCGGGCTTGACTGGGGAACATCTGCTGGATCGCCTGCTCAACGAGCCCACCGTCACTCGCGTGCTGGCACCCAGCCGCCGCCCGCTGGCCGAGCACCCGCACCTGGAAAACCCGGTCGGCGACCCCAGCGTATTGCTGCCACACCTGAGCGGCCGGGTCGACCTGGCCTTTTGCTGCCTGGGCACCACCCTCAAGCAAGCCGGTTCCGAACAGGCCTTCCGTGCGGTTGACCTGGACCTGGTGGTGGCATTCGGCAAGCGCGCCCGGGAAATGGGGGCTCGGCACCTGATCGTGATCAGCGCGATCGGCGCCGACCCAAAATCCTCGGTGTTCTATAACCGGGTCAAGGGTGAGATGGAACAGGCCTTGAAAACCCAGGGTTGGCCGCAACTGACCATCGTGCGGCCCTCGCTGCTGCTGGGTGAACGCCTGGAGACACGCCTGGCCGAGAAACTCGTGGGGCCGTTGTCACGGCTGATTCCCGGCAAGTATCGCGGCATCGAAGTGTGCGAACTGGCCCGGGCCATGTGGCGCCTGGCGCTGGAAGAGCAGGATGGGGTGCGGGTTGTCGAGTCGGATGAGTTGCGTAAACTCGGCAAGTGAATCTGCGGTGACCGGGCGGGCCTCATCGCGGGCAAGCCCGGCTCCCACATGAATGCATTCACAGATCAAATGTGGGAGCTGGCTTGCCTGCGATGGGGCCCACCCAGACAACATCCACCGCTACAGGCTACAACCCACCCGTCGCATTAAACCCAACCCCCAGCACCGTCAACGCCGACAGCGGCAATAGCAGCGTGTCGAGCAAGGCACTGGCCGGCAGGTCGAGGCCGGGGTAGCTCGGCGCTTCGGCGCCAAAGCGGTCCATGGCACAGCAGCCACCCTGCATTGCATACAGATCCAGGCGCGTGCCTGCATACACCACTGGCGCGCCGGGTTTGGCCGCATCCAGGGTGCGTGCGGTGGCGCAGCCCGTCAGGTGCAGTGCCAGCGCGATCAGCAGGGCTTTATTCATCGCTGCTCAAATGATGCTCACCCCAGCGCGGCAGCATGTCCTGGGGGATATTCAGCAGGTTGAGAATCCGTGCTACCACGAAATCCACCAGGTCATCGATGGTCTGCGGCTGGTGATAAAAGCCTGGCGACGCCGGCAGAATGGTCACGCCCATATTCGACAGCTTGAGCATGTGCTCCAGGTGAATGCTCGAATACGGCGCCTCGCGCGGCACCAGGATCAACTGGCGGCGCTCCTTCAAGGTCACATCCGCCGCGCGCTCGATCAGGTTGTTGCAGGCGCCGGTGGCAATCGCCGACAAGGTGCCGGTGGAGCACGGCACCACCACCATCGCCGCCGGCGCACCGGAGCCGGAGGCCACTGGCGCCATCCAGTCTTCCTTGCCGTAGACCTTGATCTGCCCTGCCGCCGCACCGGTGTATTCGGTGAGGAAGGCTTGCATCATCTGCACCTTGGGCGGCAGCGAGACATCGGTCTCGGTGGCCATCACCAATTGCGCCGCCTTGGAAATCAGGAAATGCACCTCGCGGTCTTCGCGCACCAGGCAATCGAGCAAGCGCAGCCCATAAGGCGCGCCAGACGCACCGGTCATCGCCAGGGTGATGCGTTCCGGCCCGCTCATTGCAACGCCTGCGCAAGTTTGCCGTGCAGGCCGCCAAAGCCGCCGTTACTCATGATCACCACATGCGTGCCCGGCTTAGCCTGGCGTTTGACCTGTTCGATGATGCCTTCCAGGGAGTCGCTGACAACCGACGGCACCGTGCACAGCCTGGCCACGGCCGCCAGGTCCCAACCCAGATTGGCCGGTGCGTACCACACCACCTGGTCGGCATCGTTGACGCTTTCCGGCAGGCCATCGCGGTGTGCGCCCAGCTTCATGGAGTTGGAGCGCGGCTCGATAATCGCGATCACTGGTGCATCGCCGACACGCTTGCGCAGGCCGTCGAGGGTGGTGGCAATTGCCGTGGGGTGGTGGGCAAAGTCGTCGTAGATGGTAATCCCATTCACTTCAGCGACCTTTTCCATACGCCGCTTAACGCTCTTGAACGCACTCAGCGCGGCAATGCCCATGGCCGGCACCACGCCGACATGGCGCGCCGCCGCCAGGGTCACCAGGGCGTTGGCGACGTTATGCTGGCCGGTCATGTCCCAATCGACAATGCCTTGGGCCTCGCCCTCAAACAGCACTTCAAACCTGGAGCCATCTTCGCTCAACAACTTGACCTGCCACTGCCCGCCCGCGCCGGTGGTTTGCACCGGGGTCCAGCAGCCCATCTCGATCACGCGCTGCAAGGCCGGCTCGGTGGTGGGGTGAATCACCAGACCTTCGCTGGGAATAGTGCGTACCAGGTGGTGGAATTGCCGCTCGATGGCTGGCAGATCGGGGAAGATGTCCGCATGGTCAAACTCCAGGTTGTTCAGGATCGCCGTGCGCGGGCGGTAGTGAACGAATTTGGAGCGTTTGTCGAAGAAAGCGCTGTCGTACTCGTCGGCTTCGATGACAAAAAACGGGGTATCGCCCAAACGCGCCGACACCGAGAAGTTCTGCGGCACACCGCCGATCAGGAAGCCCGGGCTCATGCCCGCGTGCTCCAGCACCCAGGCCAGCATGCTGCTGGTGGTGGTCTTGCCATGGGTACCGGCTACCGCCAGCACCCAGCGGCCTTGCAGCACATGGTCAGCCAGCCATTGCGGGCCGGAGACATAAGGCAGGCCGTTGTTCAGCACGTATTCCACAGCCGGGTTGCCACGGGACATGGCATTGCCAATCACCACCAGGTCCGGCACCGGGTTGAATTGCGCCGGGTCGTAACCCTGGGTCAACTCAATGCCCTGGGCCTGCAATTGCGTGCTCATGGGTGGATAGACGTTGGCATCGGAGCCAGTGACATGATGGCCCAGCTCTTTGGCCAGGACCGCCATCGAACCCATGAAGGTGCCGCAAATACCGAGAATATGAATGTGCATAGTCGACCTCGTAAAACATCGAGGCAGGTTAGCGTAGGGTGGGAAAATTCGCACTCTTTTAGCGATTAGCGTGCAATCTTTTCCGGCCATGATCACAGCGTTCTCGGGCAAGCAGTCGCGGGCTTTTTCTACTTTTTTCTACAACTCAATGAACTGAGTCAAGCCCGGTGATTGGGAAATCCCCGTACAACACCAGGCCCGACAACTTTCAGTTATTAAAACATACAAACACATTTAAACTACCGAACCAAAAACAGAAAGTTCACTTTTAAACTATGCTCCCTTTCTTCTTTTCTTCCAACTCACGGACGACAACCAGGCGCCCTATACTTTTACTGATCTGATCGCTTCTTTTATCAAGCACATCCAATTGATGGGTGACACTACTGGACCCGGTCGCAGATTCATCTTTATAGGGTTTGAAAATAAATTCATTTTCTTCGGCAACTGCCTGCAAAGCCTTTTCTGCCCCAGAGTAAATTTTATCAAGTTTTTCGAGGCGCTCATTCACCCCGGTTGGCCAGTCCGGACTCTTCCCAAGAGCCTTGCCCTCGCCACCCTCTACAAGAGTTTGGAGCGTATTGGTCAAAAGCAGCATTTTTAACTCGGCATTATCCAAGCGCAAATTAATCGTTGCGGCATCTTGCTCCCCCGTAGTGCCTGACGCCGCAGCAACGCCATTGGCCATCTGACTTGGTGCAGGCAGGTGGACCGGCGGCAACAATGGGGTATTGGCGCTAAAGTTACCTTTGATAGTTTCACCACTCCACACTGAACCCGCGTAAGTGCCAATGCTTAACGGTGTGCTGACAAGTCCATTTACAGTCGCATTCACAACCGCATCACGTGTGACGGTCTTCAAGGACGGACCCGTTTTAAATACACCGGCCTTGACCAGCCGATCGGCTGCAACCAGGTTGCCTGCCACATCGCCAAAAGTCGTCGGTTTCGCAACCGCCGGTTTGACCGGACCAGAGATTGGCGAGTTAGGGTGCTGCGTTTTGAACGCAAGGTTCCTGAAGTTAGTGATCCCTGGAGTGTTTGGAGGGCCGACGGGCGGGCGCGGAACGCTATCTGAAAGGGATTTATAGGTACCTGCAAGCCCAGGCGATTGGGGAATGTTGGGCTTGGGCCTGGAGAAAACCCTGGGAAGGCCTAAAGATTTAAACCCCCTCTTTGTGCGCACAGAACCTTCACCCGCCGTATTCGCCTCGCCGGGTGCGGGGCCCTCTGGAACGCCCGCTGTTTCATTCAAGCTTGGCGCACTTTTCGTACCGGTGGCTACTTGTTGATTATCTCCCCAAGCGACCGATTCCATAACTTGCAGAGAACTTTTCGCCGGGAAATTTGTAATATTCATATCTTCACCTCTATAGTAAAAATAGCTCATGAAGCGTCACTGCTAAACTCAAGCATCCCTGAAGCCAACGTTTCAATAAACATTGAAGCGCCTGCCCCACTTGAGTATAAAAAAACAAAAATCAGTTCCACAAAATACACAAACAAAAACAGCTACTACAACTTACAACAACAATCTCTAATCATCAGAAATTTTACCATCTTTTACGCTATCACCTGGAAACGCAAAAAATGCTTTAATTAGTTACTACCTGACTTCTCCCACCCGACCATCAGCAAACTTAAAATACAAAAAAACAATTAATCCATCACCCATTCGCACAACTACAAGACAAGCAAGTCATCCAGGGAGCTTAAGCCCCCTCGACCTCACTCAGCCCGCTGAACGCAAGGCGATGCCATGTTTGCGCAACTTGCGGTACAAGGTATTGCGGCTGATGCCCAACTGTTCCGCAACAAGGGTCATATGCCAGCGCTGCTGCTCCAGGGTGGCCAGCAATGCCAGGCGCTCGGCGTCCTCCAATGGCTGCCTGCCTCGCGGTACGGCGATTTGTGCCTGGGAGGAGGCCTGGCCAATCATCGCCGGCAAGTCGCTCAACCCTACCCTCCCCCCTTCACACAGTGCAGCCAATGTACGCAGCACCGTACGCAGTTGCCGCACGTTACCCGGCCAGGAGAAATCCAGTAGTGCCTGACGCGCCTCGATAGCCAGCACTATCGGCTGCCCGTCTGCTTCTTGCGCCAGTAGAAAGTCCAGTAGCTGCGACTTGTCACTACGCTCGCGTAATGGTGGCAATACCACTTCCAGGCCATTGAGGCGATAGTACAAGTCTTCACGGAAAGTGCCGCTGGCTACCCGCGCCAACAAGTCACGGTGGGTTGCGCTGATGATCCGCACATCCACCGCTTGCGGCTCGCCACCAATGGGCACCACCAACCGATCTTCCAGCACCCTCAATAGCCGGGTCTGCATGGCCAGGGGCATGTCGCCGATCTCGTCGAGGAACAAGGTGCCGCCGTCGGCCTGCTGCAGCTTGCCGCGCATGCCTTCCTTACGGGCGCCGGTGAAGCTGCCGCCGCGGTAACCGAACAGCTCGCTCTCGATCAGGCTCTCGGGGATGGCCGCGCAGTTCAGGGCGACAAAGGCTTTGTCGGCACGCTGGCTGGCGTGGTGCACGGCTTTGGCGAAAGCCTCCTTGCCGGAGCCGGTTTCGCCATTGATCAGCAGCGGCACATCGCGCTCGAAGACCCGCAAGGCCTTGCGAAAATCGTTTTGCAGCGCCTCATCCCCCAGGCAGATACCCGGCAAGCGTGGTCGCTCAACCTTTGGTGGCGCTTGCACTACAGGAGTCGGCGCCCGGCGGGCCTCGCCGCGCAGTACCGCAAATAAACTGCGCCCATCACGGGTGCGCAGAGGCCAACTGGCGCTGGCATTGGCACTGGCGCGCCCGAGCAACTGGTCCAGGGTGCAATCGAAAAACATCTCCACCGGCAGCCCCAGCAAGCGCCCGCGCGGCTGGCCCAGCAGGTTCTGCGCGCTTTGGTTGAGCGCACAGATCCGCCCTTCGCCATCAAACGCCAGCAGCCCTTCGCTGAACAGGCCCACGGACTCGGCCTGCAGGTGGAAACGCAGCAACCAGTGGCTTTCAAAGTGACGCAGGAAATAGCAGCTCTCGATCATCTTCGCCGAGAGATTGACCAGCGCCATGGTGTGGAACTGGCTCTGGCGCGACACCGCCTCGCGGGCCGAGGACACGTCGAGCACCGCCAGCAGGTCGCCATGGGGGTCGAACACCGGGCTGGCGGAACAGGTCAGCCCGGTGTGGCGCCCGCGAAAGTGTTCGTCGCGGTGAATGGTCAGGGCCTGGCGCTCCACCAGGCAGGTGCCGATGCCGTTGGTGCCTTCACAGGCCTCGCTCCAGTCGGCGCCGAGCCACAGACCGGCCTGCTCGAACACCTTGCGCTCGCTGGGCGCGGTGACACAATTGAGGATCACCCCGCGCGCGTCGGTCAGCAGCACCGCGTGCCCCGCGCCGGAAAGTTGTTGATGCAAATGGTTCATTTCGGTGCCGGCGATGTGCAGCACCTGTTGCAGGCGCTCGCGGCTTTCCAGCAGGCGATCATGCTCCAACACCGTGGGGGCGATGGTCAGTGCCGGGTCAAGGTGGTAGTCCTCCAGGCAGCGTAGCCAGGAGCGGGCGATCGATGGGTCGCTGCCGGGGCCGTGCAGCGGGTCTTGCCCGCGGGTGACCGTCAGGACTTGCCGGGCATGGCGGCTGAAATCATCGTTGTGCATATTCTTATTGTTCTCCTGTTGCGTGGGACACACCGCGGACCGGGGCACCCAGCATCCTCCAGGCCTTGGCGCATTGCAATGCCGGGGCGACCCATGGGTCACAGCCTGTACCGTTTATGGCACAAAGTGTCACACAGGCTGTACCAGGCCTGTCACAGCAACGCCCTGCAACAAACCCACAACCCTTGATTTACCTGACCTGCAGGGCACTGGCCCGACCTTTGCTCTACGCTTTATCAAGCGCAGCCACGCTGCACTCCAATAAACATAAGAAGTCAGGAGATACCCCCCATGCGTTACGCACACCCTGGAACTGAAGGCGCTATCGTTTCGTTCAAGGCCAAGTACGGCAACTACATCGGTGGCGAATTTGTGGCCCCGGTCGATGGCAACTACTTCACCAATACTTCGCCGGTTAATGGCAAGCCCATCGCCGACTTCCCGCGCTCCACAGCCAAGGACATCGACAAGGCACTGGACGCCGCCCATGCCGCCGCCGACGCCTGGGGCAAGACCTCGGCCCAGGACCGCTCGCTGGTGCTGCTGAAAATCGCCGACCGCATCGAACAGAACCTCGAACTGCTGGCCATCACCGAAACCTGGGACAACGGCAAGGCGGTGCGCGAAACCCTCAACGCCGACATCCCCCTGGCCGCCGACCACTTCCGCTACTTCGCCGGCTGCATCCGCGCCCAGGAAGGCAGCAGCGCCGAAATCAACGAACACACCGCCGCCTATCATTTCCACGAACCCCTGGGCGTGGTCGGGCAGATCATCCCGTGGAACTTCCCGCTGCTGATGGCCGCCTGGAAACTCGCGCCCGCCCTGGCCGCCGGCAACTGCGTGGTACTCAAGCCCGCCGAGCAGACCCCGCTGGGCATCAACGTGCTGATGGAAGTGATCGGCGACCTGCTGCCACCGGGCGTACTGAACGTGGTGCACGGTTTCGGCAAGGAAGCAGGCGAGGCCCTGGCGACCAGCAAGCGTATCGCCAAGATCGCCTTTACCGGCTCCACCCCGGTGGGCTCGCACATCATGCATTGCGCGGCCGAAAACATTATTCCGTCCACCGTTGAGCTGGGCGGCAAGTCGCCGAACATCTTCTTCGCCGACATCATGAAAGCCGAACCGCAATTTATCGAAAAGGCTGCCGAAGGCCTGGTGCTGGCGTTCTTCAACCAGGGCGAAGTGTGCACCTGCCCCTCCCGCGCGCTGGTGGAAGAGTCGATCTACGACGACTTCATGAAAGTGGTGATGAAGAAGGTCGAGTCGATCAAACGTGGCGACCCACTGGACACCGACACCATGGTCGGCGCCCAGGCGTCCGAGCAGCAGTTCGACAAGATCCTGTCGTACCTGGAAATCGCCAAGGGCGAAGGCGCCGAGCTGCTGACCGGCGGCAAGGTGGAGAAACTGAGCGGCGACCTGGCCAGCGGCTATTACATCCAGCCGACCCTGCTCAAGGGCACCAACAAGATGCGTGTGTTCCAGGAAGAAATCTTTGGCCCGGTGGTCAGCATCACCACCTTCAAGGATGAAGCCGAAGCGCTGGCGATTGCCAACGACACCGAGTTTGGCCTGGGTGCCGGCCTGTGGACCCGCGATATCAACCGCGCCTACCGCATGGGCCGGGCGATCAAGGCCGGGCGTGTGTGGACCAACTGCTATCACCTGTACCCCGCGCATGCGGCGTTTGGTGGCTACAAGAAATCCGGCGTGGGGCGCGAGACGCACAAGATGATGCTGGATCACTACCAGCAGACCAAGAACCTGCTGGTGAGCTACGACATCAACCCACTGGGCTTCTTCTAACCCTCATCACTCCCACACTTGAAATGCAATCAAGTGTGGGAGCTGGCTTGCCTGCGAGGAGGCCAGCACAACCAACACTCATGTTGAATGTGAAACCGCTATCGCAGGCAAGCCAGCTCCCACACTGAATCATCACAAATACTCGGCATCTCATCCGGCTCAAGTCAGCCGGGATAAAACAATAAGAACCAAAGGTACTTCCCCATGCCTAGCGAACCCACCAGTTCGTCAGTCGACTTTGAAAAAGTCGGCTCCGAATACTTCCAACAACGAGAATTGAAAAAAGGCGCCGCCGGCTGGGTGCTATTAGTCGGCCTCGGCGTGGCCTATGTGATTTCCGGCGACTATGCCGGCTGGAACTTCGGCCTGGCCCAGGGCGGCTGGGGCGGGATGTTTCTCGCCACATTGCTGATGGCCACCATGTACTTGTGCATGTGTTTCTCCCTGGCCGAACTGTCGTCCATGATCCCCACCGCTGGCGGCGGCTATGGTTTTGCCCGTAGCGCCTTCGGCCCTTGGGGGGGCTTTCTCACCGGCACGGCGATCCTGATCGAATATGCCATCGCCCCCGCCGCCATCGCCGTATTTATCGGCGCCTATTGCGAGTCGCTGTTCGGCATTGGCGGCTGGATGATCTACCTGGCGTTCTACATCATCTTTATCGGCATCCATATCCTGGGCGTCGGTGAAGCGTTGAAGCTGATGTTCGTGATCACCGCCGTGGCCGCGATTGCCCTGGGCGTGTTCCTGGTAGCGATGGTGCCGCACTTCAACGTCTCCAACCTGCTGGACATTCCCGTGACCGAGGCCAGGGGCGCCAGCAGCTTCCTGCCGTTCGGCTATGTCGGCGTGTGGGCCGCGATCCCTTATGCGATCTGGTTTTTCCTCGCCGTCGAAGGCGTGCCCCTGGCCGCCGAAGAAACCAAGAACCCCAAGCGCGACCTGCCCCGTGGCCTGATCGGCGCGATTGTGGTGCTCACCAGTTTCGCCCTGCTGATCCTGGTGATCGCCCCGGGCGGCGCCGGCACCCTGGCGCTGGTCAAATCCGGCAACCCCCTGGTGGAATCCCTGGCCCTGGCCTACGGCGGCTCGACCTGGATGGGCAGCTTCGTCAACCTGGTGGGCCTGGCTGGGCTGATCGCGAGTTTTTTCTCGATCATCTACGCCTACTCCCGGCAGATTTTCGCCCTGTCCCGCGCGGGTTACTTGCCGCGTAAATTGTCGCAAACCAATAAAAGCAAAGCACCGGTGCTGGCCCTGGTCATTCCCGGGATCATCGGTTTTGGCCTGTCGCTGACCGGCCAGGGCGACCTGCTGATCCTGGTGGCGGTATTTGGCGCGACCATTTCCTATGTGTTGATGATGGCCGCGCATATCACCCTGCGCATCCGTCGCCCCAAAATGGAGCGGCCATACCGCACACCGGGCGGCATCTTCACCTCGGGCCTGGCCTTGATACTGGCCTGCATCGCCGTCGTGGCAGGCTTCCTGGTGGACCCGCGCGTGGTGATTGGCGCGGCGATCATCTATGGAGTATTAATTGCTTACTTTGCTTTCTACAGTCGGCATCACTTGGTAGCAGGCACGCCGGAAGAAGAATTCGCGGCGATCCAGGCCGCAGAGGCCGCCTTGCACTAACGCCGTAAACCACGGCGCGGGCCACCGCCCGCGCCGTCATGGAGAGTCTGTATGGCAAGTTTTTCCCACTCGGTCGGTGCATTGACCTACCGTTTCGATAGCCTCAAGGACGTGATGGCCAAGGCCAGTCCCGCCCGCTCCGGGGACTTTCTCGCCGGCGTCGCCGCGCAGAACGACGGCGAACGGGTGGCGGCGCAGATGGCCCTGGCCAATATCCCGTTGAAGCACTTCCTGCAAGAGGCGCTGATCCCCTATGAAAGCGATGAAGTCACCCGGCTGATCATCGACACCCACGACCAGCAGGCCTTTGCCGTGGTCAGCCACCTGACCGTCGGCGGCCTGCGGGACTGGCTGCTCAGCGACGCGGCCGACGAACACAGCCTACGCGCCCTGGCGCCAGGGCTGACCCCGGAAATGGCCGCCGCCGTGTCGAAGATCATGCGCGTGCAGGACCTGGTGCTGGTGGCACAGAAGATCCGCGTTGTCACCCAGTTCCGCGGCACGATGGGCCTGCGCGGGCGCTTGTCCACACGCCTGCAACCCAACCACCCGACCGATGAACCGGCCGGCATCGCCGCGAGCATCCTCGACGGCCTGCTGTATGGCAACGGCGACGCCATGATCGGCATCAACCCGGCTACCGACAGCATCGCCTCGATCTGCGCCATGCTGGAAATGCTCGATGCCATCATCCAGCGCTACGAAATCCCGACCCAGGCCTGCGTGCTGACCCACGTCACCACCTCCATCGAAGCCATCAACCGCGGCGTGCCGCTGGACCTGGTGTTCCAGTCGATTGCCGGCACCGAGGCCGCCAATGCCAGCTTTGGGATCAATCTGAATGTGTTGCAGGAAGGTTACGACGCAGGCTTGAGCCTGAATCGCGGGACCCTGGGGCACAACCTGATGTATTTCGAGACGGGCCAGGGCAGCGCCCTGTCGGCCAACGCGCACTTTGGGATTGACCAACAAACCTGCGAAACCCGCGCCTATGCCGTAGCGCGGCACTTCAAGCCGTTTTTGGTCAACACCGTGGTCGGGTTTATCGGCCCCGAGTACCTGTACAACGGCAAGCAGATCATCCGCGCCGGCCTCGAAGACCACTTCTGCGGCAAGCTGCTGGGCGTGCCCATGGGCTGCGACATCTGCTACACCAACCATGCCGAAGCCGACCAGGACGATATGGACACCCTGCTGACCCTGCTGGGCGTGGCCGGGATCAACTTCATCATGGGCATCCCGGGTTCCGACGACATCATGCTCAACTACCAGACCACCTCCTTCCACGACGCGCTCTACGCCAGGCAAACCCTGGGGTTGAAGCCCGCGCCGGAATTTGAACAGTGGCTGGCGAAAATGGGCATCTTCACGCAAGCCGATGGCAAGGTGCGGTTTGGCAACAACCTGCCCCCGGCCTTCCGTCACGCCTTGGCGCAATTGGGATGAAGGAGCCTGAAGTGCAGATCGACACACCTCAAAGCGATAACCCGTGGCTGGAACTGCGGCGCCTGACCCCGGCGCGGATTGCCCTGGGCCGCACCGGCACCAGCATTCCCACGGGGGCGCAACTGGACTTCCAGTTCGCCCACGCCCAGGCCCGCGACGCGGTACACCTACCGTTTGACCATGCCGAATTGAGCCGCCAAATGGCCGAGCGCGGCCGCGACAGCCTGTTGCTGCACAGCGCCGCACCTGACCGCCACAGCTACCTGCAACGCCCGGACCTGGGGCGCCGCCTGAGCGATGAGTCGGCACAGGTCCTGCGCGACTACGCCCTGGCCAACCCGGGCGGGGTGGACCTGGCGGTGGTGGTGGCCGATGGTTTATCGGCGCTGGCGGTGCATAAACATACCGCGCCGTTTCTGACACGCATGGAAGAACAGACCCACGCTGAAGGCTGGTCGTTGTCGCCGGTGATCCTGGTGGAACAGGGCCGGGTGGCAGTCGCCGATGAAATCGGCCAGTTGCTCGGCGCCAAGATGGTGGTGATCCTGATCGGCGAGCGGCCGGGACTCAGCTCACCGGATAGCCTGGGGCTGTATTTCACCTACAACCCCAAGGTCGGCCTTACCGATGCCTACCGCAACTGTATTTCCAATGTACGCCTGGAGGGCCTGAGCTACGGCATGGCGGCGCACCGTTTGCTGTACTTGATGCGCGAGGCCTGTCGGCGGCAGTTGTCGGGGGTCAATCTCAAGGATGAGGCACAGGTTCAAACACTGGAGTCGGATGATCCCGACTTGATGAAAGGTAACTTCCTACTTAGCCCGCCCAAGGAGTGATGCCGGCACGATTGCGATTTTTCGCCACCTTAGGCAGCATCAAGTGGCGGCCGCCCGAGTAATGGACCGTTTGCCGTTGTATTCCTATAGAAGTTGAGGCCTAGCATGCGGATTACTCAAGCGACTCTGGAACACCTGGACCTGTTGACCCCATTATTCGTCAAGTACCGCGAGTTCTATGGCGCGCTGCCCTTTCCTGACTCGTCCCGGGCCTTTCTGGAAAAGCGCCTGCGGCGCAAGGAGTCGGTGATCTACCTGGCCCTGGCGGATGACGACGACCACAAACTGCTGGGCTTTTGCCAGCTGTATCCGAGCTTTTCCTCACTGTCGTTGAAACGGGTGTGGATCCTCAATGACATCTACGTCGCCGAGGATGCCCGCCGCCAACTGGTGGCCGACAACCTGATGCGCACCGCAAAAAAGATGGCCAAGGAAACCAATGCCGTGCGCTTGCGCGTATCGACCAGTAGCGACAACGCCGTGGCGCAGAAGACCTATGAGTCCATGGGCTTTCGTGAAGACACCGAGTTCAAGAACTACACGCTGCCGATCAGCGAAGACTAAAAGCCATTCGCCCAAACACCACAAAAAAATGTGGGAGCGGGCTTGCCCGCGATAGCGCTGGGTCAGTCGAGGTATTTTTCACTGACACACCGCTATCGCGAGCAAGCCCGCTCCCACATTTGGATCAGTGCTAGTCAGAATAGCTGCGACATCCCCCGCTACAAAACCAACACGCTTTTCACCATTCAATCCGTATAATGCCGACCTTTTAGGGTTGTAAGAAAAACGGCATACACGCGTAGCCTTATTACCCGAGCCTCCGCACAGGCCCGCTGAGTCGGGTCATTCACACAGGTGCCATCCATGGATTTCAACCCGCTCGACCTTATCCTGCATCTCGACGTGTACCTCGACCTGCTGGTAACCAATTACGGTCCGTGGATCTACGCCATCCTGTTCCTGGTGATTTTTTGCGAGACCGGCCTGGTGGTCATGCCGTTTTTGCCCGGCGATTCCCTGCTGTTTATTGCCGGCGCCGTCGCCGCGGGTGGCGGCATGGACCCGGTCTTGCTGGGTGGCCTGCTGATGCTGGCGGCGATCCTCGGCGACAGCACCAACTACGTGATCGGCCGCACCGCCGGGGAACGCTTGTTCAGCAACCCCAACTCGAAAATCTTCCGCCGCGATTACCTGCAAAAAACCCACGATTTCTACGACAAGCACGGCGGCAAAACCGTGACCCTGGCGCGCTTCCTGCCGATCCTGCGCACCTTCGCGCCGTTCGTCGCCGGCGTCGCCAAAATGCCGTATCCGCGCTTCTTTGGCTTCAGCGTGCTGGGCACCATCCTCTGGGTCGGCGGCCTTGTCACCCTGGGCTACTTCTTCGGTAACGTACCGTTCATCAAAAAAAACCTGTCGCTGCTGGTGGTGTTCATCATCCTGCTGTCGCTGGTGCCGATGATCATTGGCGTGGCCCGCAGCCGCTTTGGCCGCACCTCATCCGAAGCCAAGCCGCACTGATCGGCCATGTGGTCCCTCAGCGCCTGGCGTCGCCGGCGCCTCCTGGCCAAGCACCCGGTTGCCGATGAAACCTGGCAACGGGTGCGCCATCACCTGACCTTCCTCGACGGTATCAGCGCCGAACAGGACCAATGGTTGCGTGAAGCCAGCGTGCTGTTCCTCACCGAAAAGCACCTCACCGCCCTGCCCGGCGTCGAACTGCACCAGGAACAACGCCTGCTGCTCGCCGCCCAGGCCCAACTGCCACTGATGAACCTCGGCGAGCTGGAGTGGTACCAGGGTTTTCACGAAATCATTCTCTACCCCGATGACTTCCGCAGCCCCCAGCGCCATCGCGACGCCAGCGGCGTGGAACATGAATGGGATGGCGAACACAGCGGCGAAGCCTGGCAGCAAGGCCCGGTGATCCTCGCCTGGCCGGGCGTGCTGGCCAGCGGCAATTGGGAGGGCTACAACCTGGTGATCCACGAACTGGCGCACAAGCTCGACATGCTCAATGGCGATGCCAACGGCCTGCCGCCGCTGCACCATGGCATGCCCGTGCAGCAATGGGCCAGTGTGATGCAGAGCGCCTATGACGACCTCAACCGCCAGCTCGACCACAACCCCGACGCCGAAACCGCCATCGACCCTTACGCGGCGGAAAACCCGGCAGAATTTTTTGCCGTCACCAGCGAATATTTCTTCAGCGCCCCGGATTTGCTCGCAGACAGTTATCCACAGGTCTACGCGCAACTGAGCCAGTTTTACCGCCAGGATCCACTGGCCCGCCTGAAACATCTGCAGGCCAGCGACCCGCGCTATCAGACTGAAGGCTAAGTACCGTACGACGTCTGGCGCGTGGCATCGGCGCAGGAATATGCCTATAATCGCCGCCACTTTTAGGCCAATCCGGCCACTTTACCTGGCCAACTACGGGGGCAACGCCCAATGAGCTACAGCAAGATTCCGGCTGGCAAAGACCTGCCGAACGACATCTACGTCGCCATCGAGATTCCGGCCAACCATGCGCCGATCAAATACGAAATCGACAAAGACAGCGACTGCCTGTTCGTTGACCGTTTCATGGCCACCCCGATGTTCTACCCGGCCAACTACGGTTTTATCCCCAACACCCTGGCTGACGACGGCGACCCCCTCGACGTGCTGGTCGTGACCCCTTACCCGGTCACCCCAGGCTCGGTCATCCGCGCCCGCCCGGTTGGCATCCTGAACATGACCGACGACGGCGGCGGCGATGCCAAAGTCATCGCAGTGCCACACGACAAGCTGTCCCAGCTGTATGTCGACGTGAAGGAATACACCGACCTGCCGCCACTGCTGCTGGAACAGATCAAGCACTTCTTCGAGAACTACAAAGACCTCGAAAAAGGCAAATGGGTGAAGATCGACGGTTGGGGCAACGCAGACGCCGCCCGTGCCGAGATCATGAAGTCGGTAGCCGCCTACAAAGGCTGATACCGCTACTCATTGCCCCGGCAATCAAAAAAGCCCCGATTATCCGGGGCTTTTTTTGTGGGAAAAAATAAACAATACGTTCAACAATATAAACAAAACAGAAACTAACGTTTAACTGCAAAGCATTTAGCCAGGATTTTACTTGCAATAAGGAAACACCTACATACACCAATTCAACTCATGGTTTATTTGATCTGTTTTTCCGGCCAGTAAACTCTGCGTTTATGAATACATCAGGTGATCGCTTAAGAATGTTACTTCGGGAAGTTCATCTTTCCGCATCCGACTTCGCCAAGAATCGCGACGTCACGCCCCAGCATGTGAACAACTGGTTCAAGCGCGGCGTGCCCATGGCCCGGCTCGACGAAATAGCAGAACTGCTGTGTGTCACCAGCCGCTGGCTGCGTACCGGCGAAGGCCCTAAATACCCGCCGACCAACCTCCAGCTGGAAGGCCCCAACCCCGCAAACAGCGCTGCCACACGCGAAGACTGCGGCCACTATCTCTGCGGCCCCGCCAGTGGCCCGGAAAAGATCGACGTGGAAATCCCCCTCCACGCCTCCTTCAACACCCAGGAAAGCCTACGCCTCTCCCTGCGCACCCTGGAACAACTCAACGTCACTGCCGAACGCGCCTTGGGGGCCTATATGGTCGGCAACAGCATGATCGATATTATCCAGGACGGCGCCATCCTCGCCATCGACCGCGGCCGCACCCAGATCATCGACGGCGAAATCTACGCCCTCGAACACGACGGCATGCTGCGCATCAAATACCTCTACAACCGCCCCGGCGGCGGCCTGCGCATGCGCAGCCACAACAGCAACGAACACCCCGACGAACTCCTGACCTACGACCAACGCTTCGAGCAAAACGTACAAATCCTCGGCTGGGTCTTCTGGTGGTCCACCCTCAACAACCGCCGCCCACCGGTGCCGCTGGATGACCATCTGATCGGCTACGACGGCTCTAAATCAGACCAAACGCTGGGAAACTAAGGAAAACATGAGTATCATGCGCGGCACATTTGGCAGGGGTTGGCATAGCGCCAACACCCCCTGCCCGGCGATGCGGAGGAGTTCCCGCTGATGCCCCCTTTATCATTTGGGTGAAAGCCTGAGTGAATGATTGAAGGCTGGTGAGGTTTACCAAAAATAGACTTAACCAGTCCCCGAGAAGCCGGCCACAAGCCGGCTTTTTAATTGTCCGAAATAATCCTATCCCATCCGAGAATCTTCCTGATAGCTGAGCTATTCCGGGGGAGTCAGGCATCCCCCTGCCGATGGTGTTCTACGCCATTTGACCTCACCCAACGATAAGGTGGGGGACAAAACGGACGACGGGGGAAATCCAATGGGTAAGCTGAGTCCGACTGCTGGCGCAACACCCTCGAACCGATTGTGGCAACTTGATTACCAATACAGAGAGTAAGCCACATAGCTGGGCACCCGTTTATCCGCGCAAGGCGTGTTGGGCGAATGCTTACGGTACCCATGCCTTTGAAAACTGCTAAAGTGCGACCCAAAACCGTGGGCACAGATAGGCTGCGCCGGATTGTCTAGCTAGAGCAAACATTCAGGCCGAAAATTTTATGAAAGCAATTGAGTTATTTGCAGGAATTGGTGGTTTTAGAGTCGCATGTGACTCATTAGGAATTGAAACAGTCTGGGCCAACGACATCAGCCCCACTGCCGCAAAAGTCTATCAAAAAAGATTTGGTGAAGAACATTTTCATTTTGGCGACATATCGAATTTCCTCGATCAAGTTCCTGATCATGACCTACTAACAGGTGGTTTCCCATGCCAACCCTTTTCAAGTGCAGGCCGAAAGCTTGGGCTTGAGGATGCAAGAGGAAGTTTATTTGAAAAAATAGTTCACATCCTCGAAAGGAAAAAACCCAAGTACTTTGTGCTAGAAAACGTCAAACGACTTCTATCCATGGATAGCGGAAAACATTTCGCCACAATTTTAGATGCCCTGTCTGAGATCGGCTATTTGGTTGAATGGCGACTTCTAAACTCCGTAAACTTCGGCCTACCTCAGCACAGAGAACGAGTTGTGATTATTGGTCACAGAGACCATACCCCAAAATCTTACCTCTGCACTAGCTCTGATATTTCAGAGCTAACGCCTCATCAAGCGTCTGTGGCGTCAAACACCGAAAACTGGAAGAGCATTGAAGATCATGGCTCAAAATTTCACACGTGGGGACTAGCTCTTAATGGGAAGTTTTTCCATGCAAAAATTGAAGGTTTTTCCGATGCGGCCAGGCCAGTAAAACTTAAAGATGTTCTTGAGGAGCGTCCGAACGATAACTTTTATTTTACAGAAAACACACTGGAACGAATAAAAACCAGTGAAGAGGTGAATAGATTTTATAATGGTGTCGAAATTTTATACAACCAAAAAGGCGGTGCACGAATGGGGTATTCCGTTTTTGGAATAGAGGGCGTTGCTCCCACCCTGACCTGCACAACCAGTCGGCACTATGAACGTTATAAAATCGGGAATGAGTTTAGGCGCCTAACTCCTGTTGAATATGCCAGGATCCAAGGTTTTCCAGATAATCATTGCGCGTCAGTGAAACTCTACGACCAGTATCCTCTTTATGGGAATGCCGTGCCGCCAGCACTCGTGACATGGGCAATCAAAAGAGCCACCTCAACTAGCTACACAACCTTTCAATCGGCCTCAGCACAAATGGAATTGGTATGACCGAAATTCTCATGCTTCGCGAGCATATAAAAATTAATTTGCCTGAAATCGTTGAGCAATTGAATCTATACCTTCGCGGCGAAGGCGTAGAAAATATTAAGGGCATATTACAAAGAGTCGGGCGTGGCGGAAAGCTTCCGCACTGGTATGAACTGCTTGCAACCGGTCAGTCCATGCCAAACTTAGACGGCAAGACAATTGGCAGCGTCATTGAAATGACGCTACTCGGTGTGTTAGAACAGCATACTCTTAAACCTTTCAACATTCCTCCGCTCGAGGTTAATCCGGCGAAAGGCGTTGATATACCTTACTTGGATCTTGGTATTAAATCACCCTCCGAGAACTTTTGCACAAGCGAACCTTTTTTCTCTGCGTATGAGCGAATTCTTGGCAATGAGAGTGATGCGATCATACTGTTAACCGACTATCAAACCGCAAAAAAAAATCCTCCCCCGGTCAAAATTCAAATTATCAAAGCCGCATACCTTAAAGGGAGTGAAATTGCCGACAGAAACCTTTGTCTATTGGCATCAAAAAATAAGCAGCGGCTTTTTGATGAGAGCGAGTCCCTTTGCAAGAAAATGCTTCAATTTCTATGTCATATCAATCAACAAGACTGGCGGGCAAAGTCGCTTCTGCGACTTTTAAACTCTCTTTACGACGATGACAACACTATCAATGCGCTGATCAATGCTATAGAGCTAGACTTTCAAACCAAGTCTTCAGCTGATATCAAGAAGGGAATAGAGCCAAACTCGATAGATGAACTGAATAAATTAATAAAAATAAGGCACTCCAACCAAAAAGTTTCAGCCATTATAAATGCATGCAATGACTGGGTCATTGACAACCACAAAGATTTTGCACGCCTCCCTAATGATAACGAGTGGCAGCGTTTTCTGAGAAGTCCCTTAGATGGAAAAATCGGAATGAGCTTTGCGTTACAGTGGCGCTATAACTTTGGGAATCTTTTCAACTCCCTGCCTTATGCACCAGTAGCATTAGTTATTACTGATGAGTCTCATGCTGCCCCATTAGTGGCCGATCAAAATTTAATGGATTGATTTTTAACTAGACACTCTGATCATCTCAAGAAAATCGGATGATCAGAGTGGCGCACATCACCAAAATCATCAACTTTACGCCTGATCGCGTTCAGAAGTGTTCCCCCCCCTCTACCTCTGACATTAAATTCAGATAACTCGGGAAGGCTCATATAAGAACGGTTGCGGTAGGAATTACAGTTAACCGCTCCCCCACAGATCCATGCGTCCGGAACTACTGCATAAGGCTCCTGCCTCAAACATTCCGCACTGCCCGCACGCCAGAACCAAGCCCATCTTGAATCACCAGTTTTTTGCCGCCCTTGACTCTCCCCTATACGGCAGACCCTACGCTAAACATCATTTCCCTTAGGGCTTTCCCCGTGGTTCAGCGCACTCTGGTCATCCTCGGCCACTCCTCCAGCACCAGTTTCTGTTCGGCACTCGCCGAAGCCTACCTCCAATCGGCTAAAACCGCCGGCCATGAGGTCCGTATCCTACGGCTCGGCGAGATGGTTTTCGATCCGATCCTGCACCACGCCTATCACCAGGACCAAGCCTTGGAACCCGATTTGCTTGGTGCCCAATCCGACATACTCTGGGCCACACACCTGACGTTTGTCTTCCCCATTTGGTGGGGCGGTGTGCCGGCCTTGTTGAAGGGGTTTATCGATCGGATTTTCCTCTCCGGCTTTGCCTTCAAATACCGCAAGGGCAAGGCATTCCCCGACAAGCTCTTGAAGGGCCGCACCGCCCATCTGCTGGTGGCCCTGGATACGCCGCCGTGGTATTACCGTTGGTTCTACCGCATGCCCGGCGTGCACCAGATGCGTAAGACCACCCTTGAGTTTTGTGGCATCAAGCCGATCAAGACAGTGCTGTTCGGCCCGCTGCTGGGCTCTACTGCGGCGCAGCGGGACACGTGGCTGAAAAAGGCTGGCACATTTTTTTAGGAAAGGACCTCCATGTACATCGGTAAAGCCGCGCAGTTGTCAGGCACGACGATCAAGGCGATTCGTCACTACGAGGACATCGGCTTGCTGCCACCCCCGCAACGCGAGGGGCGGTATCGGGTTTACTCGGCGCAAAGCGTTGAGCTACTGACGTTTATCAAGTGCGCGCAGCAGTTGGGTTTCAAGCTCAAGGAGTTACAGGGGATTCTGCACGGGCACCATGGCGATGAGTTGCCGTGGCAGCGCGCCAACCAGGCGATCGCACAAAAGAAGCATGAGTTGATGGCGCAGATCGAAGCCCTGCAACAGGTGCATGCAGGGCTGGTGGCGTTTGAAGGCAGCCTGGAGCAGGCCCAGGGTCAGTGCCAGTTTGCACGCCTGGTGGAAACCGGCACTGCGCGCCACAGCTAGTTCAGCAGATCGCCCCATTTGTTTTGCAGGGCGCGTTCTTCGGCGATAATTTCCCGTGTCAGGCTGTCGACCCATTGCTCGGCAAAACCATTGGCTTCACGCAGCAGCAACATGATGTCGTCGAGTTCAAAGTCACCAGGCTTGGCGACATCCTTGTACTCATCCAGCATCTTCCTGACCATTTCATTGAGCTGCTGCTTGGTGGCCATTTTGGCCATGGCCATTGCCATCAACATCTGGTCGTCTTCCGGCCTTACCTTGCTGCCTGGGCTGCGTTCCTGGTAGTTCTCGCACACCATCAGAAACCCGGTCAGAAAACCTTCGAGCAGACCATCTTGCTGACGAACCGATTCGGGAATCTTATGAAACGAGAAGCCATACATAAAGGCCAGCACAAAGAAGATCTGGCCTTCGACTTCTTCATCAGGGAAGCCAATAAGTTTTTGCGCCTTGGGAATCACCGCGCCCAGGTAGTTGATCGGCAACTGCCAGATAACCGCTGAATCCGGGTCGTCACGCTGTTCCTGCTTCAGGTCGGCGAGGATGGCCTGCATTTTCTCGATAGCCCGTTGCCCGGGTTGCACCACAGGCTCGTCGTCCATCAGCAGGTCATCGAGTTCGGCGTGATAGGTCGGGGCCAGTCGCGTCGGCGGGGTGATGTCTTGCAGCGCCGCGACCCGCTCGGCTTCGCCGGCCAGCAGTTTGTCGAGGAGCTTGTTGCGGTTGTCGAGGACGAACCGCACAAAAGTTTCTTCCTTGAGGGCCAGGCGCACGACTCCAGGCAGGAAGGCGTAGATAAACCCACCGAGTTTTTCAACATTGCCGTCATCACGCAAGGCCGCCAGGGAAGCCTCGCCGGTCTTGTCCTTGATAAACGGTAGGATCTTCGATTTATTCTGCTCGATGGCCACGGCAACGTAGCCCAACAGCTTGTCCTTGCCGCTGATTTTTTTCTGTGGACCGTCAGAGGTTGTCTCTTCGATGACTGCCAGGGCGAGGATCTCTTCGGCAACCGGTTCTGCCAGCGGGGTCGGGGCCTCAGGCTCGGCGGCAACCACTGCAACGGCAGGTTGCGCAACCGCCACCAGCGGCTGATCGGCCAGCCCACGGCGGGCATCCCCCAGGGCCTCGTTGATCACAGAGAAGAACTCACCCAGTTCTTTCTCACCCACTTGGGTAAAGGTTCCGACCTTGCGCGAGTTGACGAACAGGTCGCGCTTTTCCACGGCCAGCGAGTCCAGGTGGCGCCAGAAAAACAGGCGCGGGGTGTCGAAGACCATCTTCACCGCCAGCTTGCTCTCGCCCATCAAGACGCCTTCCTTGGCGCCACCGAACAGGGTGTCGTCAATCAGCACCAGCACTTCATCTTCGCTCATGTTGGCGCCGTACGATTCCAGGGCCGCCTGCAGCTTTTTTTGCGGGATATGCGGGCGCACGTACACGCGCTCCAGCCCCAGGCGCTGGGCCAGGCTGAGGGTCATTTGCACAATGGAATCGACCTGGGCTGCCGACAGTTCCTGGTTGCCGGCCGAGGCCTTTACCGCCGCCGGCGTCGCCACCGGGGCCGACTGCTCGCCGCCCCGGGTACGCAGCCATTCCTGCAACAGGGAAAAGCAATCGTGCAGGTCGTCTTTGTCCGGCATGTTGAAGGCAATCGCCTGACGCTTGTTGAGGAAGAGTTTGCTGCCCTTGATTTCCAACCCGTCGATTTCATCGTAGGCATAGGCCACGGCATCGCTGAAGCTTTCGCGGATGGCCAGGTAATCCTGGCCGATCAAGCAGCCGTCTTTGCCGCTGGCAAACATGGTGTCGTCAATCAGCACCACCACTTCGCTGGGGTCCACGGTCAGGCCGTAGGCAGAAAGGGCGTTGCTCAAGAGTTTCTTCGGGATGTTGGGTGCGACATGAACCCGCCCCGAACTTGAATATTTCTTGGCCTGCAAAAACTCCAACAACGACATGTCCCTATCTCCCTTTCTGATTTTTTCAGCGTCATTGAGCCTGGACGCCGGAAGCTGCGCGGCAGAATAGCACTAGGCCATCACCTTGATCACCCTTCAAGACAGCTCCAGCCTTAGCTTCAGCTCCTGGACCCGTGCCCGCTCTGCCCGCAGGGCGCGCTTGAGTTCACGGTTTTCCATCTCGCGAATCTTGGCCCAGCGTGTCGCCGTACGGCAGCCCGCAACAAACCTCCAAATTTCCCGGAGGCGCAGGTACTGCATCAACAGCACCAGCAAGATCACGCCAATGAGTACCAACGCACTGGTCGAAACAAGCTCCGACATCCCCATATCCTGCATCCTTTTAGTGAATTCGAGCGATCTCGAAGACAGCAACACGATATGTCGTGTTTTATTACAGGTCCATACTGTAGACAGATACAGGTAAAGTAATCGCACATATGGGAGGGGTCATGAAACGCACACAATCCGTCGAACAGGTGCGCTGGGACCTGGCACTTCGCTATCGCCTGATCGAAACCGTCGCCTGGTGGGAAGGCCGCCTGACCACGGGGCACTTGATCCAGAGCTTCGGCATCAGTCGCCAGCAGGCCTCGAAAGATATCAACACCTACATCACCGAACATGCGCCCCGAAACTTGACATATGACAAGCAGCTCAAGGGCTACATCCCGAGCAAGCACTTCAAGCCGCGCTTTATCGACGACAGTGCCAGCGCCTATTTGCACCTGCTGTACCAGAACAACGAACGCGCGCCGCACATCGAAGGGCTGGCCTTGGCCTATGCCCATACCAAGGTGCTGGAGGTGCCGGACCGCAGCATCCGCCCACAAATCCTACGCCCGCTGCTCAAGGCTTGCCGCGAAGGGTTGCGCCTGGAAACCGAGTACGTGTCCCTGGCCAACCCCGAGCCGGAAGTGCGCCTGATTGCCCCGCATACCCTGGTGTACACCGGTATGCGCTGGCATGTACGGGCCTACTGCGAGAAGAACGGCAAATACCGCGACTTCGTCCTGAGCCGCCTGCGCGGTGAACCGGAGTTGCTGGGCAAATCCGAGAACCTGATCGACGCCGATCACGTTTGGGAGACCGCCGTGGACTTGGTGATCACCCCGGACCAGCGCCTGGCAGCGGCGCAGCGGGCAATTATCGAGGCGGATTTGGGCATGGTCGATGGGCAGTTGGTGATCCCCAGTCGCCAGGCCTTGGTGAAATATGTCCTACAGCGCTACCAGATCGATCCGAAGAACCTCGACCCCAAACCCGAGGCCCAGCAGATCGTGGTGAAAAACCTGCAGGAGCTGAAGCCTTGGTTGTATGACTGAAAAATCGGCTTTTACCAGTCAACAGCATCGCCGTTTCATGTGGGTATAAGCGGCGATCTCACCTGGAAAACGCCTCCTGCACGTAAGCCCATTCTGATTTAACGGACCACACCTCCACCCTCCCTTTTCCTGCGGCATTCTCCGACGCCTTTCTTTTGCAGAGACGTCATGGATGCCAGCCCCTGCCCCTGATTCATCGCCCATCGAGCGGATCGAATACGAGCTCGATGGCTTTCACCAGAGCCTGGCAGTGTATCGCCAGCAGGTAACAAGCTGGTACGCGCAGGCCCTGGACAAGGCCAGCCATGCCGCGGATTTGCCGTCGCTGCTGGGCCTGGAGCGGGTGCTGCGGGTTGGTGACTCCCAGGTGTCGGTGAGCATGAGCGACACCGATTTTGCCTCCAGTGTTGCCGTGTGCCCGGCAGGCGGCGAGCTGAAGATCGAGAGCCAATTCGAGTCGGTGTATGACGTGCCCCTGGGCAATCTCCAGGTGCAGGTGATTGGCCTGGATGATGGCAGCTCCACGCTGATCCAACTGGATGCACAGGGCAAGGGCACCCATCACTGCACGGCCGGTGGGCGCTATCAGGTGCGCGTGCAGGGCGGGGTTACGCCGGCGCAGGTGGAGGCGCTGTTTACCTCCTACGACGGTTTGACCGCCGAGCTACAAGCCTGGCTGCGCAAGGAATGGAGGGGGTTCAAACCGCATTGGCAGGCGTCGGCGTCAAGTGCCATTGGCAGTGGGATATTGGCCGGCACCTGGTCAGCCATTTCCGAGGTGTGGGACAGCCTGTCGCTGGTGCAGGACATCCTCAAGGACCCGGCCAAGCACATCGAACGCCTGGGCACCCAGGCCGCCGAGCTGGCAGCCCTGGCGCGTGAGGCGCCGCAGGTGATGGAACAGGCGATGTTGCTGGCCAGCGACGAAGCGGCGCTGTACCTGATGTTGCGCACGGCGATGATCTGGCTGTCGGCATTGCCGCCCAGCCAGGTGGCGGGGAAAACCGCCGAGGTGCTTGCCGGGTTTGCCGTGTCGCTGCTCATTGATTTGCTGATTGCGCTGGTGCTGACCATTGCCCTGCAAGGTGCCGGGATCGCGTATCTGGGGCTGCGCCTGGCCAAGTATGGGGCGCAGGTGGTTGAGCTGGCGGTGGGCTTCGTCAAGGGCGTGTTCGACATCCTCAAGCGTTTTATGGGGGCGGTGGAGCGCTACAAGGCGGTGGCCGTGCGCGGCGTTGTCGGCGGCTTGAAAAAGGGTGGCCTGCGGATGCACTGGGGGGCGCGGCGCAATACCACGCTCAAGCAGATAGAGGTCGTGGACGATGTGCCCTCCTCCGCGAAAAACCCCAACGACCAGGCCAGCGCCAGCGCCGATAAAACCGCGACCCACGGTTGCCCGGTGTCCATGGTCACCGGAGAAGAACTGCTGACCCTGACCGATGGCGAGCTGGATGGCGTACTGCCATTTGCCTGGACGCGCCTGTATCGCACCAG
>NZ_JBWKWY010000040.1:0-46332 GCF_059422465.1 Pseudomonas sp. GW821-FHT01D09
AAATTTGGTACTGATACACGATGGCGGTGGGTCAGCCAATAAATTTGGTACTGATACACCGCCATCGCGAGCAAGCCCGCTCCCACATTGGGTCCTGCGGTGTTTGGAGGGGATCAGTACACGCCAGCGGTACCGCTCGGTGCCGCTGTACCTTTGAACTTGCCCACCAACCCCTGCAACCCACGCATCAGCACCGTGGTATCCACCCCCACCGCGACAAACCCCGCGCCCAGCTCGATGTAGCGCCGGGCCAGTTTCTCATCGGCACTGAGAATCCCCGCCGCCTTGCCCGCCTGGCGAATCCGCGCAATGGCATCTTCGATTGCCACTTGCACATCTGGGTGCCCCGGATTGCCCCGGTGGCCCATGGAGGCACTCAAGTCCGCCGGGCCGATAAACACCCCGTCCACCCCCTCGACGGCGGCAATTGCGTCAAGGTTGGCCAGGCCTTCGAGGCTTTCGATCTGCACCAGCAGGCACATCTGTGCATCGGCCTGGTCCAGGTAGCCGTCGATGCTGTTCCAGCGCGAAGCCCGTGCCAGGGCGCTGCCCACACCACGGATGCCCTGGGGCGGATAGCGCATGGCGCGCACCAGCTCCCGGGCCTGGGCGGCGCTTTCGACCATCGGCACCAGCAGGGTCTGTGCGCCGATATCCAGCACCTGCTTGATCAATGCGGTATCGCCGATCACCGGACGGATCACCGCCTCGCTGGCGTAGGGCGCCACGGCCTGCAATTGGCCGAGCATGCCGCGCAAGTCGTTGGGCGCGTGTTCGCCGTCGATCAGCAGCCAATCGAAACCGGCATTGGCCGCCAACTCCGCGCTGTACGCATCCGCCAGGCCCAGCCACAGGCCGATTTGCGTTTCACCGCGGGTGAGCCGCTGTTTGAAGCGGTTGACAGGCATGTCCATGAATCAATCCTCCAGATGTCAGACGAAGCGGCAGGAAATCGAGCCGAGCATGTCGTAGTCGACATGGAAGGTATCGCCCGGGCTGGCCGCCACTGGCCGGGTAAACGAGCCGCCGAGGATGATCTGCCCTGGCAGCAAGGTGACGTCGTAGGGCGCCAGCTTGTTGGCCAGCCAGGCCACGCCTTTGGCCGGGTGGTTGAGCACAGCGGCCGAAACCCCGGACTCTTCGATCACGCCGTTGCGGTACAGCACCGCCGGCACTTTGCGCAGGTCGATTTCGGTTGGCCGCACCGCGCGGCCGCCCATGACCACGCCGGCATTGGCGGCGTTGTCGGAGATGGTGTCGAACACCTTGCGCGTGGCCTTGGTGTGCGGGTCGACCTGCTGGATGCGCGCGTCGATGATCTCCAGGGCCGGAATCACCCACTCGGTGGCGTCGAGCACATCGAAAATCGTGCAGTTGGGGCCCTTGAGCGGTTTGCCGAGAATAAAGGCCAGTTCGACCTCGACCCGCGGCACGATAAAGCGCTCGAACGGGATGTCGGTGCCTTCCTCAAACAGCATGTTGTCGAGCAGCGCACCGTAGTCCGGTTCGCTGATGTTCGACGACACCTGCATCGCCCGTGAGGTCAGGCCGATCTTGTGCCCGACCAGCTTGCGCCCGCCCTTGATCTTCTGGGCGACCCAGGCGCGCTGGATGGCGTAGGCGTCCTCGATCGTGATCGCCGGATGATCGAGGGAAAACTGGCGTACCTGTTCGCGGCTGCGTTCGGCATGGTCCAGCTGGGCGGCGGCTTGCAGGATGAGCTGTGGATCGAGCATGACAAGGGTCTCTTACTGAGGGTTGACGATGGCGGCGTGGGTACGCAACACCAGCAGGCCGCCAAGGGCGATAAACAGCGCCAGTACGTACAGGGCGAGGCTGGCGCTTTGGGTGGTGTCGCGCATCCAGCCGATCAGGTAGGGCGCGAGGAACGAGGCGATGCTGCCAAACGAACTGATCATGGCGATCCCGGCCGCCTGGGTGCAGTTGGACAGGAAGGCCGGCGGCAGTTGCCAGAACATCGGCAGCGCGGCGCTGGCGCCCATGCCGGCGACGATCAGGCCGCCCATCACCACCAGCGAATTGCCCGGTGCCAGGCCCGCTACCGCGATCCCGGCCGCCGCCATCAGCAATGGCACGCACAGGTGCCAGCGGCGTTCGCGGTGGCGGTCCGAGGAGCGCCCGCAGCCGATCATGAAGAAGCAGCCGGCCAGATACGGCACGGCGCTCAGCAGGCCGACCTGGCTGTCGCGGCCGATGCCGGCGCCGTGGATCAGGGTGGGCATCCAGAACGCCAGGGTGTTGACCGCCAGCATCACCGCAAAGTAAATCGCCACCAGTAGCCACACTTGCGGGTCGCGCAGGATGCCGCCAAAGGAGGTGATGGATTTGCGCTTTTCCTCGGTGTTCAGTTGCTCGCGCAATTGTTGTTTTTGCGCCGGTTGCAGCCATTTCACCGTTTCAAAACTGTCCGGCAGGTACTTGAGTACCACCAGGCCCAGCAGCACCACGGGGGCGCCTTCGATCAGGAACATCCACTGCCAGCCGCGCATGCCGCCAAAGTCGTGGAAGTGCTCCAGGATCGCCCCCGAGAGCGGCCCGCCAATCACCCCGGCCATGGGCACGGCGATGGCGAACAGGGCCGTGATCTGCGCCCGGCGGCGCGCCGGGTACCAGCGGTTGAGAAACACCAGGATCCCCGGGAAGAACCCCGCCTCGGCCACCCCCAGCAAAAAACGCAGGACGTAGAAGCCGGTGGAACTTTCGATCCACAACATGCTGGTCGACAGGATGCCCCACACTACCATCAGGCAGGCGATCCAGCGCCGTGGCCCGACCCGGTCCAGGGCGATATTGCTGGGCACGCCGAACAGGGCGTAGGCGATAAAGAACAGGCCGGCGCCGAAGCCATACACCGTGTCGCTGAAGTGCAGGTCGCTGCTCATCTGCATCTTGGCGAACCCGATGTTGATCCGGTCCAGGTGGGCAAACAGGTAACAGATCAGCAACAACGGCATCAGGCGCCAGGTGACGGTGCTGTGGGTGCGATCATGCTCGGCAAGGGTGACGCTGTGTGCGGTATTGGCTGTGCTCATGATGTTGTACTTTTTGTCTGAGAGGCCGTTGGGGGAGGCGGGGTCAACCCGCCTGGTTGCTTAAAAACGCATGGACGTTGTTCTGTTTGAAATTCAACTGCGGGTGCAGCTCGATCATCTCGAAGGACAGGGCCAGCAGCCGTTGTGCCTGCAGGGCGGCGAAGTGCTCGGTGATCACCCTGAACAGGGTTTCAGCCACCGCCTGGCGGGTCGGCAGGTCGCGACCGTGGCCGACCTTGAGGGTCATGTGGACGAAGGCGTAGTCGTGCTTGCCATCGGCCATGCGCCAGGTGTCCAGGCGCACCGCGCGGCTGCGGATGCCGGCGAGGGGGAACACGCCACTGTCTCCCAGCATCTGGTGGACCTTTGCAAACAGCCCTGGCAGGTCGGCCTGGGAGTCGAGGTTGTCGGTGTATTCGGCGATGAAATGCGGCATGCAAAGCCTCCTTCTGTACGCGATTTAATGTGGGAGCTGTCTCGCCCGGCGAGACAGCTCCCACATCTACGGGTGTTGTACTCAGAGCGGGAAAATGGCGTTGATCTGGCCAGTGCCGGAGCTGCCGAACGGCTCGGTGATGATCTCGGCCGGGCGGTTGTACTCAGGCCCGCCGAGCAAGCCCAGGAGCATCGCGGTGTCGTGCATCTTGCCCTCGCCAAAGCAGTGTTCGGCGTAGTCCGGGAGCATCGCGCAGAACTCCTTGAAGCGGCCTTCGCGCCACATCTGCACCACGTGCATATCCACTTGCTTGTCGAACTCGCGGGTCCAGTTGTGGATATTGGCTTCGGCTTCGCGGTCGTCGGAGAAGCGGTGCGACAAGGAGCCGGAGGCCAGCACCAGCACCTTGCGATCACTCTTCTCGATGGCCCGGCGCACGGCGGCCCCGAAGGCGAAGCTGTCTTGCAGGCGATGCCAGGCACACCAGGCGGCGATGGAGATCACCTTGAATTTCTGCTCATCGGGCACATCCATGTGCATGTAGCGCATGGGCACCAGGGTGCCGTATTCCAGCTCCAGGCTCGGGATGTTGTGGTTCATGGTGCGCACCCCGGCCAGGTTGGCTTCGGCGGCAATCAGCTCGCCCAGCTCCGGGCAGCCGGGGTAGGCGTACTCCATGTTCTTGATGAAGTGCGGCAGCTCGTTGCTGGTGTAGGTGCCCTGGAACCGCTCGCCGCCGTTGACGTGATAGCCGCTGTTGACCAGCCAGTGCACATCGAACACCACGGCGGTGTCGGCCCCCAGTTCACGGGCGCGGCGCCCGATTTCCTTATGGCCGGCAATCGCCGCGGCGCGGCAACCGTGGTGCTTGCCCGGCAGTTCCGACAGGTACATGGAAGGGACGTGGCAGATTTTCGCCGCCAGGACTATTTCACCCATGATCATTCTCCTGATTTCATTATTCTTGTTGGTGCGCTACGGACCGTGTAGGAGCGAGCTTGCTCGCGAAAAACCCAAGGTCAGCGCGTTAACCCTGAACGTCAGCGTTATCGTTGACGAGCATCGCGGGCAAGCCCGCTTCCACAGTTACACGCCCCAGCGCGGGATGTGATGGCTGCCCATGGAGATGCATACGTTCTTGATCTCGGCGAACACTTCGAAGCTGTACTGGCCGCCTTCACGACCGGTCCCCGAGCCCTTGACCCCGCCGAACGGCTGACGCAGGTCGCGCACGTTCTGGCTGTTGATAAACACCATGCCGGCCTCGATGCCACGGGCCAGGCGATGGGCCTTGCCGATGTCCTGGGTCCAGATATAGGACGCCAGGCCGTACTCGGTCTCGTTGGCCAGTTGCAGGGCCTGGGCTTCGTCCTTGAAGGGAATCAGGCACACCACCGGGCCGAAGATCTCTTCCTGGGCGATGCGCATGTTGTTGTTGACGTCGGCGAACACGGTCGGCTGGATAAACTGCCCGCGTGCCAGGTGCGCCGGCAGGTTGGCCGGCCGCTCCAGGCCGCCTGCCACCAGGTTGGCGCCTTCTTCGAGGCCAATCTTGATGTAACCGGTGACTTTGTCATAGTGGGCTTGCGTGATCATCGAACCCACCTGGGTGTTCGGGTCTTGCGGGTCACCGACAATCAGGCGTTTGGCGCGGGCGGCGAACTCGGCGACGAACTGCGGGTACACACTCTCCTGGATAAACACCCGGCTGCCGGCGGTGCAGCGCTCGCCGTTGAGCGAGAAGATGGTGAACAGCGCGGCATCCAGGGCCCGTTCGAGGTCGGCGTCTTCAAAAATCAGCACCGGCGACTTGCCGCCCAGCTCCATGGAGTACTTCTTCAGGCCGGCGCTCTGCATGATCTTCTTGCCGGTGGCGGTGCCGCCGGTAAAGGAGATCGCCCGCACATCCGGGTGACGCACCAGGGCATCGCCGGCGGTGGCGCCATAGCCCTGGATCACGTTGAGCACGCCCTTGGGGATCCCCGCTTCCAGGGCCAGGCGCCCCAGTTCGTTGGCAGTCAAAGGCGACAGCTCGGACATCTTCAGCACCGCCGTGTTGCCCAGGGCCAGGCACGGGGCGGTCTTCCAGGTGGCGGTCATAAATGGCACGTTCCACGGCGACACCAGCGCGCACACACCCACCGGTTGGTACAGGGTGTAGTTGAGCATCTGGTCGTCCACCGGGTAGCTGTGGCCATCCATGCGCGTGCAGACTTCGGCGAAGAAATCAAAGTTGTGCGAAGCCCGTGGAATCAGCACGTTCTTGGTCTGGTGGATCGGCAGGCCGGTGTCCAGGGTTTCCAGTTCGGCCAGGTGCGGCACGTTCTGCTCGATCAGTTCGCCGAGCTTGCGCATCAGGCGCGCGCGCTCCTTGGCCGGGGTGTTGGCCCACTTCGGGAAGGCTTCCTTGGCCGCAGCTACGGCCTGGGCGACTTCTTCGGCGCCACCGCTGGCCACCTCGCCAAGCGCCTCGCCGGTGGCGGGGTTGTAGTTGATGAAGGTGTCTTTGCTTTCGACCTCACGGCCGTTGATCCAGTGTTTGATCATGGTGCTCAAGCCTCTTTGCGGGCGGCGAAAAAGTCCGCCTCGCTGACAATTCGGTTGACCAGGCGGCCGACGCCTTGCACTTCCACCACCACTTCATCGCCGGGCACTACATCGGCCAGGCCTTCAGGGGTGCCGGTGGCGATCATGTCGCCGGGTTGCAGGGTCATGAAGCTGGACAGGTATTCGATCAGGTAGGGGATATCGAAAATCATGTCGCGGGTGCTGCCTTCCTGGCGCAACTCGCCGTTGATCCAGGTGCGCAGGGTCAGGTTGCCCGGGTCCGGTACATCGGCCACATCGACGATCCACGGGCCGACCGGGGTGGTAGCGTCGCGGTTTTTCACCCGCAGGTTGGGGCGGTAGTAGTTTTCCAGGTAGTCGCGGATCGCGTAGTCGTTGCACACGGTGTAGCCGGCCAGGTACGCCAGGGCGTCCTCGCGCTTGACGTTGCGCGCCGGTTTGCCGATCACCGCCACCAGCTCGCACTCGTAGTGCATATAGGCGATGTTGTCCGGGCGCCAAGTGACCTGGTTATGCCCGGTGTAGGTGCCTGGCGACTTGATAAAGGCCAGCGGCTCGGTCGGCGGGGCGAAGGCCAGTTCGGCGGCATGGTCGGCGTAGTTCAGGCCCAGGGCGAACATATTGCCGGTGGCCGGTGGCAGCCATTGCACCTGGTCTTCGGCCAGCAGCCGGCCGTCAGCCAGGCGCACAGCATTGAACTCTTCGACGTGGACCTGATGGACCTGGCCTTCAAAACGGATACGCGCGTGTTTCATGGCTGTTCCTCGGCCTGGATGTGGTTGACCAGGCGGCCCAGGCCACTGATCTCGACTTCGACGGTGTCGCCGGGCTGTACATCCACCCGGCCTTCAGGCGTACCGGTGATCAGCACATCGCCCGCATGCAGGGTCATGAATTCGCTGATCTCGGCGATCAGCCGGGGAATGTCGCGCACAAAGTTGGCCGTGGTGTTCTGCTGGCGCAACTCGCCGTTGACGAACAGCTTGAGGCTCAACTGGTGAGGGTTGGCGATCTGCTCGCGGGCCACCAGTTCAGGGCCCAGGGCGCAGAACCCGTCGCGGCACTTGGCTTTGACGGCGGGGCGGTAGTAGCTGTCTTCCGGCAGGCTGAACTCATTGACGATGACATAGCCCGCCACATGCTCCAGGGCATTTTCCACGCTGACGCGGCTGGCGCTTTTGCCGATCACCACGCCCAGGGCAGGGCCCGGTTGCAGGCGTTCGCCGTGGGGCTGGACCACGATGCCGGCATGGCTGTTGCGGGTGTTGGGGGTCTTGATAAACAGCACCGGCTTGACCGGGGGCTTCTGGTACGGCGGCTGCTCGAATTCGGCGAGACGCTGGTTCAGCAAGCCCTGGTAGTTCAGCGCGACGCCGAACAGGGTGCCGCTGGCAACATCATGCAGGGTACGGCTCATGCATTTCTCCTGGCGATGGCGACTGCTCTGGAGGCAGTTCGTTAATGTGTTAACGTTATAATTAATATGTTAACTACCGTCAAGCGTGGCAAAATCATCGGGTGCAAAAAACAATAAAGAGACGCCTGTGAAACCGATCCCCAACATCAACATCGGCCAGGTCTACGACCAGCGCTACAGCGATGCCGACGTGCATTACGACCGGCTCGGCAACCTGGCGGGTTTTTTCGGGCGCAACATGCCCGTGCATCGGCATGACCGGTTTTTCCAGGTGCATTACGTCAAGAGCGGCGCGGTGCGGGTCTATCTTGATGACCAGCAGTACCTGGAATCCGGGCCGATGTTTTTCCTTACGCCGCCCACCGTGGCCCATGCCTTTGTCACCGAAGCCGACGCCGATGGCCATGTATTGACCGTGCGCCAGCAGTGGGTGCGGGCGCTGGTCGATGCCGACCCGAGCCTGGCGCCCGGGCCGCAGATCCCGCCCGCCTGTGTGGCGCTGGCCCGCCTGGCGCCTGTGTTCGAGCCCGAGATCAAGCGGCTGGAGTGGCTGTTCGACGAGTTGAGCGGCGAGATCAACAGCACCGGCGCGGGGCGGGCGGCGGCCCTGGCAAGCCTGACCCGTCTGATCATGATCAGCCTGCTGCGCCTGTGCGCCAACTCCCTGGAAGCACGCCCGGCGCGCCACGAAGACTTGCGTATCTTCCATCGCTTCAATGAGCTGATCGAAGACCACTATTTGCTGCATTGGCCGCTGTCGGCGTACGCCGAAAAAATTGGCGTCACCCAAGCGCGGCTCAACGACGTATGCCGGCGCATTGCCGACCTGCCGTCCAAGCGCCTGGTGCTTGAACGGCTGATGCAGGAAGCCAAGCGCCTGCTGCTGTTTACCGGCAGTTCCGCCAATGAAATCTGCTACCAGTTGGGCTTCAAGGACCCGGCCTATTTCAGCCGGTTCTTCCAGCGCTATGCGCAGATGACGCCGGGGGAGTACCGCCTGCGCCAAGCAGGCCTGCGCTGATCACCACAACGCCAGGCTGTAGCCGATGATGATGCGGCTTTCGTCGATATCGCTGGTCAGGCCGTTGCTCGAGCGCAGGGTCGCGTTACGCAGCCTGACGTTGACGTTTTTCAGCGGCCCATTCTGCACGGTGTAGGTCAGGTCGGTATCGCGCTCCCATTCGCGGCCATTGCGCACGCTGGCGGTTTGCACATGGCTGCCATCCACATAGCGCGTCATAAAGGTCAGCCCCGGCAGGCCGAGGGCAGCGAAGTTGTAGTCATAGCGCGCCTGCCAGGCATCGGTCTGGGCCTTGGTGAACACGTTGATGGTCACCAGGTTGACCGAATAGGGGTCCATGCCGGGGTAGGCAAAATCACCGTCGCCCGAAAGGTTTTGATAGCCCAGGCCCACCTTGTGGCCCCCCGCCGACAGGCTCAGCATGCCGTTGAAGAACCGGTTGTCGATGCGCCCGCCGTCTACCCGCGAGGCGCCGCGCAGTTCATGGCTGCCTTGCTCGCGGGTATCGAAGTAGCGCAGGTCGCTGCGCAGGCTCATGCCGTTGCCCAGCGGCAGGTCGTGTACCAGGCCGATGAAGTGCTGGCGATAGATGTCCTGCATTTGTGCGTAGTAGTAAGTCGTCGCCAGCTGTGGGGTGATGGCATAGGTGCCGCCGGCCAGGTCCAGGTGGCTGCTGTCGACGCCGGCGTAGCTCATCGGGTCGTTGCTGGAAGAGTCGCGCAGGTTCTGTTTTTCCAGGCGGCCCAGGTTCAGGGTCAGGCCGGCGATGTCCTGGGAGGTGACCAGCTCGCCGGTATAGGTCGAGGGCAGGAGCCGGGTGTCGTTGTAGGCGGCCACGGGCAATTGCGGCTGCAGGGTGCCGGCCTTGAGCACGGTTTTCGAGACCCGCACCTTGGCCGTCAGGCCCAGTTCACTGTAATTGTCGACCGGTTGCTGGCTGGCGCCATACGCCAGCAGGCCGGTGCCACGGCGGTCGCGACTGGAGTCGAGCTTGACCCCCAGTTCGCCCAGGGCATCCACGCCAAAGCCTACCAGGCCTTCGGTGTAGCCCGACTCCAGGCGCAGCACAAAGCCCTGGGCCCATTCATCGGCCTTGTTCTGCGGCGCGTTGGTCTGGCGAAAGTCGCGGTTCATATAGAAGTTGCGCAGGTCGAGGCTGGCCTTGCTGTCCTGGATAAACTCGGCGTAGGCGCTCAAGGGGCTGAACGTAGCGCACAGGCCGGCGCTGGCCGCCAGGGGAAGGAGGCGCAAATGCATGACAGATTCCTTTTGTTGTTTTTGTAGGTATCGCCCTTCGGATCGCTGAAGGGAGTGGCATATTGTTAACATGTTATATTTATTATGGGTAGACAATTTGCGCCGATTTAAAATAATTTATATCGAGGTTAACGAGTTTTTGCGGCGGCCAGCTTGCATGCCCATGGAGCCGACCCTAAGCTTCGACGCTTCGATCTCTTTTGTGCGTGAGCCATGTCCACTCCCAGACCTTCCCTGACGCTGACCCTGTTGCAGGCCCGCGAAGCCGCCATGGCGTTTTTCCGGCCGTTGCTCAATGAACATCAATTGACTGAACAGCAGTGGCGGGTGATTCGTATCCTGCGCCAGCAAGGCGAACTGGAGAGCCATCAACTGGCGCACCTGGCCTGCATCCTTAAACCGAGCATGACCGGCGTGCTGGCCCGCCTGGAGCGCGACGGCCTGGTGCGCCGGCGCAAGTCCAGCGAAGACCAGCGCCGGGTATTCGTGAACCTCACCGAGCAGGGGCAGCAGTGCTTCGTCGAGATGAGCGCGGGGATGGAAAGCAACTACCAGAAGATCCAGGAACAGTTCGGCGAAGAGCAGTTGCAGCAACTGCTCGAATTGCTCAACCAGTTGAAAAACATCAAGCCCTAAGCGCTGGCCGGCGATGGCGCCGCAGACAGGTCGAACCCCCATGCAAAGACGGCAATTTAGCGGTGGGATGAAAGGCAAGAACCTGCGCTACCTGAACGAAACCCCGGGCCAGGCCCCGCGCCGGGTGCGTGCGGGGTTTGTGTTGCTGGAGCACTTTTCCCTGCCGGCCTTCACCCAGGCATTGGACACCCTGATCACCGCCAACCTGCTGCGCCCGGGGCTGTTCACTTCGCGCACCTTCGGCCTGGACGGGCAGGAGGTGACCAGCGACCTGGGCCTGGTGATTCGCCCGGACGCGCGCCTTGAACACAGCGCGCTGGCCGACCTCGACCTGCTGGTGATTTGCGGCGGTTATCGCACCCAGCTCAAGGCCGGCGAAAGCTTTATCGAACTGCTCAAGGCCGCCGCGCAACAGGGCGTGATCCTCGCCGGCCTATGGAACGGTGCGTGGTTTCTGGGCAAGGCCGGGGTGCTGGACGGCTATCGCTGTGCCATTCACCCGGAACATCGCCCGGCCTTGACGGAAATCGCCAAGGCCACCCAGGTCAGCAGCGAGCCCTATGTGATCGATCGCGACCGCCTCAGCGCATCCAGCCCATCCGGTGCGTTCCATATGGCCCTGGACTGGATCAAGAGCCTGCACGACAAGGCGCTGGTGGAGGGCATCGAAGATATCCTGGCCTTTGAGGAGTCGCGGTACCGGCGGATCAAGCCCGCCGAAAATATCTGCGTGAGCGCGCCGCTGCGTGAAGTGGTGCGCCTGATGGACGCCAACCTCGAAGAGCCCCTGGCCCTGGAGCAACTGGCGGTGTATGCCGGGCGCTCGCGACGCCAATTGGAGCGCCTGTTCCGCGAGCAACTGGGCACCACACCGCAGCGCTATTACCTGGAGCTGCGCATCACCGAGGCCCGGCGCCTGTTGCAGCACACCGAACTGTCTCAGGTCGATGTGCTGGTGGCCTGCGGGTTTGTGTCGCCCAGCCACTTCAGTAAATGCTACAGCGCCTACTTCGGCTACCGCCCTTCAAAGGAAACCCGGCTGGTGAAATAACCGCCATGCCTACACGGAATGGGTCGCCGGTTTGCTCGCCGGTGTGCGCTTGACGCAATGCGCCAGTGCCTGCTCAAGATCGGCCAGCAGGTCCGCGATATCCTCCAGCCCCACCGACAACCGTACCAACCCTTCGCCAATCCCATGCTGGGCACGTTCTTCCGGGGTGTAGGTGGAGTGGGTCATGCTCGCCGGGTGCTGGGCCAGGGATTCGGCATCGCCCAGGCTGACTGCGCGGCTGAACAGCTTGAGCGCGTTCATAAAGCGCCTGCCCGTGGCGATGCCGCCCTTGAGTTCAAAGGCAATCATGCCGCCTGACAGTTTCATCTGACGTGCTGCCAACTCGTATTGTGGGAAGGAGCGCAGGCCGGGGTAGGTCACCGACTCGACCGCCGGGTGGGCCTGCAGGGCCTCGGCCACGGCCTGGGCATTGCTGCAATGGCGATCCATGCGCAGGGCCAGGGTTTTGAGGCCGCGCATCAAGAGAAAGGCGTCCTGGGGCGACAGGACGGCCCCCGTCAGGTCCTTCAAGCCTTGCAGGCGAAGGCGCTGCGCCAGGTCGTGGCGGCTGACGGCGATGCCGGCGGTGATATCGCCATGCCCGCTGAGGTACTTGGTGGCCGAATGCACCACCACATCCGCGCCCAGTTCCAGCGGGCGTTGCAGGTAGGGGGTGCAGTAGGTGTTGTCGACCACCACGGTGATGTGCGGTTGCTGGTGGGCGATCCTGGCCACGGCGCCAATGTCGATCAATTGCAGGTTGGGGTTGGCCGGGGTCTCGCAGTAGATCATGCGGGTCGCGGGGGAGAGTGCGGCGCGCAGGGCGTCGAGGTCTGACAGGTCGACATGGCGCACCTTGACGCCGAACTCGCCAATGCCATGGTGCAGCAGGGCGAAGGTGCAGCCGTACAAGGTCTGGCTGACGATCACCTCATCGCCGGGGCGCAACAAGGTCCAGAAGGTCGCGGCAATCGCGCCCATGCCGGAACTGAACGCCACCGCCGCCTCGCCGCCCTCCAGGGTGGCCATGCGTGACTCCAGCAGCGCCAGGGTCGGGTTGGAAATGCGTGTATAAAAGTGCCCGCTTTCTTCGCCGGCAAAACACCCCGCGCCGTATTCGGCGGTAGGGAAGGCGAAGGTCGCCGACAGATAGATCGGCGGCACCAGGGCACCGTGATGGTCTTGCGCATCGTAGCCGTGGTGAATGGCACGGGTAGAAAAGCCGAATGTGTTGTGTTTATTGTGCATGTCGGACACTCCTTATTTCCTACAATGCTATGCTCATAATCGAGGCCGAACGTTGCCTACTTTGCCGAGAAAAACCGCTGGCGAAGGATGAAACCCCATAAAAATAATGATTTGAGGCAAGACATGCCCAGCCATCTGGACCGTACCGACAAAGCCCTGCTCAACGCCCTGCAAGGCAACGCCCGCCTGACCGTCGCCGAACTGGCCGAGCGGGTGTCCCTGACCACCTCGCCGTGCTGGCGCCGGGTCAAGAACCTTGAAGACAGTGGCGTGATCAGCGGCTACCAGGCGATCCTCTCGCCCAAGGCCCTGGGCTACGGGGTCACGGCCTTTGTCAGCATCATGATGGACACCCACTCCAAGGAAATCGCCCGGGCGTTTGAACAGCGGCTGCTGGACATCCCGGAAATCGTCGCCTGCCATAACGTGTCCGGGCGTTATGATTTTTTGCTGGAAGTGGTGGCCAAGGACCTGGAGTCCTTTGGCGAATTCGCCCGCGAGGTGTTGCAGACATTGCCGTGCGTGAAGGAAATCTATTCGAGCTTTTCCTATAAGTCGGTCAGGCCGTTGCGGGTGATCCCGTTGCCGGGGTGATGGCTGTATCCGCGTGTAACCAAAGGTCTACGAAGTGCCGTTTCCTATAGGAAATGCAGACCGTTCGTGATACCCCAGCGGGTACGGATCCTTCAAGGTTCAGTCTGCGGCGCGTACTCAACCGTGCGCCCCGGATCTGAAACTTCAAGGAGCCACCGCCATGTCGACCTCTGCAATGCAAGGTAGCCCGCTGTTCCGAACGATTGACCAGTTTCGCCATCGCGATGATCGCGGTGGCGGTATCCAGCACAATGGCTTGCCATCCAAGACCACTGAAGAGGCGGCCCAATCGCTATGGCGTGCCAGTTCGGGCTGGCCGGACAAGAACGGTGACGGTATCCGCCAGGTCTCCTACACGTTTCGCCCCGCGCCTGCCGACCCCAAGGCGGTCTGGCAGAAAATGACCGGGTTCACCCATATCCTCGAAAATCAAAGGCAACAAATCAGGCGCAGCCTTGAGTCCATTGCGGATGTGGCGAACGTCACGTTCAGCGAAGGGCCGAAGACAGCCAACAGCGATGGGCACATTACCCTCGGCAATTATGGGCAAATGATCGGCAGCAATGGCAAGCCCCAGAGCGGCTACTCCTTTGCAGTCCTGCCGGGCAGCAGCCGTGGTGGCGAAGTGTGGTTTTTAAGCACGGATGACGATCAGTACATGGTCAATGCGACCCTTGGCGATGCGGGGCGGCACACGATTATCCATGAGCTGGGGCACGCCATGGGGCTGCGGCATCCCGGTCACTACGATGCCAGCGCTCCCCATGCCCAATTCGATTTCCATGAAGACTCGCAAAGCCATACCAACATGAGTTACCGGGGCGAGCGTACCGGCTATATGCGGCATGACGGTTTTCGTTCATCGGCGCCGCAACTGGACGATATAACGGCTTACCAACGCCAATATGGCGCAAATTTCAAGACCCGTAATGACGACACCACCTATGGCTTCAACTCCAATACGAATCGCGACTTCCTGAGCATCAAGAGTCATGGCGACAAGATGGTCGCTGCCATTTGGGATGGCGGCGGGACCGACACCCTGGATTTTTCGGGCTATGGCCAGGACCAGAAAATAAGCCTCGGGGCCGGTACGTTTTCTGATGTAGGGGGCCTTAAAGGCAACGTGTCCATTGCTTATGGCGTGACGATCGAGAATGCCATTGGCGGATCGGGCAACGACTGGCTGGTGGGCAACGCCGCGGATAACGAGCTGCACGGTGGTGATGGCGACGATGTGTTCTACGGCGCCGAGGGGGCCGACTCATTGTGGGGGGGCGAAGGCAATGACATCTTTGTCTACGGCAAAACCAACGAGTCCAGCGCTGCGGCGCCGGACCGGATCCACGACTTTGTCAGTGGGCAAGACCAGGTCGATGTGTCAGGTCTCAGAGCGCAATTGGGCGATAAACCGTTGCAGTTTGTCAGGCGTTTTTCCGGGGCGAGCGGCGAAGCTATCGTGGACTATGATCCGCTGTTGAACATGAGCACGTTGCAGATTTCTGGGAACCCCAACGAACCGACCTTCCTGCTGCAGGTGCAGGGGCAACTGCGGCGCAGCGATATCATGAGCTGACCACTAAAGGTGCCCAAGGGCGGTGGCCCAGTCCTGGCTGTTCAGTACACCCAGCACCTTGAGCTTGCCGTTAGCCCTCACCTGTACAAACAGCGAACTGCCGTATTCGGCGCCATCGGCATGGGGATAACCCAGCACCCGTTCCAGCTCGCCGATGCATTCGCTGTGGGTGACCAGCAACAGGTTACGCCCGGCGATCTTGTGGGCAGGCAGTTCGTGCACAAGGGCCGTGCCGCACAAGGTCAAGCGGTCGGGTAACACATGGGCTTCACCGAACATGAACCGCGAGGTTTGCACCGTGCGCGTGGTGGGGCTGCTCAATACATCGCTGTGGGACATGCCCAGGGTCTGGAATGCGCTACCCACTGCCGCAGCCGAGACACTGCCGGGGCGGGTCAAGCCATCCGCAGGGCCCAGGCAGGGGTTGTTGGAGCGGTCGCAGCGTTCTTCATGGCGCACCAGCACAATCAGGTTGCCACTGCGCCAGGCCGCCAGGGCCCCTGAAGTGACCAGGCGATTGCCGACGCTCAGGTTCTGCGGCGAGGTCGGCCAGAGTATCGCGCCCATGATCACCAGGCACAGGGTAAGGAGCGCGATGAAACGCAGCCATGACTGTTTGAAGGTGTTTGCCCGGGGCCCTTCTGGGCGATTCATGTCAACCACACTCTTCACCCTGGCACCTGAGGCACAGCTGTTTGCGTTGCCGGGCAATTTAGGGGGCGGGGCGTGGTCGGCCAGTGAAAGCGATGTGAAAAAATTGCCTTGGTTTGTTGCAAGACCTGCTTGGCTGTGATGGTTTGGCGCGTTTGACGCAGGGGGTAGCTTTGCTTGCATTCAATCAAAAAATATACTGTACATATATACAGTTATCTTCTACAGTCCATCCCAGGTGAACGGATTTCACCGCGCACCCAAGCCACAAATTTTTTAACTATGGATGGATAAAAAATGAAATCGAAAAAAGCCTTTATGCTAGGCGCGGCCATGGCGGCCTCCTGCTTTGTTTCGGCCTTTGCCCTGGCCGAACAATACCCTGCGCAAGCACCTGCAAAACTCGCGGTCCAGGCGGTCAAGTCTGCGGTCGATCAGGCGCTTAGAGCGGGTGGCAAGGTTGAGTCGTCGAAGCTGTCGGCCGAACTCAAGCAAAAACTCAAGGCGGCCAAGGTCGGCAAGTCCAAGGCTGTGGCAAGCAAGGCGGCAGTGAACAGTGAGGCGGTGGAGGCGGTCGTTGACGGTCTGCAAAAACCAAGCGAACTACAGGGCGCAGCGATTGCGGCCTTTACACCGTTGTTCCCGACGCTTGATATCAATACCCTCTACACCCTCACCGGGGTCGAGACCGGGGCGCAAATCGCCTACCACTTCAATCTGCCTACAAGCGCGCGCATCCAGGTCCAACTGCTGAACCAGAGTGCCGGCACCGATATGTCGCTGACCCTGTTCCACGACGACGGCCAGGGCAACCTGACGCCTCTGGGCACCTCTGATAACGCAGGCAGCGCCGATGAATACCTTAACGGCGTGATGCCTGCCGGCGATTACTACTGGTACATGGTGGCCAACACCGCGAGCAATGCGCAATTCAGTTTTGGCGTGGCAGTGGACAGCAATATCGATGCCTTCGAGCCCAACGACACCGCACAAAGCGCATTCGCCCTGCCGGATGCACTGAACCAGGTGACCGGCAACCTCGATAGCGTCAACGATATCGATTACTTCGACTTCACCTCCCTGCGTGGCCAGGGCGTGGGCATGTTCCTCGGCGATGACGACGAGGGCACCCGCAACCAGTGGATCTTCGAGCGTTTCGATGGCAACAACTGGGTGGTGATCCAGCCGAACAACACCTCCACCTATCCAAGCCTGACCCCTGGCTACATCGTCAAAGTGCGGGTGCGAGCCAACCCGGCGGTAGCCCTCAACCCCAAGGCGCAATACAAGTTGACCCTGGGGTCGGCGCCGCGCCTGAACCAGAGCAATGTGAACGGCGACAACGTGGTGCGTATCCCCAGTTCGATCATGCAACTGGCCACCCAGGCCTCCCGCAGCCTGAGCTGGAGCACCCAATGGTCGGACAGCACCGGCGAGCCACTGCGGGGCGTGACCCCGGTGCTCAGGGTCGATAAGCGTTTTGATGACAGCAACCAGTACCACTGGGTCAACTACGAGGCCAAGACCGGCATCACCGGTGCGGCATCCGGCAATGTCGACCTGGGCAGTTGCTCCGGCGATCTCAATGTGGTCTACCCGGACAGCTCGTCCGGCCAGACGTACAACTGGCGGACCTGGTTCAACATGGGCGGCTGGCGCATTGAACTCAAGGAGTTCCCGGGCGTGGGTGTAGGCGGCAATATCACGCAGTACGTCAGCCTGGGGCATATCTGCAGCCAGACTATCGTGCGCTGACCGCTCCATTCCCGTAGGCACTGGCTGGCCAGCCGGCGCCTACGGGTTCAACGCCAGTTTCAGCGGCAGCCGCGCCAGGCTGGTGTTCTTCAACGAACCCAGGTACAGCCAGTCGCCAGACTCGCGCGCGCTGGTCACCGGCGAATAATTGCCCGCGCTGCCATCCTGCAAGTTAGCGACCACCTGGCCATGCACATCCAACCCCAGCACAAAGGCTTTGCGCTCCACGGGCTTGGGCACCACCATCAGCGCCCGCACCACCATCTTGCGTACCGCCGGGTAACCGGCCAAGCCATCGAGCAAGGGATTGCGCGGGGAGTACAGGGCCACCCAGAAGCGGTCGCGGCCGTTGAAGCTGAGGTTGTCCGGCAGCCCCGGCAGGTTGTCGATAAACAGGTCATGGCTGCCAGCCTTGTCGCCCCTGAGCCAATAGCGACTGATGCGATAAGCCCCGGTTTCATTGACCAGCACATAGTCTTCATCCGGCCCCAGCGCCACGCCGTTGGCAAATTGCAACTGATCGAGCAACACCTCGGTCTGGCCGTTGCGAAAGTCATAGCGCAACAACCGGCCATCGCCACCATGCTCGATCACTGCTTCACCATCCTGGCCATAGCCCCAGCGGCTCGACGCGTCACTGAAGTAGGCGTAGCGCCCGGCAGCATCCACCGTTACATCATCGGTAAAGCCGAAGGGCAGGCCATTGGCACTGGTGCTCAGGGTGGTCAGTGTGCGCTGGCCGTCCAGGGCCAGCAGGCCTTTGATCCCATCGGCAATGATCAGGCGCCCGTCCGGGTGTTGGGCCAGGCCCAGCGGCCGGCCCCCGGTCTGGGCCAGCACCTCCAGGGCCTGGCTGTCGGGCGCGGTGCGGATGATCCGCCCATCATGCAGCCCGGTAATCAGAAACCCCTTGGCATCCACCAGCAACGCTTCAGGCCCGTCGATGCCTTGGGCGCCGATGCGCTGGATGTCCTTCAGACGCTGGTTTTCGCGGTAGGGCTCCTCCTGCAGCGACGGGGCCTTGGGCGGTGTCCAATTGACCGGTTGTACCGGGGTGGGCATCAACAGCAGGAAGGCGACGACCGCGATCAATACCAGTAGCAGCCAGTGACGGATTTTTTGACTCATGGTGCTTCCCGAGGCTCTTGGGAGGGGGGCGTGGCGGGCTCCCAGTGCAGTGTGCCGAACAGGTAGTCCATCAGCGGCAGCACGATGTTGAAGTTGCGCCCCTGCATCAACTCACGGCGGTGATGCAGCGCGTGGAGCTGGTGCATGTGCCGGATCCACGGCAGGCGGGCCAGGGGATGGGCAGGGGGCAAGTGTTCACAGGCATGGAAGATTTCGTAAAGCAGGTAACCCAGGATCATGCACCCGGCGAACAGCCCCGCCACGTTGGGGTTGAACTGCTTGAGCAGCCACCAGGCGGGGAGGGTGATGGCCAGGCTGTGGAGGATGATCAGCCAGGCAGGAAACAGGATCACCCGCCAATCCCTGGGGCTGTCGTAGGTCATATGGCCGGGGGTGAAAAAACTGTGGTGATCGCCGGTGTGGCGTGCATAGAACAGCTTGGAAAAACCGTGTTTACGATGGCCGAGGTGGCGGTGCACGAGGTAGATGCACAGGTTGAAGAACACCAGGGTCAGGGGGATGGTCAGCCATTCCCAGGCCTGGATGTGCTGGGTGCTGCCCCAGGCCAGGAGGATGCAGGACAAACCGTAGCTCAGCACAAAACCGGCATGCAGCCACGGGTTGTAGCGTGGGTGGACAGCGGCGCGGTAGCGTTGGCGAAAGGCCTCGGTGGGATGGGTCATGGCGTAGCCTGTTGTATTTTTTGTTGGTGAGTGAGCTTAGCCCGGCCCGAGGATTTTGCGAGCTGAGCCCAAGCAAGCCCGCCCCATCGGGAATATCGCAAGGGGCTTGCGCCCACCTCATTTCCTTGTTAGTTTCTGGCGAAATGTTAACGATAACATTCGCTCTGAAAATAAAAACAAAACTGAGACTCACGCCATGAAAATGCTTCGCAAAACCCTGTGTTTGTTGGCTTTAAGCATCTCCACCGTCGCCCTGGCCGAGACCAAACCGGCCCCCATGCGCATCGGCGCGTCCTTCCAGGAAATCAACAACCCGTACTTCGTCACCATGAAAGACGCCCTGCAAGAAGCGGCGGCGACCATCGGTGCGCAATTGATCATCACCGATGCCCGCCACGACGTGTCCAAGCAGGTCAGTGACGTCGAAGACATGCTGCAAAAGGGCATCGACATCCTGCTGATCAACCCCACGGATTCGGTCGGCGTGCAGTCCGCCGTCAAATCGGCCCACGCCGCGGGTGTGGTGGTGGTTGCCGTGGATGCCCAGGCCGACGGGCCGCTGGACTCCTTCGTCGGTTCAAAAAACTTCGATGCCGGGTTCCAGGCCTGTGAATACCTGGCCAAGAGCATCGGTGACCAGGGCAATATCGCAATCCTCGACGGCATCGCCGTGGTGCCGATCCTGGAGCGTGTGCGCGGTTGCAAGGAGGCCGTGGCCAAGCACCCGCAGATCAAGATCGTCAGCATTCAGAACGGCAAGCAGGAACGTGACCAGGCCCTGAGCGTGACCGAAAACATGCTCCAGGCCCAACCCACCCTCAAGGGTATTTTCAGCGTCAATGACAATGGTTCCCTCGGCGCCCTGTCGGCCATCGAGGCCAGCGGCATGGATGTCAAGCTGGTCAGCGTCGACGGCGCGCCGGAAGCGATCAAGGCCATCCTCAAGCCGGGCAGCAAATTTATCGCCACCTCGGCCCAGTACCCTCGTGATCAGATCCGTCTGGCGCTGGGCATCGCCCTGGCAAAAAAATGGGGCTCCCATGTACCCGCCAGCATCCCCGTGGATATCGCCCTGATCGACCAGGCCAAGGCCAAGGATTTCAGCTGGTAAACCGCCTAGGCCCCACGTCACGCGTGGGGCCCGGGGCTCCCTTCTGAACGAGAGGTCGGCGGTATGAGCAGTCTGTTGCAACTGGAAAATATCTGTAAGCGCTACCCCGGGGTGCAAGCCCTCAAGTCCATCAACCTGCAAGTGGAGCGCGGCGAGATTCATGCCTTGCTCGGGGAAAATGGCGCGGGCAAATCGACCCTGATGAAAATCCTCGGCGGGGTCGAGCACCAGGATGAAGGGCGCATTCTGATCGATGGGCAGGCCCGGCACTTTGCGACGTATCGCGATGCGATTGCCGCCGGTATCGGCATTGTCTTCCAGGAGTTCAGCCTGATTCCCGACCTCAGCGCCGTGGAGAATATCTTCCTCGGCCATGAGCTGAACAACCGCTTCGGCCTGCTGCGCAAGCGCGATATGCACGAGGCGTCCCAGGCCTTGTTCCAGCGCCTGGGGGTGAGCATCGACCTGCAATGCCCGGTGCGGCACCTGAGCGTGGCCGAGCAGCAGTTTGTCGAGATTGCCAAGGCCCTGGCCCTGGAGGCGCGCTTGTTGGTGCTCGACGAACCCACCGCCACCCTGACGCCGAGCGAGGCCGAGCTGCTGTTTGGGATCATGCGCGAACTCAAGCGCCAGGGCGTGGCGGTGATTTTTATCTCCCATCACCTGGAGGAGATTTTCCAGGTGTGCGACCGCATCAGCGTGTTGCGCGACGGCGGCAATGCCGGCGTCACCGACGTGGCCGACAGCGATATCGACCGTCTGGTGGAGATGATGGTGGGCCGCAAGCTGGAATGCAGTTTCCCGCCCAAACCCACCACCGCGCGCGGGCCGTTGCTGCTGGAGGTCAGGGATATCCAGCTGCAACGCAATGGTCCCCACAACCAGTTCCACCTGCACCAGGGCGAGATCCTCGGCTTTGCCGGGCTGGTGGGGTCGGGCCGCACCGAGCTGGCGCTGGGGATGATGGGCGCACTGGCGTCAGTGACCAAGGAGGTGTGGCTGCGCGGCGTCAAAATCAGCCTCGACGACCCGGCCCAGGCCCTGGCCCATGGCATCGGCCTGTTGCCGGAAAGCCGCAAGAGCGAAGGCCTGATCACCGATTTCAGCATTCGCGAAAACATCTCCCTCAACAACCTGCACAAATACCAGGGCGCCAGCGGCCTGATCGACAAAAACAAGGAATGCGCCAGCGTCGAAGCGTTGATGCAGCAACTGTCGATCAAGGCGCCGAGTGGCGAAAGCCGGGTGTTCAACCTCAGCGGCGGCAACCAGCAGAAAGTGGTGATTGCGCGCTGGATCAACCATCACTGCGATGTGCTGGTGTTCGATGAGCCGACCCGGGGCATCGATGTCGGCGCCAAGGCACAGATCTACGCGCTGATGCGCAAGCTCACCGAGCAAGGCTACGCAATCATCATGATTTCTTCCGAACTGCCGGAAATCATCGGCATGTGCGATCGCGTCGCTGTGTTCCACAAGGGCGCCATCGTCAAGGTACTGGAAGCGTCCGCCGTCAACCCACAAGAGGTCATGCGCCATGCCACAGGGGGCTCAAGTGAATACGTCCATTAACCGCGCAGGCACCCAGGGGCTACGGCCGAACCTGGCACGGCTGGTGCGCTCGCCGGCGTTCTATCCGTTTATCGGGCTGCTGGTGGTCACGGCGGTGATGATCGTGGCCAGCGATAACTTTCTCACCGCCAGCAACCTGTCCAACATTGGCCGCCAGGTGTCGATCAACGCGATCATCGCGGTGGGCATGACCTGCGTGATCCTTACCGGTGGTATCGACTTGTCGGTGGGGCCGGTGATGGCCTTGTCCGGCACCTTGACTGCCGGGCTGATGGTCGCAGGCCTGCCGCCGGGCCTGGCGATTGGCGCCGGGCTATTGATCGGTGTGGCCTTTGGCATCGGCAACGGGCTGTTCGTGGCGTACCTGCATATGCCGCCGATCATTGTCACCCTGGCGACCATGGGCATCGCCCGGGGCTTTGGCCTGATGTACACCGATGGCTACCCGATTTCCGGGCTGCCGGAGTGGTTCGGCTTCTTTGGTCGCGCCAGCCTGCTGGGGATCCAGGTGCCGATCCTGATCATGCTGGTCACCTACCTGGTGGCCTATGTGCTGCTGCAACACACACGCATTGGCCGCTACATCTACGCCATTGGCGGCAACGAAGAGGCGGTGCGTCTGTCCGGGGTACGGGCGGCGCGCTTCAAGTTGCTGGTGTATGGCATCAGCGGCCTGACCGCAGCGATTGCCGGGCTGGTGCTGACCTCGCGCCTGATGAGCGGCCAACCCAACGCCGGCATTGGTTTCGAGCTGGATGCGATTGCCGCGGTGGTCCTGGGCGGTGCCTCGATTGCCGGTGGGCGCGGGGTGATTGTCGGCACCTTGCTCGGCGCCATGCTGCTGGGCGTGCTGAACAATGGCCTGAACATGCTCGGGGTTTCGCCCTATGTGCAGAGCGTGATCAAGGGCGCAATTATTTTGCTGGCGATCTTTATCAGCCGTCAGCGCCACAAGTAAAACAACCAGCACCGCAACGCGGCCGCCGTGGCTGCGACGGGCTCTCTCAGCTTCAATAAAGGTCAGAACCTCATGGATAAGCACACCCAAATGCAAGCCGTCGTCTGCCACGGCCCCAAAGACTACCGCCTGGAGCGCATCAGCAAACCCCAAGCGCGGCCCAATGAACTGGTGATCCGCATTGCCGCCTGCGGCATCTGCGCCAGTGACTGCAAATGCCACTCGGGCGCGGCGATGTTCTGGGGCGGTGACAACCCGTGGGTCAAGGCGCCGGTGGTGCCGGGGCATGAGTTTTTTGGCTATGTGGAGCAAGTGGGCGAGGGCGCCGAGGAGCACTTTGAGGTCCAGGTCGGCGACAAGGTGATCGCCGAGCAGATCGTGCCTTGTGGCAAGTGCCGCTTCTGCAAGTCCGGCAAGTACTGGATGTGCGAGGTGCACAATATCTTCGGCTTCCAGCGCGAAGTGGCCGAAGGCGGAATGGCCCAGTACATGCGCATCCCCAAGACTGCCATCGTGCACAAGATTCCCGAGGCGGTGTCCCTGGAGGATTCGGCGTTGATCGAGCCGATGGCCTGCGCGATCCATACGGTCAACCGTGGCGACCTGCAACTCGATGACGTGGTGGTGATTGCCGGCGCCGGCACCCTGGGCCTGTGCATGGTCCAGGTGGCCGCACTGAAAACCCCGAAAAAACTGGTGGTGATCGACATGGTCGACGAACGCCTGGCGCTGGCGAAGCAATACGGCGCCGATGTAGTGATCAACCCCGCCCGCGACGACGCCCGCGCGATCATCAATGGCCTGACCGACCACTACGGCTGCGACGTGTATATCGAGACCACCGGCGTGCCGGCGGGCGTGACCCAGGGCCTGGAGCTGATCCGTAAATTGGGGCGGTTTGTCGAGTTCAGCGTGTTCGGCGCCGAGACCAGCGCCGACTGGTCGATCATCGGCGACCGCAAGGAGCTGGACGTCCGCGGCGCGCACCTGGGGCCGTATTGCTACCCGGTGGCCATCGACCTGTTCGAGCGCGGCCTGGTGACGTCCAAGGGCATCGTCACCCATGACTTCCCCCTGGATAACTGGGCCGAAGCGTTCGACCTGGCCAACTCGGTGAAGTCGATCAAGGTGCTGCTCAAACCGGGGCAATAAGTATGAAATACGTGATTGGCGTGGACATTGGCACCCAAAGCACCAAGGCGCTGTTGGTGGATGGCGAGGGGCGAATCATCGCCCAGCACAGCCAGGGCTATCGCGTGGACACGCCAAAAGTGCGCTGGGCCGAGCAGTGGCCGCAGGTCTGGCTGGACGCGGTGCAGGCCTGCGTGGCCGAGTGCATGGGCAAGTCCGGGGTCGTCAAAGAACAGGTCAAGGCGCTGTGTATCAGCAGCCTGTACGGCGGCTCGGGAATCGCCGTGGATGACGCGATGAAACCGCTGCACCCGTGCCTGATCTGGATGGACCGTCGCGCCGGCGAGCAGGTGGCCTGGGTGCGCGAGCACGTTGACCTGGAGCGCCTGTTCGCGGTCACCGGCAACTCGGTGGACAGCTACTACGGCTTCACCAAGATGCTCTGGCTCAAGCAGCACCAGCCCGAGGTCTGGGCCAACACCCGCTACCTGCTGCCGCCCAACAGCTATATCAACTACTGCCTGACCGGTGAGGTGGCGGTGGATCACAGCAGCGCCGGCAATATCGGCGGGGTCTACGACGTGGCCGCGCGCGGCTGGTCGGCCGAGATGCTGGCGGCGCTGGATATCCCGTTGGCGATGATGCCCGAGCGCTTGCTGTATTCGGGCGAAGTGGTGGGCGGCCTGCTGCCGGAATGGGCGCAACGCCTGGGCCTGGCGGCGGGCATGCCGGTGCTGGCCGGTGGCGTCGATGCGGCCATGGCGACCCTGGCGGCCGGCGTCACTCGGCCGGGCAACCACGTGGCGATGATCGGCACCAGCATGTGCTGGGGCTACCTCAACCAACAGGTGGATGCCCGCCATGGCCTGGTCAGCATGCCCCATGTCTACAACGGCCAGCGGGACCTGTACATCTTTGGCGGCGCGATTACCGCCGGGGCCTCGGTCAGCTGGTTTCGCGAGCAGTTCTGCCAGGCCGAGGAGCAACAGGCCCAGGACACCGGCCAGGACAGCCTGTGGCTGCTGGAACAGAGCGCGCGCAAGATCCCGGCGGGCAGTGAAGGGCTGTTGTTTTTGCCGTACCTGATGGGCGAGCGCAGCCCGGTGTGGGATGACCAGGCCAGCGGCAGCTTTGTTGGCCTGAACCTGTATCACAGCCGCATCCACCTGTACCGCGCGGTGCTTGAAGGCGTGAGTTTTGCCCTGCGGCACAATATCGAGGCGGGCATGCGCGGCGCCCATTCCCTGGACCCACGGTTGATCGTGGTGGGCGGGGCGAGCCATTCGGATTTATGGATGCAAATCATCGCGGATGTGACCCGCTACCCGGTGTACACCATCGTCCAGGAAGTGGAGGCGGCATTGGGTGCGGCGTTGTTGGCGGCGCATACGGTGGGGTTGGTGGACGAGGGGCAGATGGCGCAGGGGTGGGTGCAGTTGGAGCTGCGGGCTGAGCCTGGGGCTGAGAATGTGCAGGCGTATGACCGGGCGTTTGCGGACTACTTGCAGCTCTATCCCGCGCTGAAACCCGTCATGCACAGCTTGCAAAGCCACTAAGTGAACACCTATCCAAATGTGGGAGCGGGCTTGCTCGCGATAGCGCAGGTTCAGCCAGAAATAGATCGACTGACACTCCGCCATCGCGAGCAAGCCCGCTCCCACAAGGGTTCTCCATTGCATTCGAGACCGTAATCCATGACCACCACCTTCGACTTCACCCACCAGCGTATCCTCGTCACTGGCGCCACCAGCGGCATTGGCCGGGAAATCGCCCTGCAACTGCTCGCCAGCGGCGCCCAGGTCTTCGCCATTGGCCGTGACGCCAACGCACTCGCACAATTGGGCTGCGAAACCCTGTGCCTGGACATCGCCAACAGCCCCGCCCTGGACCTGGCCCTCAAGGACCTGCCGCCCATGCATGGCCTGGTCAATTGCGCCGGGATCTCGCGCCTGGAACCGGCCGCGGCGATCAGTAGCGCCGCTTTCGACCAGGTGATGAACGTCAACGCCCGCGCCGCCGCGCAAGTCGCCAGCCGGGTGGCGGCAGCGATGATCGCGGCAGGCATCGCCGGCAGTATCGTCAACGTCTCCAGCCAGGCCTCGCTGGTGGCGCTGGACGATCACCTCGGCTATTGCGCGTCCAAGGCCGCGCTGGATGCAATCACCCGCGTGCAATGTGCCGAATGGGGGCGTTTCGGGATCCGGGTCAATAGCGTCAACCCCACCGTGACCCTCACGCCCATGGCGCAACAGGCCTGGTCCGACCCGGCCAAGCGCGACCCGGCGCTCGCGGCGATACCCTTGGGACGCTTCGCCCAGCCGCACGAAGTGGCATTGCCGGTGCTGTTCCTGTTGAGCGAGGCGGCGAGCATGATCAGCGGGGTCAGCCTGCCCATCGACGGCGGCTATACTAGCCGCTAGCCGTTCTCCAGTTTGCCGGCGATCACTACCTTGTCCCGTGGCTTGTACGGGTCTTGCAGGCGGTCGAGCAACAGGCGCACCGCACTGCTGCCGGCCAGCGACGCATCGTGGGCCACGCAGGCAATCGGCACGCCGAAGATATCGGCAAAGGGCAGGCGGTCGATGCCGCAGATGGTCAGGCTATCGTGGGGGATATTGTGCATGCGCAAGGCGCGCAGGGCGCCCAGGGTGATCAACTGGTTGAAGCCCATGATCGCATCCGGCGCGGCGTGGGCGGCCAGGTAGTCGAGGGTGTGCAGGTAGGAGGGCATTAAGGTGTAGTCGCCGGCGCGCACTTGGACCTGCACTTGGGGATGCTCGGCCAGTACTTCGCGCAGGCCCTTGAGGCGTTCCACGGTGATCCGCGAATGCTCAGGCCCGGTCAGCACCAGCAGGCGCTTGAGCGCCGGGTTGTGGCGCAACAGGTACTGCGCGGCCTCGATCCCGCTGTGGTAGTTGTCCAGCACCACGCGGCTGAACGGGCTGTCGTGGATCGTGCGGTCGAGCAGCACCACCGGGGTCTTGCCGTTGCCCAGGCGCTCCAGGTAATCGGGCTGGTAGTCGGGCTCGTCGGAGACCGGCGACAGGATGATCCCGGCCACGCGATAACCGAGCAGGGTGTCCACGGCCTTGCTTTCCAGTTCCTCCAGCTCGTCGGTGTCCACCAGCATGATGGTGTAGCCGTGCTTCTTCGCCTCGCGGGAAATCGCCTTGATCATTTCGCTGTAGAACGGGTTGTCCACCGATGCGGTGATCACCCCGATGATCAGGCTTTCACTGCGCTTGAGCCCGCGGGCAAAGGCGTTGGGCACGTAGTCCAGCTCACGCGCCACCTCAAGGATTCGCGCCAGGGTGGCGGGCTTGACCAGGTCGGGCTTGCTCAACGCCCGCGACACCGTGATGGTGGTCATATTGACCCGTTTGGCGATGTCGCTGATGGTGACGGATTTTTTCTTGTTCATTGGCAGGTGGGACCAGGAGAAAACATCAGGAGGCTAACATGGGCACTGGTTCAAAGCACCGGATCCCAGCGTTGCGACCAGTCGCTCTGGGCCTTGACCACCCCACGCAGCAGCACCAGGGCCTGTTGCAGGATCGCCGAATCGCGCTCGCGCGAGTACACCAGGTAAGTCGGGAAACTGAACTCCGGGGCCTTGGGCACGCGCTCCATCACCCCGCTTTCGAGGTAACTCTGCACCACCCGTGTGCGGAAATAGCCGCTGCCGCCGTTCTCCAGGATGTACTGCAAGGCCAGCGGCCCGAGGTTGAAACTCACGGCGGCGCGGGCCTTGTCCGGCAGGGCCGCATCATGTTGCTGGCGAAAGCCCGGGCCCCAGTCGATATACACATAGGGATCGGGGTGGGCGGCCAGGCGCACCAGGATCAGTTTTTCTTCCAGTACCTGCTCCACCTGCAATCCCGGCCAGTACTGCGGTTGGAACACCAGCGCGGCGTCCAGCCCGCCCAGCTCCAACTGGCGCAACAGGTATTCGCCGTCACGCACTTCGGTGCGCAGCGCATGGCTGGGGATGTGTTCACGCAGGGCCTTGGCCCAGCCGAGCATCAGCGGGTTGCACAGGCTGACTTCGCCGCCGATATGCAACACATTGCGGTAGCCCTCGGGCAACGGCAGGTCGCGGCGCGCCGCTTCCCAGGTTTGCACCAGTTGGTTGGCATACACCACAAACGCCTCGCCATCCGCCGTCAAGCGCGCCCCGGCGCGGTTGCGCACAAACAGCGTGCTGTCGAGCTGGCTTTCGAGCTTTTGCACACGTGCGGTAATGGCGGTCTGGGTGACGTGCAGTTTCTCGGCGGCGGCGGCCAGGCTGCCGCAGCGGGTGATTTCCAGGAAAGTGCGTGCCAGTTCGATGTCCATGTCGGCTCCGGAGGGGGTGGAGGGACATTGTAGTGTGACAATCGCAGATCAGTCTGTGAAATGCGATTGAGTGTGGGAGCAGGCAAGCCAGCTCCCACATTGGATTGGGTGTCAGCCCAGGTCTTTCGGTGCTTGCAGGTGCTGGGTCGGAAACGCCCGGGCATACGCCTGGCACACCCTTAACACCTGCTCATCGGCAAACCGCGCGCCCACCACATGCAAGCCCACCGGCAAGCCATTGGCTGCCAGCCCGCAGGGCACGGAGGCCGCCGGTTGTTGGGTGAGGTTGAACGGATAGCTGAACGGCGTCCACTCCATCCACTCGCCCAGTCCCGAGCCCGGTGGCACGTTGTGCCCCGCGTCAAAGGCGGTGATCGGCAGCATCGGCGAGACCAGGAGGTCGTAGTGCTCATGGAACGCCGCCATGCGCGCCACCAGTACCGCCCGTGCTTCCAGGGCCGCGTTGAAGTCGTCCAGGCTGAGGCGTTCGCCCTGTTGCGCAATGCGCAGCAGGCCGGGGTCGAGCAGGTCGCACTGGGCGCCGGTCAGCTGCCCGGTCAGGCGCGCCGCGCCAGCACACCACAGGGTACTGAATATCTCCAGCGGGTCGCTGAAGCCCGGGTCGATCTGTTCCACCTGCGCCCCCAGTTGCACCAGGCCCGCGACTGCCTGTGCGACCACCTTGGCCACCTGCGGATCGACGTTCACGTAGCCAAAGTCCGGGCTGTAGGCGATACGCAGGCCCTTCAGGTCGCTGCCCGGGGTGAGCCACGGCGTGTTGCGTGGCGCGCCGATCAGGCCGTCGCGGGCGTCCGGGTGGGCCACGGTTTGTAGCATCAGCACTGCATCTTCCACGGTGCGGGTCATCGGCCCCAGGTGCGAGAGGATGGTCATGGAGCTGGCCGGCCATTGCGGCACGTAGCCAAAGGTCGGCTTGATGCCGAAGGTGCCGGTAAAGGCGCAAGGAATGCGGATCGAGCCGCCAGCATCGCTGCCCTGGTGCAGCACGCCAAGGTTCAGCGCCGCCGCCGCGCCCGCGCCGCCCGACGAGCCGCCCGCCGTGGTACGCGTGTCCCAGGGGTTGCGGGTGATGCCGTACAGCGGGTTGTCGGTCACGCCTTTCCAGCCGAATTCCGGGGTGGTGGTCTTGCCCAGCAACACCGCACCGGCCTTACGCATAAACGCCGAAAACGGCGCATCGACGTCCCACGGCCCGGCGGCGGATGAGGTGCGTGAGCCCTTGCGCGTGGGCATGCCGGCCGTCAGGGTCAAATCCTTGATCGACGCCGGCACCCCGTCCAATGCGCCGCAAGGCTGGCCCTTGAACCAGCGTTGTTCCGAAGCCCGGGCGGCGTTCAAGGCGCCCTCGGGGTCGACATGGCAGTAGGCGTTGACCAGCGGGTTGTAGCGCTCGATGCGCAGCAAGGTGTCTTCAGTCACTTCCAGCGGCGACAGGCTTTTATCCCGGTAGCGCGCCAGCAGTTCCCCGGCCGTCAGGTGGGCGATCTCCGTCATGCTGCTTCACCTCCCTGTTGCGCGGCATTGACCATGGCCCGCAGCAACACCGCGCAGCCGGCGGCCAGGTCATCCGGCGCGGCGTTTTCGATTTCGTTGTGGCTGATGCCGCCTTCGCACGGCACAAAAATCATCCCGGCCGGGCCCCGTTCGGCGACAAAAATCGCATCGTGCCCGGCGCCGCTGACGATATCCATATGGCTCAAGCCCAGCACACTGGCCGCATCGCGCACGGCGTTGACGCAAGAGGGATGAAAGTCCAGCGGCGGGAAGTCGGCGGTGGGCGTCAGTTCATAGCTCAGGCCATGTTGCTTGGCCGTGGCCTCGATCACCTCACGCACTTCATCGACCATCGCTTGCAGCTTGTCGGCATGCAGATGGCGCAGGTCGATGGTCATCTGCACCTGGCCGGGAATCACGTTGCGCGAGCCCGGGTGCAGGCTCAGGCAGCCCACGGTTCCGCAGGCATGGGGTTGTTGCTCATGGGCAATCCGGTTGACCGCGCTGACCACCTGCGCGGCACCCACCAGGGCGTCCTTGCGCAGGCGCATGGGCGTGGGGCCGGCGTGGGCCTCGACGCCGGTGAAGGTCAGGTCGAACCACTTCTGGCCCAGGCAGCCCATGACCACGCCAAGGGTGATGGCCTGGTCTTCCAGCACCGGGCCCTGTTCGATATGTGCCTCGAAATAGGCCCCCACCGGGTGCCCGAGTACCGCACGCGGGCCGGCGTAGCCAATGCGCTGCAACTCGGCGCCCACCGACAGGCCTTGCTCGTCCTGCTTGTCGAGGGTCTCCTGCAGGTCGAACTTACCGGCAAATACCCCGGAGCCCATCATGCACGGCGGGAAGCGCGAGCCTTCCTCGTTGGTCCACACCACCACTTCAATCGGCGCCTGGGTTTCCACCCCCAAGTCATTCAAGGTGCGGATCACTTCCAGGCCGGCCATCACCCCATAGCAGCCGTCGAACTTGCCGCCGGTGGGTTGGGTGTCGATATGGCTGCCGGTCATCACCGGAGGCAAATCCGGGTTAAGTCCGGCGCGGCGCGCGAAGATATTGCCGATGGCATCCACACTGACCCTGCACCCGGCCGCCGTGCACCACTGCACAAACAGGTCGCGGGCCTGGCGGTCGAGGTCGGTCAGGGCCAGACGGCACACGCCGCCCTTGGCTGTGGCGCCGAGCTGGGCCAGGTCCATCAAGGATTGCCACAGGCGGTCGCGGTTGACCAGCAGGGCGTTGCTCGGCAGCGGTTGCGCAAAACTATTCATCAGCAGTCTCCGGTCAGGCACTCAGGGCCAGGTAGCGGTTCTTGATCGTCGGGTCGGCCCGAAAGGCCTCGGCGCTGCCTTCGTAGACCACGCGGCCCTGTTCGAGCACGTAGTGGCGGTCGGCAAGCTTGTCGCAGACCAGCAGGTTCTGTTCCACCAGCAGCACTGGCAGGCCGTCGTCCTTGATCTTGCGCAGGATCTTCACCAACTCGTCGACGATCACCGGGGCCAGGCCCTCGGTGGGTTCGTCGAGGATCAGCAGCTTGGGATCGTTGAGCAGGGCGCGGGCGATGGCGAGCATCTGCTGCTCACCACCGGACAGCGCATGCCCGGCGTTTTTGCGCCGTTCCTTGAGGCGCGGGAACATCGCGTACACGTCCTCCAGCTGCCAGCGGCTGGTCTTGCGCACGGCGATGCGCAGGTTTTCCTCTACCGTGAGCAGGCGGAAGATCCCGCGGTTCTCCGGCACCAGCGCTAATCCCTGGCGGGCAATTTCAAAGATTTTCTGCCCCACCAGTGGTTGGCCGTTGAAGTGAATCTGCCCCTGGCGCGGGCAGATAATCCCCAGAATGCTGCGCAGGGTGGTGGTCTTGCCCGCGCCATTACGTCCCAGCAGGGTCACCAGTTCGCCGGGGTTGACTGTCAGGGACACGCCCTCGAGGACGTGGCTCTTGTCGTAGTAGGAATGGATATTGTCGACGGTCAGCATCAGGCGGCCTCCCCCAGGTAAGCACTGCGCACGCGTTCGTCGGCGCGCACGAATTGCGGCGTGCCCTCGACCAGGATCTGCCCGTGGCTCATCACGGTGATGCGTTGGCTGATGGACATGACGATGCTCATGTTGTGCTCGATCAGCAGCATCGTATGGTCGCGGCCCAGGTCGCTGATCAGTTGGGTCATGATCGGAATATCGTCGATGCCCATGCCCGACGTGGGTTCGTCGAGCATCAACAGCTTGGGCCTGGAGCAGATCGACATGCCCACCTCCAGCACCCGTTGCTGGCCGTGGGACAACTCGCCGGCCAGGGTCTCGGCGCGGGCGGTGAGTTGCAGGCGTTCCAGGACCTGGTCGGCCATCTCCAGGTGTTCACGTTTGCTGTCCACGCGGCGCCAGAAGTTCAGGGCGCGTGCGCCGTCACGGCCCTGGGCGGCCAGGCGCAGGTTTTCGCGCACGCTGAGGTTCTGGAACAGGCTGGTGAGCTGGAACGAACGGGCCATGCCCAGGCCGACACGGCCGTGGGCCGGTTTGCGCATCAGGTTCTGGCCGTCGAAGTGGATTGCACCTGCGGTGGCCTGGCGCTCGCCGGTCAGGCAGTGAAACAGGCTGGTCTTGCCGGCGCCGTTGGGGCCGATAATGGTGTGGATGGTGCCGGCTTCGACCTTGAGGTTGACGCCGTTGACAGCATGGAAGGCGCCGTAGGCCAGTTCCAGGTCTTTGGTTTCCAGCAGGATGCTCATAGCAGCTCCTCCTTGGTCACGACGGCGGCCTTGCGGCTACCCCGCACACGTTCAAACAACGACGACAGGCCGCCCCACAAGCCGCCGCGCATAAAGATCACCACCAGGATCAGGATCACCCCCAGCAGCATCAGCCAGCGCGGCCACAGATCGGAGAGAAAGTCCCCCAGCAACACAATGGCACCGGCCCCCAGCAACGAGCCGAACAGCGAGCCGGTGCCGCCGACAATGGTCATGATCAGGATGTTCTCCGACATCACCAGGTCGATATTGGACAGCGGCACAAAGTGCAGCAGCATCGCGTACAGCGCCCCGGCAATCCCGGTAACCGCGCCAGACAGCACAAACACCAGGATCTTGAAGTGGCGCGTGTCGTAGCCGATGGCCGAGGCGCGGGTTTCGTTTTCGCGGATCGCCATCAGCGTGCTGCCGAATGGCGAGGCGATGACCCGGCGTGCGCCGATAAAGATCAGCAGGAACAGCACCGCGACGAACCCGTAGAACACCCGGGCGTCGGCCAGGGACAGCAGCACCGTGTCACCGATACGGATTTGCGGGCGCGGCACACTGAGCAGGCCGTTGTCGCCGCCGGTCCAGCCGCTCAGGGTGTAGGCCAGGAAGTAGGCCATCTGGCTGAAGGCCAACGTCAGCATCACGAAGTAGATACCGGTGCGGCGGATCGCCAGGGCGCCCACCAGGAACGCCAGGAACCCGCCGACCAGGGCCGCGCCGAGCAGCGCGCTGAACAGGCCCAGTTGCAGGTGGATCATCAGCAAGGCGGCGCAATAGGCGCCGGCGCCGAAGAAGATACCCTGGCCGAACGACAGCAGCCCGGTGTAGCCCAGCAACAGGTTGCAGGCCAGGGCGGCGAGGGCAAAGATCAGGATCTCGGTGGCCAGGGTCGCCGAGGGCAATATCAACGGCAGGCCGATCAACACCGCCAGCACCCACAGCAACATGGCCTTGGATTGGGTCTTGGCAAACGGCAGGGGGTTTTTCTCGCTCATCTCAGGCTCTCCCGAACAGGCCGTAAGGGCGCACCAGAATCACCACGGCCATGGCGCCGTAGATCATCAGGCTTGCGCCTTGGGGCCACAGGGTGGTCATCAGGCTTTGCACCACGCCCACCAGCAAACCGCCCACCAGGGCGCCGCTGAACGAGCCCATGCCGCCGATCACCACCACCACAAAGGCGATGCCGAGGATTTCCGGGCCGACAAAGGGCTGGGCGCCACGCAACGGGGCAAAGAGCACCCCGGCGACCCCGGCCAGGGCCACGCCGAGGGCGAAGGTCATGGAGAACAGGCGGAAAATATTGGTGCCCAGCAGCGACACGGTCTCGGTGCTTTCACTGCCGGCCCGCACCAGGGCGCCAAAGCGCGTGCGCTCCAGCAGCAGCCACAGGCCCAGGCCCACCAGCCCTGAGAACACAATCAAAAACAGGCGGTAGTAGGGGTACACGAAGTCGCCGACCACCAGCACCCCGCGCAGCAGTTCCGGCACGGCGACGCTCTTGCCCACCGGGCCCCAGATCATCACGCTGGCTTCCTGGATGATCAGCGCGATGCCCAGGGTCACGAGGATCTGGAACATGTGTGGCAGGTGGTAGATGCGCTGGATCAATAATCGCTCGATCAGCCATGCCAGCGCGGCCACCACCAGGGGCGCGATCAGCAGGGCCAGCCAGAAGCTGCCGGTGAGGCTGACGGCGGTGTAGCAGATGTACGCCCCCAGCAGAAAAAACGCGCCGTGGGCGAAGTTGACGAAGTTCAGCAGGCCGAAAATGATCGTCAGCCCGACCGCAATCAGGAAGTAGATCATCCCCAGGCCCAGGCCGTTGAGAATCTGGAACAGGTAAAGATTGAGCATGCAAGAATCCTCCAACAGGCAGTCGCGGTCAACGGCCCTGTCGTGTGTGACCGGTGAAAGTGGGCGGATCAGCCGAGCGTGCAGCCCGTGGCTTCTACCGGTGGGAACGACTGGCCGGCGCTGAGGACCTTGGCCAGGTCATCCTTGTCGGCCATGTCGCCCGTGGCCTTGCCCACCAGCAGGTAGTAATCCTTGATCACCTGGTGGTCGCCGGCGCGGATCGTTTCCTGGCCGGTCGGGCCGTCGTAGCTCAGGCCCTGCATGGCCTTGGCCACGGTGGGGCCGTCGAAGCTGCCGGTGGCCTTGATGGTGTCGAGCATGACCTTGGTGCTGATGTAGTCGGCGGCCAGCGGGTAGGTGGGGTTGATCCCGTATTTGGCCTGGGTCAGCTTGACCAGCTCGCGGTTGAGCGGGGTATCGACCTGGTGCCAGTACTGCGCGCCGAGGTACACGCCTTCGAGTACATCACTGCCCAGTTCCTGGAACTGGTCGAGGCCGGCGGACCACACCAGCAGCACTTTCATGCGCTCCTTGATGCCGAAATTGACGGCCTGGCGCAGGGTGTTGGAGGACTGGCTGCCGAAGTTGAGCAACACCAGCACGTCGGGCCGGGCGGCGATGGCGTTGGTCAGGTAGCCGGAGAACTCCTGCTCCTGCAAGGAGTGATAGCTGTTGCCCACATGCTCCAGGCCGCTCTCGGCCAGTACGCTCTTGGCGCCTTCGAGCAGGGCTTCGCCGAACACGTATTGCGGGGTGATGGTGTACCAGCGCTTGGCCTCGGGCAACAGCTTGATCAGCGGCACCAGGGTTTCGCGGATCGCGCCATAGGTGGGCACCGACCAGCGGAAGGTCGCGCCGTTGCAGTCCTTGCCGGTGACTTCGTCGGCGCCCACCGGGGTCATGAACACTCCGCCCACCTTATCGACTTCCTTGGCCACCGCCAGCGCCGAGGACGACAGGGTACAGCCCTGGAAGAACCGCGCGCCGTCCTGGCCGATTGCCTCCTGGACCTTACGCACCGCCTTGCCGGCGTTGCCTTCGGTGTCGATCACCTTGTAGTTCAGTGGGCGCCCCAACAAGTCTGAGTACTGCGCCACGGCCAGGCGTGAACCCATGTCGGCAAACTTGCCATAGCTGGCAAAGGCGCCAGACATGGACTTGAGGCCGTAAAAGGTAAACGGTTCGGCGGCGAATGCCCCGCGCACGCCCAGCGGAAGGCTGAGCGCGGCGGCGGCGGTGAGGCTGGCTTTCAACAACGTACGACGCTGCATGGGGTGACTCCCTGGTTTAGTTATTGGCAGGAGTGGCAATGGCGATACGGTGGAGCACGGCCTGTGGGCAGGCCTTTTTTATTGAAGTCAAACACGGTCAAAACTGTAGGAGCTGGCTTGCCTGCGATAGCGGTTGATCAGTTGAGAAAATTTGCCTGACCGACCGCTATCGCAGGCAAGCCAGCTCCTACAGGGATTTGTGGTGTGTTCAGGAGTGGTCGAACTCCAGCAAAAAATGCGGGCTGACCTGGCCTTCCAGCGCGGTCATGTGGTGTTCGGCGTCGCACATATGTTCATGCATCAGGCTGCGCACCGCCGCTTCATCGCCGGCGCGAAAGGCGCTCAGCAGTTGCTTGTGATAGTCCAGGTTGGCCGCGTCGAACTGCTTGCGCTTGGGCTTGTAGGCCTTTTTCAGCACCACCAGGTCGCGCAGCAGGTCGTTGAGGAACTGCGCCATAAAACTCAGCAGCGGGTTGGGGCAGGCCCTGGCCAGCAGGTTGTGGAACTCCAGCTCCGCCAGGCGCTGCTCGCGCTGGCCGGCCTCGCTGTCTTCCGGGGCGCTGCAAAAGTCCACGTTGTCTTGCAGGGCGCGATAGTCGTCTTCGCTTAGGCGCCCCAGCACCGACACCGCCAGTTCCACCTCGATCACCTTGCGCAACTGGTACACCTGCTCGCCATCCAGGTGCTGGAAGTGCAGGTAGTTGCGCAAGGCGCGGCTGGCCGGCTCTGTGCCGGCCTGGTTCAGGTAGGCGCCCCCGGTGGGGCCGGTGCGGGTGTTGACCAGGCCTTCGACTTCCAGGGCCTTGAGCGCTTCGCGGGCCGAGCCCTTGGAGCATTGGAAGCTCTCCATCAATTCGCGCTCGGTGGGCAGGCGGTCGCCGGGCTTCAAGGCATCGGTGACGATCGAGCGCTTGACCGACTCGACAATCACATCGGAAAGCTTCTGGCGTTTGCGTCGCAGGGGGCGGCTGAGCATGGTTTTTAATTTATCGTATTAATGCGGATAAATAGCACTTAATAGGGGTTGGGGCGGGGCGTCAACGGCAGGGGTCGTTTTCAGTGGAAACAGGTCGTAAACCACCTTTGGACTAGCAGGCCAACTCAAATCAACTGTGGGAGCTGGCTTGCCTGCGATAGCGGTTTATCAACTGAGAAAATATTGCCTGACCCACCGCTATCGCAGGCAAGCCAGCTCCCACAGTTGAGGTGTCGTGTTCACAACATTGAGCCTGGCGCAGTAATTGCGTGCTATGTGGGTCCAGTCTTTGTGCAGGAGCACCCGAGCATGCAATTACGAGCCTTGCGGTATTTTCACGAGGTGGCGCGCTGCGCCTCGTTGCGTAAGGCGGCCGAGCGTTTGTACGTCACGCCCACTGCCGTCAGCCGGCAGATCGAACACCTGGAACACTTCTTTGGCGCCGCCCTGATTGAGCGCGGCCCGCGTGGTATCCGCCTGACGGTGGAGGGCGAGTGTCTGGCCGAACAGGTCACCAGCACCCTGCGCGGCCTCGACCAGGTGCGCGATGTGATCGCCAGCCGGCAAAGCCAGGTGGCGGGTAACATCAGCATCCATGTGTCAGAAAGTATCGTTTCCACGGTGTTGGCGCCGGTGCTCGCGGCGTTCTACCGGGCGCACCCCAAGGTCACGTTCAATATCGTGATTGCCAGCGCCTCGGCCACCCTGGATGCACTGTGCAGTGGCGAGGCCGACCTGGGCCTGGCGTTCTATCTGCAGGAGCGCGCCGATGTGGAGGTCACCGCGCAATGCGAGTTGTGGCACCGCGTGCTGGTCAGCGCCGAACACCCCTTTGCCCTGCGCGACAGCATTGAGCTGCGCGAGCTGGAAGGCCAACCCCTGGCCATCCCCGACTCGGCGTACGGCGTGCGCCAGGCCCTGGAAGCGGCGGCGAAAAAGCGTGGGGTGACGATCCAGCCGGTGTTTACCACCAGTTCCCTGGAAGTGCAGAAAAGCCTGGCCCGGCAACGGGCAGCGGTGTTGATCCTGCCCCAGGTGGATGCCGAGGCCCGCGACCTGGGCGATGGCCTGGTGGCGGTGCCGATTGCCGATGAGCACCTGGGGCGGATTCGCATCGACCTGTGCGGCTACCGCAACCGACCGCGCTCGGTGGCGGTGCTCAAGTGCCAGGAGATGCTGGCCAGCGCGATGCAGCGTTGCGCGCTGGTGGATTAGTCGGCCAGGCAACGGGCCGACGCTGGCGGCTGCCTGCCATGGGCCAGGTAGGTGCCGGCCCAGCGGTTTACGCACTGGCTGGCATCCGTGGTGGTGCTCTGTAGATACGGGCCCTTGAGCCGCAGGGTGGCGGGCAGTGTCGCGGAGGCCTGGGCGGTGGTGCCATCGGGCTCGATCAGCACCATGTGCTCGACGCGATCGGTAAACAATTGGGCGTACCCGGCCCCGAGGGCATTGCCCTGGGCAATGCCCAGGAAGCTGATCCGTGGCTCACCCAGTTGCTGGCGCACGAACTCCATGTCCCAGGCCGCTTGCTCGCTGGCCGGCCCATTGCGCGGGCTTAGCTCAATCACATCGTAGAAGCGTGTCAGCGTGCGGTACGCCTCGTTGTTGTAGTACTTCCACACCGTCGCCAGATGCACCGCGAACACCCCGCGCAAATCTGCCTGTGCCGTGGCCGGCCGCACGAAGATCACGCCCCGGCGTTCCAGGGGCTGCTGGGCCCCGACCCGGGTGATGGTCAGGCGATGGGGGCGTGTGCTGGGGGCCTGATGGTCCAGGGGCACGGTGACGATGCCGCACTGGGTGCGCGCCACCACCTCCTGGTCGAGGGCCCGCCCGGGCAGGCGCGGGCAATCGACCAGCCATTCGATACCCGGCGGCGTGGCCTGGCCGGGTGAACTCATGAGCATCATCCACCCACTGATGAGGCAAAGCGCTGCTGCTTTCAAAGGTTTCATCCGCGTTCCTGGGTAACCGTCCATAGGGACTGGTTTTTTACCAAGGTCGGCGGCGAACCAATGCCGGAGCAGTCGCATACAGGGTGTAAGAATTCTGAAGATTACCTATCGGCACTTGCTGGTGCCGACAGGCGGGTGTCAGAACAGGTTGATGGGAAAGTTACCGACGATCCTGAACTCGTCGTAGCTGCCGTCGATCTGCCCGCCACTGGCGCGGTGGTTGTAGACGATGGTGCGCAGTACGCTGTTTTTCAGCTTCCCGGACTGCACCACATACGCCAGCATCAAGCCGTTTTCGTTGTGCTTGGCGTTATCCAGGCCACGCACGTTGTAGCCCGTGTTGCGGCCGTTGCGATCGCCCTCATAGTGCGTGCCATCGATGCCCCAGCCCTTGGCGTGCCACAGGCTGGCCGTCAGGCCGGGCACGCCATAGGCCGCCAGGTCGATGTCGTAGCGCAGTTGCCAGGATTTTTCGTTGGGGCCGTTGTAGTCCGAGTACAACGAGTTGGCCATGTAGTTGCCGGTGGATTCCCACACATAGTCGAAGTACTCGTTGCCCAACACCTGTTGCCAGGCCAGGGTCAGGCTGTGGGCCTGGTGGTTGGCGGTCACGGCCAGGCTGGCGGCGTCGTTGTCGATGTAGCCCAGGCGCTGCTGGCCGGAGTCCCGGGTGTGGTAGTAGTGCAGGGCGGTCTTGAGGGCCAGCGTATTTTTGTCGCCGATACGGTGGGTCAGCCCCAGGTAGTACTGGTCCCACATGTCCTCGAAGCGTGAGCCGTAGAGGCTGGCTTCCAGGCCGTAGCCCGGCTTGAGCGTGGCCCCCAGGTAACTGATGCGCGCGCCGCTGTAGGCACGGTTGCCGAAGGTGGTGGTCAGGCGTTCGGCGCCACTGCCGGTGCGCGGGATGGCCCGGTCGAAACTGCCGCCCTGCACCGACAGCCAGTCCCGCTCGTTGCTGTACAGGCCCACGCCCTGGAAGCTGGACGGCAGGGCGCGGTTGTCCTTGTAGCGCAGGATCGGGTTGTCGGTCATCAAGCGCCCGACCTTGAGTTCGGTGTTGGACAGGCGCAACCGCACATCGCCCACCCCCAGCCGGCTCCAGGTCGGGAGCGCGTCGCCGTCGCTATCCACCAGCACGCGGTCGCCGCCATTGGCCACCTTGCCATGCCCGCGCTGCAGGTTGACCGCGCTGAAGACGCCTACATCCACCCCCACGCCAATCACGCCCTGGGTGTAGCCGGAGCTGTACTTGAGCATGGCGGTCTGCACCCAGGTCTCGCGCACGCGGGTGCGTTCGATACCGCCGGGTTTCTTGATGCTCAGGTAGGTACTGCGCTGGGTGTGCTGGTTGGAATAGTAGTGACGCAGGTTCAGGTCCAGGCTGCTGCCTTCGATAAAGCCGGGGGCGCTGGCCTGGGCGTTTTCTTGAGCATAAGCCTGGGTACCGGACGCCAGGGCGGCGGCCAGGAAAAGACGTGGATACATGGTCAATCCCCACACAAAGAAGAGTAAGGCGGCCGCTTAGGCCGGGCACTGTACCTGTGGCAAGCAGCCTTGCCACAGCAGGGATAAATCAATCAGCGCACCGGGGCTTCTGTGAGCCGGGTTTCGCGGGCCGGGGTGCCGGGCAGCACGGGCCGGGTTTCCTTGGCGAACCAGGCAGCGCTGAGGCACACCAGGTTGGCGATCAGCAGGTACCACACCGGTGACATCGGGTCGCCTGTGGTGCCGATCAGCCAGGTGATGATGATCTGCGCGGTGCCGCCAAACGCCGCCACACCAAAGGCGTAGACGATGGAGAAACCGGTGGAGCGCACGGATTTTGGGAAGCTCTCCACCAACAACACGATCAACGCCGCGCCGCTCATGCCATGCAGGCCCGAGAGCAGCGCCAGGGTCAGGAGGAAGGTCGCGGGGCTGGGGTGCTCGGTCATCAATTGCAAAGCCGGGAACAGGATCAGCAACAGCACCACCCGGGGCGTCATCAGGATCACCCGGCGCCCGAAGCGGTCGCACAACATGCCGCCGGCCACGGCGCACACCGCCATGGCCGCGCCGGCTACCAGGGTCGAGAGCATGGAAATACTGGTGGGCAGCTTCAGCTCGGTGAGGGCAAAGGTGGTCATGTAGTTGAGGAAGTACTGGGTGATGGTGCTGCCCGAGAGGATCAGCAGGCCCAGGACCAGGGCGCGCCGATGCTTGCCGCAGACTTCGCGCACCAGATCGCCGGTGCTGGTGGTTTCGCCCTGGCCGTGGAAGGTCTCGGCCAGGTTGCGGCGGATGTAGATCCCAATCGGCAACACCAGCAGGCCAAACACGAACGGCACGCGCCAGCCCCAGCTGTTGAGGTCTTCGGGGGACATCACTTGGGTCAGGGTATAACCCACCAACCCGGCGGCCATGGCGGCGACGCCCTGGGCCACCACTTGCCAGCAGGCATAGGTGCCGCGTTTGTGCGGCGGCGCGGCTTCCAGGATATAGGTGGTGGCGGGGCCGGCTTCACCGCCCCAGGCCAGGCCCTGAATCATGCGTGTCACCACCAGCAGGATCGGTGCGGCGATCCCGATGGTCTCGTAGCCGGGCAATATCGCAATACTGCCGGTGCCCACCGCCATCATCACCAGGGTCAGCAACATCGCCGGCTTGCGCCCGACGCGGTCGGCGTAGGCGCCAATCAGCACCGCACCCAGGGGCCGCACGATAAAGCCGATGCCAAAGGCCGTGACCGAGAGCATCAAGCTGACGAAGGCGCTGTCAGACGGGAAAAACGTGTGGCCGATCATTACCGCGAAGGTCGCGTAGACCCCAAAGTCGAAAAACTCCACGGCATTGCCCAGCACTACGGCGAAGATGCTCTTGCGCCCGGCATCCGGCGCCGGCGTTTGGTGTGTGTGCTCGGGACCCTCGCGAGTCAATTGTTCAGTGTGCATACCAGCCCCTCGGTTTTAGTTATAGGTCGTCCAGGCCCCGGCCTTGTGGCCAGGGAGCGGGCGTGTGGGTGGGCAGTTCGGTTACAGCGTCAAGGTCAGTTCGGGTTCGGCCATTGGTGGATTGCGCCACGCCAGCTCTCATAGGTTTTTGCGATTTGCAGCAGCCAGATATCGGCAAAGCGGGGGGCGATCATCTGCAGGCCGATGGGCATGCCATCGGCGGCAAAACCACAGTTGATCGACAGCGCCGGTTGCTCGCCCATATTCCAGGGCACGGTGAACACGATGTGTTCAAACGGTAATTGCGGGTCATTGCTCGGTGACGGCCATTCGGCGGGGAACGCGTTGACCTGGTTGGTGGGCGACAGGATCAGGTCCATGTCGCTGAAGGCCTGGGCGGTGCGGCGGCGCATCTCGAAGGTCTGGTTGAAGCCCTGCACGGCCTGCACGCCACTGATATCGGCACCGGGTGCGGCCCAGTCGCGGATGTACGGCAAGACCTTATCGAACTGCTCGCTGCTCAAGGCCGACAAGTCGCCCCATTGCCGGGCGCGCCAGAACTGGTCGAGGCCGTCGAGCTGGGCGCGGTCCATGATCGGCGGGATCAGCGTGACCTTGGCGCCATGGGCCTCGAACAGGCGCGCGGCATGCTCCACCGCGGCGCACACGAAACCTTCCGGTTGCAGGCCGGCACCGGGCTCCAGCATCAGGCCGACGCGCAGGCCCTTGACCGACAGCGGCTGGTTGCTCCACTCGCCGGTCAGCGGCGGCAGGCTGGTGGCGTCGCGGGCGTCGGGGCGGGCCAGGTGCTGCATCATCAGCACGCAGTCGTCTACCGTGCGGGTCATGGGCCCGGCGGTGCGGCCGGTGTAGTACGGGTCAATCGGGATACGCCCCAGTGTCGGCTTGAACCCCACCAGGCCGCACCAGGCGGCGGGCAAGCGCACTGAGCCGCCGATATCGGTGCCGATATGCAGCGGCCCGTAACCGGCGGCGGCCGCAGCGGCAGCGCCCGAGCTGGAACCGCCGGTGTTGTTGGCGGTATTCCATGGGTTGCGGGTGATGCCATGGAAGCTCGACAGGCCGGAGGAGAGCATGCCGAAATCCGGGACAGTGGTCTTGGCCAGCACAATCGCCCCGGCTTCCCGCATCCGCGCGGCGGGCGGGGCGTCCCTGAGGGCCGGGGTCAGGCGGGTGGCGGCGCTGCCGAGGGGAATCGGCGTGCCCTCGGTGGCCACCAGTTCCTTGATGGTCACGGGCACGCCATCGAGCACGCCATTGGGCTGGCCTTTGTTCCAACGCTCGGTGGAGGCCTGGGCTTGCCGGCGCACCTGCTCGGGATCGAAGGCATACAGGGCACGGATCTGCGGCTCCCAGCGGTCGATATGGCCCAGCAGGTGGTCGTAGTAGTCGATGGGGGAGAGCTGGCGGCTGGCGAAGCTTGCCAGCAATTGCGCGGCCGTGAGGTCGTGAAGGTCGGTCATTGAGCGCTTCCTGGTGATGGGCCCTGGGGCTCATGGCGGGTGGCTGTTGGTCTGGACTATATAAACCCTGGGCAGCAGCGACCATCACATTTGAAGCGGTACAGTGTTGCGTTTTTGTGTGCACTCGACATGAGCCCATGTGGGAGTGGGCTTGCCCGCGATGACTGACGATCAGTTGATACATGGGGGGGCTGACACACTGCTATCGCGGGTAAGCCAGCCACAGGGGATCAGCGCAACAATTGCTCGATGGCTTGCCGGACCCGTGGGTCATCACAATGCGCCACATTGAACCGCATAAAATCCCCCACGCCCGGCTCATACCCAAACAACGCCCCCGGCGCCAACACCATGCCGCGCTTGAGCCCCTCCTCGGCCAGTTGTTCCCCATTGACCCCGGCCGGCAGGCGCGCCCAGATAAACATCCCCGCCTCATAGCCCATGGGCAGTTCACAGCCACAGCGGCGCAGCCATTGCTCCACCCGGGTGCCCGCTTCCAACAGGCGCTGCACCATGCGCTTGCGGTGCCGGGCATAGCTGCCTTCACTGAGCAGGCGGTAGACCAGTTGCTCGAACAGCTCCGAGGTCACGCCGCCGCTCATCAACTTCATATTGGTCAGGTTGGCCGCCAGTTGCGGCGCGGCCACCACATAGCTGACCCGGGTATTGGCGCTGAGGGTTTTCGAGAAACCCGCCAGGTAGGTCACCTGCTCCAACCCGGCCAGTGCCGCCAGGCGGGGCGGCGGGTTGGGGTGCAGATCGCCGTAGAGGTCGTCCTCGATGATATGGCAGTGATACTGGCGCATCAGTTGCAGCAGCCCAAAGGCCTGGGCCGCGCTGAAGGAATGGCCGGTGGGGTTGTGCAGGATGCTGGTGGTCACATACAGGCTGGGCCGTTCTTCGGCGAGCAACTGCTCCAGGGCCGCCAGGTCGAACCCCTCCGGGCCGCGCGGCAGTGTCACCACCTTGACCCCATGCAACGCCAGGTTGGCGTGGAAGTTGAAATAGCACGGTGCATCCAGCAGCACCGTGTCGCCGGGGCGCGCCAGCAGGCGCATCAACATATCCAGGCCTTGCAGGGTGCTGGGTGTGGTGATGATCTGTTCCACCGGCACCGCCAGGCCATCGCCCTGCAGTTTTTGTTGCAGGGCCTGGCGCAGCGGCAGAAAACCCGCCGGCGTGCCCATGCCGGCCACGCGCAGGGAAGGGGCCCGCACCACACTGCGCAGGGCCTGGCGCAAGGCCTCGGAATCGAGCCAGTCTTCGGGTAGGTGGCCGCCACCGGGGCGCAGCTCGCCCTGGCCGGTCAGCATGGGACGGCGCAGCACGCTGAGCAAATCCTGGGGCAGCAGGTCCACCCAGTTGCTGGACGACGGCTGCGTCTGGCGCTGGGCGACAAAGTGCCCACGGCCCTGGCGCGAGGTCAGCAGATGTTGGCCACGCAGGCGGTCCAGGGCTTCATTGACCGTAAATTTTCCGACACCCAACTGCGCTCCCAGCTCACGCACCGACGGCAGTTTGCTGCCGGCGGCCAGTTCGCCTTGCTCGATAGCATGGGCGAAGGCCTCGACGATCTGCTGGACCTTGGGGGCGTGGTCGTGGAAGTGGATCTGCGGAAGGGGCATTGTGATGTCCTGAAAGTTTGCCGGTCACTTTGCCGGTAAAGCCTGCGTAAATAACCGCTGAGTTTACCTGCCCGGCACCGGATCTGCGCCCTAGACTGCGCAACATTCCTCCCCGTCGTGAAATTACCCACCATGGTCACTGCCCTTACGCTGTCGTCCTTCCTGTATTTCCTGGTGCTGTGCGCCACCCTGGCCTTCAGCCCCGGCCCTATGACCTTGCTGCTGCTGAGCCTGGGGCTGAAGGATGGCTTGCGCCATTCCTTGCCGGCCCAGTTCGGTGCCAGCGTGTCGTACCTGATTTCGATCCTGATCTTTGCCGTGGGCTTTTCCGAGTTGATCAAGGGCTACCCGCTGATTACCCAGGGCATCCAACTGGTGGGCGTGGCCTATATTCTCTACCTGGCCTACAAGCAATGGACCAGCAGTGGCGTGCAGATCAACACCGCCGGGCCAGGGCCGGAAACGCCCCGTGACCTGTTCGGCAAGGGCTTGCTTACCGGTTTGTCCAACCCCAAGGCAATCATCCTGTTCAGCGCAGTGTTCCCGCAGTTTGCCGCCGTCGGGCAGGCCAGCGCCGCCGGTGATATCGCCATCCTCGGCCTGACATTCCTGATCCTGCAGTTCGCCAGTGGCTGCCTGTACTGCTACTTCGGCCAGCGCATCAAACATGTGCTTGAGTCGCCGCGCAAACGGGTGCTGTTGCAGAAGGTCACGGCGGTGTTGTTGTTGATGGTGGCGATGTTGTTGGCTCGTGGCTCATGACTTGCGATCAAATAGCTTCGTCCTTTTATCTTAGCGAGTCTCCCCAACGCTCGCGAAATTCAACTTGTTCCTCGATATCACTCGTCAGATCATGTTCTTCGTAATCGAATATGCGCACCATTTCGGGGTCAGGCTCACCTAGTTTCATTTCATAGGCCACCAGTCCACCCGACATTGATGATGACATCGCAGAAGGGAAAACATTGATTTTTGAGCCTTTGCACAGGAACTTTATGTCGCTAAATTCCTTTCGTAGTAAACCAAATGAACGGAAAACATCCAATCCGGAGTATGTTTTTTTTGTTTGGTCGGAAAAGGTTATAAAAAGTGCACCGGTGTTTCGATCATATTCAACTGTTGCTTTTTCAATATTGCCTTTGTTGAGTATGCTTATTTCTATTTTTTTCATGAGTTACTTTCTATAAGGGTTTATTAAGCTGTAGTTTGCGCTTGTACCATCTTCGTTTACTGGGGTTGCACCTAATATGTCTTTTCGATCAATACGGTCGGGGATGGCTATTTCTTTTTCTATTTTGTAGTCGGATAGTATTCTAATTCTTTGTTGACGTCTCGACCGGGTATCTTTTTTAAGGTGTACAAAAAGCCATCTTCTAATCCGAAACTTGTTGCAAATGTCATACCTACGTCCCTTGAGGTTGAGGTGGGTACAAAGTTGCTTGGTGGATTCGTATTGTCTCTTGAATGCAAGAGCAGGTCCGTGCTTTTTCCTCTACTCTTGAATCCATGTTTAAAAATTTCATTTGGATGTCTGGAGTCGCCCCTGTAAAGATATTGTTTTTTCGTTGCGGGGGGCGGAGCGGAGGGCGCGCCCTCGTTGGTTTCTGTGTTGGTGGACGGGTTTTGGCCTTCAGTTACGGGCTCACATTTTTCTTTGCCCGGGCATGAGTTCAACCCCAACGGATCCACCCACCCCGTAGGGTTGGGCACATACAAATAACCGTTCAACCCACCGGCCAACTTCACCGGGTCGGGCGTCAGGTAGCGGCCATTATCTGGATTGTAGTAGCGATGCCG